>JAURZE010000024.1 GCA_030653545.1 Nitrospira sp. | reverse complement strand
ATTGACGCCTACATGACCCACCGCAATACCCAGCCCACCCCCTTTGTGTGGACCAAATCCGCGCAGGAAATCTTAGCGAAAGTGAATCGGGCCAAGAGCGCTCTGGATAAGACAAGAACAGCATGAATCACTACACTAGCGAGGAATAGCCGGTGCCGAAGTCATCAATGGACAGGCTGAATCCCATGGTTTTGAGTTGCTGAAAGACCACGACCGCGTTCTCTGCATCCTGCATCGCAGTGCTTTCCGTCAGCTCCAGTTCCAAACGAGCGGGATTGGCCCCGGTCTCACGAACAATCGTGCGAATCGACTCCACGAGATTCGCTTGCTGAAACTGGACTCCCGACAGGTTGACCGCGATGGAAACTTCGCCGAGGCCGTAGGCCCCCCAGGCGACCTGCTGCGCGCAGGCGGTGCGGAACACCCATTGTCCGATTTGGTCGATCAATCCGACCTCTTCAGCCAGTGGAATAAACGTCATGGGAGATACCATGCCTCGTTCCGGGTGCTGCCAGCGGATGAGGGCTTCGACGCCGACGATCTCCCATCGGCGAATGTCGACCTGGGGCTGGTAATGCAGCACAAATTCGCTTCGCTCCAAAGCTTGGCGAAGATCCGACTCCAGACTCAGCCGTTCTGCCAAGGCCACGTTCATCGACTGGGAATAGAATTGATAGGTGTTCCGTCCCTTTCCCTGCGCCGCATGGACGGCCGCGTCCGCGTTGCGGAGCAGCGTGTCGACATCGTCGCCGTCCTGTCCGAGCAGCGCAATCCCGATGCTGGCGGTCACCACCACCTGACGGCCATCGATCTGGTAAGGGGCATTGAGGGATTCCAGGATCCGCTGGGTCACTTTCGCGGCGCTCTGTGCCGAAGCCAGATTGGTCAGGAGCACGGTGAATTCGTCCCCGCCCAGTCGGGAGAGTGTGATGGGCTCCTGATCGTCGTGGCGTGACACCGAGTCGGACTGTCGCACGCAATGGAGCAGCCGTTCGGCCACTTCGCGGAGAATCGTATCTCCGCATTTCGGGCCGAGTGTATCGTTGATGCGTTGAAACCGGTCGAGATTGACGAGGAGAATGGCGCCTTGTGTCTCGTGGCGTTTCTGGGTGGCCAGGGCCTGGGTCACGCGATCCTGGAACAGTTGGCGATTGGGCAACTGGGTGAGGCGGTCGTAGTTCGACAGGAAGTGAATCTGGGCCTCGGCTTTTTTCTGATCGGTAATATCCTGAATCGTCCCGACGACGCTGGTCGCGGCGCCGCCTTGTTCGAACGCCACTTCGGCATAGTGATGGACGACGCGCACGTCTCCTGTGGGCAGGTGGACCCGATGATCCTGGCGGAAGGGGGCGCCGGTGGCGATGGCTTGACGGATGCCGGACTCGACCGTCGGCCGATCGGTTTCGTGAATATGGCTGAGGAATTCCTCAAACGACAGCGCCGTGGAATAGGGATCCGCCTGGATGCCCAGAATGCGGAACGTTTGGGTGGAGGCGATAAACCGGTTCGTCGACAAGTTCCATTTCCAGTTGCCCAGGCGGGCGATCCGTTGGGCTTCGGCCAGACTCATCTCGCGTTCCAGGAGCTCTTCCACGGCCTGGCTGGCGCGCAGCATGTAGCGGACCCGATGGCTGAGCACGAGGGCATTCCAAGGCTTCGTCACAAAGTCGGTCGCGCCCGCGTCGTAGGCGGTGGCGATGGACTTCACATCGTCGAGGCCGGTCATGATGAGGATGGGCACAGAGGCGCCGCCCGGCAGTTTCCGGAGTGCCGCGCAGGTCGCGAACCCGTCCATCCCCGGCATGACGACATCCAAGAGGATGATGTCGGGAGTTTCCCGCTGAAAGGCGTCGAGGGCTTCCTGGCCAGTCGCGGCATCCTCGACCCGGCATCCGGCTTGTTCCAGCGCTTCCCGCGCGAGGACGCGTAAGGTAATGTCGTCGTCAACAATCAGGGCCAGTGGGGTGGAATTCATTTACGCCGCTCTCCTCTGTCGTTCACCTTCAAAGATCTCGCACGTGGCGGTGAAGGTCTGTTGTAACTGCTTCGTCAGCCGTTCGGCTTCTGTCCAGGCTAAGGTCTGCTCCCGCGCTCCTGTTTCCAACTGTTTGCAGAGATTCGTGACGTGCCAGGCTCCCAGCGTCGCACTGCGTGACTTCAAACTATGGGCAGTGTCTCGCAGCGAGGCGAAATCCTTCCCTGCGGCGGCTGCTAGTATCTTATCGACCAATCCCTGCGAATCCTTGAGATAGAGGCCGATGACTTTGGCCAGCAGGTCAGGCTGTCCGGGACGTTGGAGACTGGTGATGCTGTCCCAACTCTTTGGATCTACGGGAGATTCATTGGTTTGAGAGGCAGGGGCCGCTGGCGGAGCGGCTGATGCCTGAGCGGCATCCACCTGAGTCGGTTGTGACGGAGATGGCAGCCACCGGTGGATCACGGTCCGCAACTGTTCGATGGTGAAGGGTTTACTGAGGTAGTCGTCCATGCCGGCGGCCAGGCAGAGTTCCCGATCCCCCTGCAGGGCATGGGCCGTAAGGGCCACGATCGGAATTCTCGTGCCGGTATTCTGCTCCTGTCGACGGATCGTGCGGGTCGCTGCAAATCCGTCCATCTCCGGCATCTGGCAATCCATGAGGATCACCGAGAAGGGCTGGCTCGCAAGCAACTCGATGGCCTGTCGTCCGTTTTCAACGGCTGTGGCGGTGCATCCCAGCACCTCCAGCATGCCCAGTGTCACTTCTTGATTCACGGCGTTGTCCTCTGCGAGGAGGATCGAGCCTTGAGGCTTGGCAGGGGGCCGTTCTTCCTGCTCAGGATGGTGACGGGATGAGGAGACCTGGACGGTCTGTCCGGAGAGGGCTCGGTAAAGGTCGGACGGTCTCACGGGCTTCGTGAGGGTGGCCGCGATCAGCCCGGTCTGGTCTTCCGCCGCGTCCACACGTTCGACCGGCGTCATGAGGATCACGCGGGGGTGATGGTGCTGGAGCGTGTCGCGGAGAGCGCGAACGGTGTCGAGTCCGTTCATGCCGGGCATATCGAGATCGAGCACGACCGTGTCGTAGGGGAGACCGTCCTCCAAGGCATTGGCGAGGAGCTGCACCGCCGCCGTGCCTGATTCCGCGACGGTGGAGGTGGCTCCCCAGCGGCGCAGCTGGCGGTCCAGCGTGAGGCGGGCCGTCGGACTGTCGTCCACGACTAGGACGCGCTGGTTCGGCAACGCCTGTTTCGATTCCAGCGCACCGGTGCTGCCCAGGTGAGAATGGGCGAGATGCACGGTAAAGAGGAAGGTCGCTCCCGATCCCATCTGACTCTCGGCCCAGATTTCACCTCCCATAAAGGCGACGAGCTGTTTGGCAATGGCGAGCCCGAGTCCGGTGCCGCCGTATTTTCTCGTCGTGGATCCGTCGGCTTGTGCAAACGGCTGGAAAATGTTGCGCAAGGCGTCGGGGGTGATGCCGATCCCGGAGTCTTTGACCGAGAAGCAGAGGACCGATTGGTCTTTCCCCTCTGCAATACTGACGATACTCACGACCACTTCACCTTGAGCGGTGAACTTAATGGCATTGCCGATCAGATTGATCAGAATCTGGCGGAGTCGAGCCGGGTCGCCTTTGACAAAAGCGGGGACGCTGTCGGCCACATCGGCAATGAGTTCCAGATGCTTCTGATGCGCGGGGGCCGCAAACAATTCGAGCACGTCGTCGACCAGGATGCGCAGGTGGAAATCGGTGTGTTCCAATTCCAGTTTTCCCGCTTCGATTTTCGAAAAGTCGAGAATGTCGTTGATGATATCCAGGAGCGAGTTGCCGGATCGTATGATGGTGTTCGTCAGGCGCTGTTGCTTGGGGCTCAAGGAGGTTTGCCCCAAGAGCGCCGCCAGTCCGAGGACGCCGTTCATGGGGGTCCGGATCTCGTGGCTCATGTTTGCGAGGAATTGCGATTTGGCCACGCTCGCGGCCTCCGCGGCTTCCTTGGCGGTGATCAGCTCTCGTTCGACAATCTTGAGCGAGGTAATGTCTGAGGCGATCCCTAAGAATGAGGTGATGTGTCCTTCTGTATCTCGAAGAGCGGTGACGTTCAGCAGGACCGTCAGGCGAGTGCCGTCTTTCCGGATGTAGGTCCACTCATGCTCATTGGGCAGACCTCGCCGGCTTTTTTCGACGAAGACATCGAAGCCCGGTTCGATCGGGACGCCGAGTTCCGCCGAGAAGAGACGCGCGCGCGCCGACACCTCCTCCGGATCGTGGAAGACCGCGGGTGTCTGTTTCCCGATGAGCTCGTCTGCGCGATAGCCAAGTAACGATTCAGCCGCAGGATTGAAGAGGCGAATGATCCCATCGGGCGCGGTGGAAATGATGGCGTGGCCGGCGTTGTCCAGCATGGCTTTTTGAAAGGTGGATAGCTCTTGGAGTGCCGCCTCTGCTCGCTTGCGCTCACTGATATCGGCGATGAACGCGGTAAACGTGAAGCCTGCATCAATCTGGAGCGCGGTCACGGCCAATTCGGCAGGGAATTCCGCGCCATTCCGCCGAAGGGCCATGACTTCAATGCGCTGGTCGAGGATGGGTCCCGCGCCTGTGCGAAGGAAGGTCTCGATGCCTGTGTGATGAGCTGCGCGGAATCGGAGTGGAATGATCGTGTCTGCCAAATTCCGCCCGCAGGCCTCAGCGGCAGACCATCCAAAGATCGCCTCGGCTCGGGGATTCCACTCCACGATGGATCCGCGGTCATTGATCGTGACGACGGCATCCAGGGCCGAGTCGATGACCAGTCGCGTTCGGGCTTCGCTCCTGCGTATAGCCTCGTCCGCCTGTTTCCGCTCCGTGATGTCCTCCGCGATGCCGATGAGAAACTGCGGTTTGCCTGCTTCGTCGAGAATAGACAGTTTCTTGGTTCGGAGAATGCGGGTCCCCCGTGTTTTCGTGTGAATCTGTTCTTCGGGGATTTCGAGCAGCGTACCGCTGGCGAGGACTTCACGGTCCTTGGCGGTAAAGAAGTCGGCTTCTCCTGGGGGAAAGAAATCGTGATCGCATTTCCCTAGCATCTCGCTGCGGTCAAAGCCTGTCACTTCCTCCGCTGCTTTGTTCCAGCGCACGAACCGCAGCTCAGAGGCTTCTTTCACGAACAACATAATGGGCAGATGCTCGACGACCGAATTGAGGAAGTTCTTGGTGCGCTGGGTTTCAACTTCCGCCTTGCGGCGGTCGGCGGTTTCGAGCACCAGCGAGATGGTGTTGGCGACCGAGGTGGCGAACTGTTGTTCTTCCGCAGTCCAGACTCTGGCCGGTCCGATATGTTCGTGGCAGATGACGCCGACCATCTTTCCTTCCGACCGGATCGGGACATCCAGCATAGAGGTAATGCCGAGCGGAATGAGATAGCTGGCGGCGAATTCCGATGTCTTGGGATCGGTCTGGGCCTGGTTGGCGACAATGACATCTTCCGTTGCCAACTCCGCAAAGTATCGGGGGAAGCCGGTGGCGGGCAGTTCCGCTCCGTTTGAATAGGTTTCGGTCGCCTGCTCGAACAGGTCGGCGCAGCGAATGGCTGCGTGCGCGTCGGTGAAAAACCAGACGCTGGCGCGAGCCACGCGCAGACTCTGCGAGGCGACCCGCGTAATGACGTGGAAGGCGTCGGAGAGTTCTCCGCGATAGAGGTCGCTATTCGTGGCTAATTCCAGCAGCCCGGCTTGCACCCGTCGGAGCAGCGCTGCGCTCTCTGTCCGTTGTTCTTCCGCCTGTTTCTGGGCGGTGATATTCCGGAACACCAGCACGGCACCGTTCACGACGCCGTCAGTTGAGATGGGCGTGACGACGAGCGAAATCGGCATCATCTGGCCGTCGCCCCGCAAGAGAATGCCATCATCGGTGCGGAAGGGAATGCCTTGTTCGAGCGGCGGGATCGAGGTGTCCGTGATGAGGCATTCGTGGCTGAACTCTTCAGGGCCCGGCGAGAGGAAGTGGTACACCGGCTGGCCTGCCAGATTCGCCAGAGGCGCGCCGAGCAACTCTTCGGCCAGCGGATTCATGAGGACGATCTTCCACTGCGTATTGACGACGCAGAGCCCGTCGCCGAGCGAGTGGAGGACGGCTTCGAGTTTGTTCCGCTCCTCCGCCAATTCTGTTTCTCCGGACCGCCGGAGGTCTTCATACAGCCCCTGCATCTCTCGGGAGGTGACGTCGAGGGATTGTTCCAACAGGGCTCTGCCTTGATCGTTTTCGACATAACTCTGACTGACGCGATCCAGCATGGCCTGCCAGCCTGCCGGGTCCGTCGGGCACGTCGCCGGGTCGAGGCCCAGTCGTTTCAGTTGTCGTCGCAGGAGTGGATGCATCGTTAGCCTCAGGCGGCCTCTGAAATCGTGGTCAGGGTCATGGTCTGGTTGTGGAGATCGCAGTGTCCCGTGCTGTAGGGCGAGATCTCGCCATAGGAATAGAATCCGATCTGTGCCGCGCCTTTGGGCAACACATCGAAGGCCGCTTCGACTTCCTCTTCGGTTCGTTCACCCAGCACGAGCCGCCGTCCGACGCAGCTGATGGCAATCGAGAGCGTCGGCGAAGGCTCCGGGTTCGGTGCGGCCGCCGCAGTGGCCGCGTCGGAGGCGCCCTGAATCAACCGGTCGAAATTGGCGCGCATAAACTGGGCATAGGCTCCCTCCGGCATATCGCCAGCAAACGTGAGGGACTGAGCCGCCTCGTCGACGGCGAGGATCGTGCGGACCAGACGTTTGGTGTCCTGTTGCGTCTGCCGGATCGCGAGAGGAAAAAGGAGCGCGGTGCCCGGCAGTCCATTCGCGAGTTCACCCAGGTAGTCTTTGTAGAGTTGGAGCGCCGGCTTCTGGTTCAACTCATAGAGCACGTTTCCTTTGGAACGGGTGATAAGCCGTTCCGGTCCGAAGAGATCCCATCCGCCTTTGGATCCGTGGGTGAGCCGGATCGCGGAGCCATAGAACCCGACTGCTGTGACATGACCAGCGACCGGAAGTCCGTCTTTAATGACCCAGGTCCGCTTAAACCGGTCGCCGTCGCCCGCCAAGCCTCCCGAGACCACCACCTGTGCCGGGAGTACCGCGTTCAGTCCACGGATCAGTTCACTGCCATTGACGCCCAGTCCGTCGGAGAGCACCAGGACGCCGCGGAGCGCGGGATCCATCAATTGATGTGCAAGCGCCTGTGCCGCTTCGAAGGAATGGCCTGGATCGGTAACCTGAGCCGACGCAGTACGGACGGTGGTGGAGTCGAACTCTACGAGTCCGACGACCAGGGTATCGTCCTGAACTTGCGTGCCGAAAATTTCCCCTGAGCTGGAGCAGCCGATGGCCGCGGCGCCGGCGTAGGCGGTCAGGACTGTTTGGATGGGGCCCGGAGCGTCCATCAAGTGGGAAGGGCCGAAGAGAATAACGAGTGTCCGCGCAGGATCCTTGAGAGGATGGCTCGCGATTGGAGTTGGATGAGTTGCGGGATACGTGAAGGTCGAGAGTTTCATGCTGCCTCCTCGGCTGTTTGAGAAAGTTCTTGACGGAAAATGCTGCAAGCCTGCTGGTACTCGCGTTCCAGGTCCGGGATCAGTTCCGCCGACCGCGTCCCTTGTCCGTTTCGACAGGCGGTCTCGATCTGGCCGGCAAGTTCGGCCAGTCGGCTGGCGCCGAGCATGGCGCTCGACGATTTCAGCGTATGGGCCGGGACGATCATGGCCTGGTGATTCCCTTCCTGAAGCGCCTGGCGAAGCCCATCGACCTGCGTCTGAGAACTCGTGAGATAGAGGCCGATCGTTTTGTGCAGCAGATTAGGCTTCCCCGGTCGTTGGAGCGCGGTGATGGTCGCCCAGGCGGTGCGATCGACGTGTGACACTGGCGACGGCGGTTGCTCGCTGGTCCCAGTCGTTTCTGTTGTCGTGGGGGGCAAAGATGCCTGAGCCGGGATTCGGGGGAGACGCCAGTGGGCCAGAAGGTCTCCCAGTGCTTGTTGGGAGAAGGGTTTGCTCAGGTAGTCGTCCATTCCTGCAGCCAGACAGCGTTCGCGGTCTCCGTCCATCGCGTTGGCGGTGAGGGCGATGATCGGGATTCGTGCGACCTGGGTCTGTTGTTCTCGATCCCGAATCCTCGCCGTGGCCGTGAATCCATCCATGACGGGCATTTGGCAATCCATCAGGATGAGGTCGAAGGAATTGGCGGCGGATACTGTCAGCGCCTGCTGGCCGTCTTCGGCGACGGTGACGTCATAGCCGAGGATGTCGAGCATGCCGGTGGAGACCTCGCGGTTGACGGGATTGTCTTCGACGAGGAGCACGCGCCCCAGAGAGGACCGTAGCGTGGCTGGTGTCGGAGCCGGAACCGGTTCGGGTGGTCGATCGATAGCCCCCTGTCGGAGCCGACGGAGGCAGTCTCTCAGGAGAGATTGGCGAACGGGTTTCCTGAGCCAGGCGGCAAATCCAAGCGCCTTCCCGTCTCCCCCGTGTTCCTGGCTGTCGACGGAACTGAGGGCCAGGAGCTCCATGTGGCGGGTGCGCGGATCCTCCTTGATGGCGCGGGCGAGCATGATGCCATCCATGTCGGGCATGTGAATGTCGAGAATGGCCAGGTCGATCGGCGGCGTCCCCGCGCGCTCATGCAGGACGGCCAGGGCGGCAGCCCCGGATTCGGCGCAGATCGTGTCGGCTCCCAAGGCCGTGAGATGGGCCTCCAAAATGTCACGATTGATGTCATTGTCATCGACGACCAGGATTCTGGTGTGATGCAGGAATCGGGTATCCGGTGCCTCCTGTGGGGCGTGCGGTGTGCCCTGTCCCAGTTGGATGGTGAACCAGAAGGTCGAGCCCTTGCCAGGCGCACTCATTACGCCGACCTCTCCACCCATGAGCTCTACCAATTGTTTGACGATGGCGAGACCGAGGCCGGTGCCCCCAAAGCGTCGCGTAGTGGATCCGTCGGCTTGAGAGAATGCGGTGAAGAGCCGCGATTGGACCTGAGCGGGGATGCCCAACCCGGTGTCGGCGATCTCGACCTTCAGGGTGAGTGCGTCGATCCCTTGGTTTACGCAGGTAACCCGGACCGCCACGTCGCCGCTGGGGGTGAACTTCACGGCGTTCCCGACCAGATTGAGCAGAATCTGCCGTAGGCGTACTGGGTCGCCAAGGACATTGTCAGGAATATCGGCGGGGATGTAGCAGGTCAACTCCACCCCTTTCTTGCCCGCCGGCTCGGCGAAGAGGTCCACTGCCTCCTCTATCGTGTCCCGGAGCCCGAATTCCATCTGTTCAAGCTCGAGCTTGCCGGCCTCAATCTTCGAGAAGTCCAAAATGTCATTGATGATGCCGAGCAGGGCGGTTCCCGAGCGGTGCACGCTCGTGGCAAGATGCCGTTGCTTCTCCGTGAGCGGGGAGTTCATCAGCAATTCCGCCATGCCGAGGACGCCGTTCATCGGGGTGCGGATCTCGTGGCTCATGTTGGCGAGAAACTGAGACTTGGCGATGCTGGCCGCCTCGGCGGCTTCTTTGGCGATTTGGAGTGCGGCGACCGTCTGGGTCAGTTCGGAGGTGCGCTCCACGACGGTAGCTTCGAGCGTCTCTTGATGGCGGACTTCCTGCTCCTTGGCCTCTCGCAGTTTTCCGACCATGCGATTGAACGAGTGCGCAAGGTCTCCGACTTCATCGCGCGTGACGATCGTTAACGGTTGAGCCAAATCGCCTTGGGCGACTTTTTGCGTGGCGTCGCGAAGCGTGCGAATCGGCGCCGCGATCCGACGGGTCACGACGAGAGTCAGCCCGATACCAAGCAGGATGACGAGCGATGCCGTGATGCCTGTGGACGCAATGGTTTGTACGATGGATTGCTCAAGACGTTGCTTCCCTAAACCCAGACGAACTGATCCGATCGCACTCGGTTGAGTGGAGGCCGCTGAAGGGTCGACGAAGAGGCCGCCGGAATCCGCCATCGGTTTCGTCGTGACGGGGACTACGAACTCGATGAAGGACTGATTCGTTATCATGCTGCGCGCGTTGGCCGTGCCAGCCTCGGGGCTAGCCTCAAGAGGCGGAGTCCCAGGCAACGGGATTGGTTGCCCGTCTATTGATTTCCCGGCCAACACCTTCGAATCCTTTCCCCGGATTTCCACATAGGCAAAGTCGGGGTCGACGCTCAGGCTCTCGACAAGCTTCAGGAGGTTGTCGCGATTCTCCGTGAACACGCCGTATTCACTGTTCTGCGCGATCAAGGCCGTGAGGATCTGGCCGCGATGGATGAGACCCTCGGAGGTCGCCGCGATCTGTTGCCTGACCAGGAGCCCGCCGATGACCACCGCGGCGCAGAGAATCAGAGAGCCGGTCAGCAGGTTGAATTTTGTCGCGAGTGTCGAGCGCATCGTGCCGGTGTCCTGGGTTCGGGTGTTATCGGAAAACGTGTTGAGCCCCTTCGATAATCGCTTGCGGGACATCAATCTTCATGTGATCGGCCGTTTTCAGGTTTAGGGAATAGACCACTTTTCTCGGCGGGACCGGCGGCAGGGTGCCGGCCTTGGCTCCTCCAAGAATTTTGAGCGCCAGTTCGCCGCATTGGGCCCCCAGATCGGCGTAGTCCCGGTCCAGTGAGTAGAGGGCGCCGGCTTTGGTCCACGAGGTGGTCAGTCCGCTGAGCGGAAGGCGGTGTTGCATGGAAAACAGGAGAATCGGTTCGGCCGTTTGCGGGGAGAGCACGACCTGGTCGCTGAGCCCCCAGAGGATGTCGGCATCTTTGCCGAGACTGTCGAGTGCATCGGGGAGGGCGCGCGGTGTCTCGACTTCGCGCGAGACCAATTTCAATCCCATGTTGCGGGCAATTTTGGTGGCGGCCTCGATCCTGGCGCGATTCTCCTTCGGATTGTACAACGCGCCGATCGTGCCGGCGCCGGGCACGATTCGCTGGAGCCATTGCAACTGGATCTCGAGGGGAAACTCCACGCCGATTCCCGTGGCCCGGCCGCCTTTGAGCAGGTTGTCCGGGTCCACGACTAATCCGGCCACGAGAGGGATGTCGGGGAGTTCCTTAAGCGCAGCCTGTGTGGCCAGGGTCCCGATCGTCAGGAGCAGCTGTGGAGACTTGGTCTTGATGGCAGGAAACAGGTCACTCACTTTGGCAGCGCTCCCCTGAAGGCTATAGGTCTCGAACGAAACCGACCCGGCGTGCGATTCCAAGTGCTGGCGAAACCCCTTGGCCAGGTCTTGATAGGGGGCCGCGTCCTGGCTGGCGATGATGACGACGCGAACATCGCCTGCCTGCACCGTCGTGCTCAGGAGCCAGGCGAGCAGCAGCGCCAGTGCCAGCCGTTTGAGTGATGTCGTTTTCAAGGAGGATTCCATATTCGTCCGGCGCCCGCTCCGCTAGAAACGGTACTTAAGTTTCACCCAGAACGTCCTCCCATCCTGGTCGATGACATTCTGTTGGTGTTCGCCGGCTCCCGGGTATCCGTATTTTTGATTCATCAGATTGTTGAGGTGGGCGGAGAGTTCCCACCCCTTCACGAACTGCTGGCTGAATAACGACACGTTCAGGATCTAGAAGGGACTGGCGTTGGTTCCCGCAAGCGTCAATCGTGAACTGGTATAGCGTCCCTCGAAGCCTGCGAAAAGCTTGTCCCCGATCACCGGGACAATTACATTGGCCTTTACCAGATGCTGAGGGGAATTGGTCAGATCCTGATTCGTTTGATCGTTCTCTGTGCGTTGCAGCGCATAGCTCAGCCGTCCTTCGAGGCCGGAAGCCCATTTGCCTTCCATGGTAAGTTCCGCGCCCTGAGCAGTGATGTTTTCCACATTGCTGTAAAAGAGCAGCGAATCCGCGGGGTCGGTCGTCTGGGTGATTAAGCCGGAAATGTTGTATTGGTAGAGGCTGCCAAGTATGCGGAGGTGATGGCCCAAGTATTGCTCGACGACGAATTCCAGCGTCTTGATCTTTTCTGGTTTGACGTTGGGATTGGCCTTATTCGTAGTTGATGCCACATAATATTGCTCGAAGGGATTGGGGGCCCGGAAGGCCTGACCGTACAGCAGTTTTACCGTGGTCTTATCCCAGGTGGAAATGATTCCGGCCCGCGGATTGGTCGTACCGCCGAACGTACTGTACTGGTCGTGCCGGACTCCTGCGTTCAACACGATGTGATCAGTGATTGCCCATTCGTCCTGCGCGTAGACGGCGATGAAATTTGACCGGCGCTTGTCGTCGAGGTAAGTGGCCGGAGGCTCGATGTCTGCATTGCCTTGGTTTAGCCTGAACTGATCTCGATACTCCGTCCCGATCGTGACTTTGTGGCGGTCGAACAGCCTTTTCGTGGCCGTGAGTTCAGCTCCCCACCAGTCGGCCTGCGCAAAATCTCTATTGAGAGTAAAGGGAGGCGTGCCGGTCCCGGCGTAGTCGAGCGGGAATATGCCGCGATAATAGTAGCGATCGTAATAGAGCCGGGCCTTCAGATTGAGCTGGTTTGCGAAATCATGCTGATAGACGAGATCGAGATACGATCGTTCGTCGACAGTATTGTGGCGGTTGTCATTGAACACCGTTTCAAAAGCCGCGGTCGGCACGGTCTTCTTCCGCCACTGATGTCCGCCGGTAAGAGTGACATCCCCCAAGGAGAACTTTCCCATGTAGTAGCTCAAGCTGTCGCGATCTGCGTCCTTGGCGATGCCGTTATTCACGCTGGAGAATGCCGGATAATGAAGTTCTCGATGGCCTTCGCTGTCCGACAACGAGCCTGATAGGAGCATCTCCACCCCGTTGGAGAATTTGTTGCCGTAACTGAGCCGGCTTCTATAGGTGTTAAAGCTGGACGCTTCTCCCGACACTTCCGTGCCCTTGAGATCCCGTCCCCGTTTCGTGATGACATTGACCACGCCAAGGAATGCGTTGGTGCCGTAGAGCGAAGAGGCCGGACCTTTGATGATCTCCACACGGTCAATTAAATCGACGTCAATCGGCATTTCTGCGCCGGCCCCGCCCTGGTCGTACACGGCGTCGTTGAGCCGGTGGTTATCGACTAATAGCAGGATGCGGGTGGTGTAATCGCCCGGCCGGTTGAACCCTCTTACTCCCGTGTACCCATAATTCCGGTCATTGTTGGTATAGAAGCCCGGGACACTGTCGAGAATTTGGGCGAAGTTCCGATAGCCGTATTTCCTGATTTGTTCGGCCGTAATGATGATGACGGCGGCTGGCGCCTCGCTCACCTTCTGGTCGTACTTCGCCGCTCCATAGACCGAGGGGATTTCGAGAAAGAGTCCCGCCTCTGGGGATGTCGCCTGCTCGGTGGTGATCGGATCGAGCGGCAGATCCGTTTGCGCCATGGCAGAGGTCGCCATGAGGCAGAGGACGACGCAGCCGACGCGGGTTGTCTTGGCTCTGAACATGACACGACTCCTTCATTGCCGTTGGCGCTGATCATTCAGCGTGCGAACAGACTTCTTGGACATACCGGAGCCCTGCTTGCCGGTCGGCTCGGTCGGCAAGCTGGTTTGCCCTGGTTCTCCGTAGTTCTTATCGGAAGAGGTGCAATGAAGCTGAAGCGCGCTGGGTAGGGGCGGGTGGTATGTGGCGTGGGCGTTGACGCGAAGGGGCACGCCGACCTCTGCTGACACCCGGCAATCGGGCGTACGTGTCCGTTCATCGGTGCTTGCTGACGGCAACTTGAGGGCAGTGAAGGGTGGTGTGATTAAGAAAACGAAACTTAGGGGTTATTCCGATGGACTGGGTTGCGGGTAGATGAGGAAGAATGTTCCGAAGAAAGCGGGACTTGAAGGAAGGGGACGACTAGGGATATTTCGCTTCGATCTTGCTCGACAACCCTCCGCGTGCGGTGAATCCGCCGGTGACTGTGGCCCAGACGGGCCTGCAGGACTTCACGACATCGTGGAGAATTCGATTGACGGCGTTCTCATAGAAAATGCCGAGGTTGCGGTAGGCGTGGATATACATCTTGAGGGACTTGAGTTCGAGGCAGGCTTTGTTGGGCCTGTAGTGGATGGTGACGGTGCCGAAATCGGGCAGGTTGGTTTTGGGGCAGATCGCGGTGTATTCGGGGATCTCGATCGTGATCTCGTAGCCCTTATACTGGTTGGGGAAGGTTTCAATGTCGGGCAATGGCGCCTTGATGCCGCTCTTGGCATGCCGTTCGTTGTAGCCCAGTTTCGTGGTCTTCGATCTGCTTCGCGCCGCTACACGTTTCACGAGTCACGCCTCATGTCTGCTAGAGTTGTTTCATCCAATCGGTCTGCCCGATTTTCTCGAGTTCAATAAACATCGACACCCAGGGGCATTTCATTTCCGGATAGACTTCGCAGAGGCCGCCTTTGCGCACACCCCCGCAGGGGCCATGGGCCATGAACTTCGGGCATTCGGCCTTGAGCGTGTGATCCGGGATGGGAGGGCGCTTGTGCACACCGCCGACATGGGTTCCGGCATCGTCTTCGCCGGGAATCAAAACTCGATTTGGCATAGTTCGTCAGTCTAACCGGATTGGCGGTGATCGGCAATCATCGAGAGGAAATTCCTCCGGGAAGTTTCCACTGTATCCCGGAAACAGGTTCTCCTGGGGGTTCTTGTTGGGGCGAATGGCCTATCCGGTCTGCCTGGGCCTAGGCCTTCTTTCGGATGTCGTGGGCCTTCTGAGAAGTTGCGTTGAATATCAGGACGTTATAGTATTTTCACAGTGCTGGGAGTTTAGGGGCTGATCGGAATATATAATTGACAGTCTTTTTTCAGCTTTGCTAGGATGCCGTGGCACAATTGATCGATCAGACTCGAATGTGTGTTGTCCATCCTCATCGTCCTACAGGGTTTATTCGTCTCTCGCGATTGAGTTGAACCATACGCAACGGTTGCCGTTGCAGTGACATAAGGGAGGTGCCTGATGAGTCTCGATTATGTGAAGTTTACAAACGGCTTCGAGAAGTTCATGCCGAAAGAATATCGGGATATGGTCGAACATGGTCCGTTCGGCAAGAAGGTTTCCGTCTCCCAGATGGGAAGTTTCAAGGAGATTTTAGAAGAGCATCCGATGTGCGCCGGCTGTGCGATGACCTTGTTCATCCGCCTGGCTATGATCGCCGTGCCGAATCCTGAAGATACGATCATGGTGGGTACTGCCGGATGCGGTCGTTTGGCGATTTCGCAGGCCGCGATCCCTTTCGTGTACGGCAACTACGGCGACCAGAATGGTGTGGCCAGCGGGTTGTCTCGCGGTCTCCGCCTCCGGTTCGGCGATAAGCCGAAGGATGTGGTCGTGATGGCCGGCGACGGCGGCACGGCCGACATCGGATTCCAGCAAGTGTTGCACTCCTGGTTCCGCAAGGAACGATTCACCACGATCATGTTGGATAACGAAGTCTACGGAAATACCGGCGGTCAGGAAAGCGGTATGACGAGCCGTGGCGCGGTATTGAAGATGGCCCCCTTGGGCAAGAAGTTCGAGAAGATGGATATGTTGCAGATGGCAAAGGTGGCCGGATGCGCCTATGTCGCCACCGTCGTCCCGAACAATCCCCGCCGTGTCGAGAGCGTCATCAAGAAAGCCGTGCTGATCGCCCGTGAAGTGGGCTCTGCTTACATTCAGGCCTACACCTCCTGCAACATTGAGTATGCGATTCCGACCGACAAGGTCATGGAAGACGCCAAGACCGTTGAAAACGATCGATATCAGTTCACGGAATATGTCAGCGAAGAAGCGAAGCAGTACTTGGCTGAGCGTTATGGCTATAAGGAATTTCTTCCGAAGCCGGCCGCTCCCGCAGCCGCTATTCCCAACAAAGCATAAGCCTGACCGGTAAGGAGGATTGCCCATGGCAAAGCGTTTCAACATTCGGATGGCAGGCGTCGGTGGACAGGGTGTCGTGACAGGATCGCACATCCTGAGCACCGCGGTCATCAACGCCGGCGGGGAAAGCACGATCGTTCCGTTCTACGGATCGGAAAAGCGCATGGCGCCGGTCGAGAGTTATGTGCGGGTCTCTGATGAACCGATCTACGAGATCGGCGAAATCACGTTTCCCCACATCATCATCATTTTCCATCCGCAGGTTATTACGCATGGTAAGTCCTACACGATGCCCTTCTACTTCGGTCTGAAGGAAGATGGGATCGCGCTGATCAATAACGATGGTCCGATGAACCTGCACAAGGACCAGGCGGCTGAGCTGAAAGAGCGTCGCGCGAAGCTCTACTACTTCCCGGCAACGAAGCTTTCGTTGGAAGTGGCGGGGATGGACCTTGCCACGAACATGGCCTTGATGGGCTGCATCGGAGCGATCACCGGGTTGACGAACATGGCCGGCTTGGAGCAGGCCGTGAAAGACCGGTTCCTCGGAAAAGGATTCGTCGTTTCCGGCGGAACGGCGGCGTTGGATAGCGTGGTGGAACGAAAGTTCAAGAAGAAGCAGGAATT
Source organism: Nitrospira sp. (assembly GCA_030653545.1). Lineage (NCBI taxonomy): Bacteria > Pseudomonadati > Nitrospirota > Nitrospiria > Nitrospirales > Nitrospiraceae > Nitrospira > Nitrospira sp. Next base: position 301,626 of record JAURZE010000024.1, on the reverse strand, counting down.
GATTGATAAGAACGTGGCCGTGATGCGGGCCGGTTGGAACTACGCCGTTGAGCACGGATGGGCGGCTCCCGACGTGAAACGTGTCGAGACGCCAGTCGCCGCCGCTGCCAGTGCGTAATAGCGATACAGAAGGAGTTTTCCATGTATCTCGTAGCTGATATCAACGTTGAAATTTGTGCCGCAAAGAGCTGCAAGCTCTGCACGCAGTATTGCCCGGAAGCCAACACCATCCAATATAGCGAGGAGATGGGGAAGGACAAGGGTTTCAAGTACGGTTCCGCGTACGTGGCGGTGGATCGTTGTAAGGGTTGTGCGCAGTGCGTGTGGGTCTGCGACAACATGGCTAAGAACAACGCCATTAAGATGATCATGATCGATCAATTACCGTTGGCCGCCATCACCGACAATATTACCTATGGCGACAAGAGCACAACGGCGGTTTTGGTAAGCCCTAGCGTCTGATCATTCGGCAAGAAAGGGGAACGGGCGTGGCAACAACGCAAGATAAGAGAGAGAGAATCATTGTTCCGGGGCCGGCTGGATTTCATCCTCCGTCCGCTGCACAGCTTGGTGTGTCGCTGCCCGATCCAGGCGAAGGCTTGTTTTACGGACTGCTGGAACCCAATGAGGATAAGGTCATCGAAGAGATGGCCCGGAAGATGTTGACCAGTCCCAACGCGACGCTCTTCCCAGGGCCGATGGTGTTGTGGGCCTGGAACGAACATGCGATTGAAAAGGCCAAGGCCACGCTGGAAATTGCCGCCCAGATTCCGAACGTGATGATTATCCCGATGCCGGACTACCGGCCCAAGTATCCCAAGATCGATCCGGAAGAGGTCATCAATCCCAATCACCCGAATTTGACGATTTGGGGAAATAAGATTGAGGCTTGTATCTTTATCGGCGTGCATTGTCATTATGCCAATCTGACGTTGAAGATGATCCGTGCGGGGACGAATTGCTGCACGATGGCGATCTGCGCCGAGCAGGGCCACGAAGATGCCATGTTGACGATCCGCGATTCGGATGTGCTCAAGCTGAAAAAGACCGCGCAGATCTTCAAGAAGATTCGTGAGGAAATGGGGATCAAGTTGCCGGAAAACGGCGAGAATGTTCGGTTTACCGGAACGCAGTCCAAAGTCCACGGTGGAAAGACCCACACCAATCCGTTGACCTTTATGCCTACGGTTGCCGGAGTCGGCAGCGCGGGTACGTTTGGCCATTCGGCTGAACAGATGAAGCGTGAAGGGTAAGGATCGGGATCACGGGCGCTATAGCCAAGAGGTGCAACGATGAGCGAAGCTGAAGTCAAAACAAATCCCCCGGGTGCTCCTGCTGCCACTGTGGCGCCGGCTAAGAAAGATCCGCATGCCGAAGCCAAACGACAGAAGGTCGTCAGCCCTGAGTACTTGTTTCACGAGGCCCCGAGGACGAAGGAATTTATTACGGGCAGCGAAGCCGCGAAAGAAGCCATTCGCCGGTCGAATGTGGATCTGGCCATTGCCTACCCGATTACGCCTCAGAGCGAAACCATGCAGCTCGTGGGTGTGCTCTACGGCGAAGGATATGTAAAAGAATACTATCGCGGTGAGGAAGAAGTCGGCGTCATGGCCGCCATCGCCGGAGGATCCCGCGCAGGCGTTCGCTGCTATACCGCCACTGCGGGACCTGGGACCTTGAGAGGTCTCGAAGGCATTGCCTCGTGGCCAGGCCATCGGTTGCCGGCCGTGGCGATGTTCACCTGCCGCGTGGTCAATGCTCCGCTCGCGATTCAGCCGGATAATATTGAGGTCTCCTATCTCCTCAATTGCGGTATGATCGTGTTCCATGCTGAGAATCAGCAGGACATGTTCGATTTCACGATGGCCGGGTTCGTCATCAGCGAGAAGAACGATGTGACCCTGCCGGTCGGTGTCTGCTGCGATGGATTCTTTGTCACGCATGCTCGTGGCTATGTGCGCATGCAGGATCGCAGCATGAAGCTGCCTCCGCGTGAAGCATGGCGCGGCGCGGTGCCCGTCCTCGATGCGGAGAATCCTCCCGCGCGTCTCTCGCGCGACGCCCCGGTTCAAAAATCGAACTTCATGGCCTACAACATTCACGCGGTCTGGCAGCAGGAAGTGTGGGCTGCGGTTGAACGATCCCGCAAGTATATCAATCAGTATATGGGCGGGTTGCTCACGGCCGAAAATGTGGACGGTGCCGAGGCTGTGATCATTGCGTCAGGAAGCGCCGCCGCTCAGTCCCGCGAAGCGGTCCGTATTTGCGCAGAAAAGGGCATTAAGATCGGCCTGATCAAGGTACGTTCGTTGCGGCCGTTCCCGACGCAGGAACTGCGGGAGCTCTGCAAAAATGCCAAGCTGATCGTGGTGCCCGAGTTCAATTATGTCGGTTGGCTGGCCAAGGAAGTGGCGACCGCGATTTATGGCTATTCCAAGGCCAAAATCATCGGTGGGCCGCGGGTCTATGGTGGGCAGTCCATGCCGGTCGAATTGATTGTGGACGAAGTGGAGTCCGGACTCACCGGTAAGAAGTCCACGAACGTTGCGATGTCTTCTGTCATGGGCGGGGCCGTCAATCAAGACGACGTGTCCCATTTCATGCGCAGCATTTAATCGAAGCGACCCACGCAATGAAAAGGCCCGCCGGGGATCACCCGGCGGGCCTTTCGTTTTCTCGGAAGCAGTGGGCTCGATCAATCGACGCGCCGGCTGTTACCCCTGCAGATCGTCCTCGATCAGCTCCTCGCTGGCGGGCATCCCGTGAGCGACGTATTTGGCATAGGACAAATAAATCGACGCGCTGTCGCGCATGGCTTTTGTTCCGTTGCTCATGCGATGCAGTTTGTCGGATCCCGGCGGCTCCGTATTCCGAAGGTGGTCGACGTGGTCATGCAGCACCAATGTAAAGCGCTCCATGGCCATCTCGACTTCCCTGTAGGCTTGCAGCAATGATTCACTCATGATTGTTCTCCTCGTGCGGTGAGCATACACTACACGAATATGGCCTTCAACCAACGCCGGACAGTGTCCCGTCTCTCACCGATCCTCCTCAACGCCATTGAGCAGGTCGCCTCCAGTTCTGTCAGGAGCGGCATGGATCGCATTGCGGAAGCCGTAGCCGCACTCTCGAGACTCTTTACAAAAGATCGCGCCTCACTGAGATCCGACTATCTCGATCATCCGGGGCATGCCGCAGCCTATCTCAAATACTTCCTGCCGGTAAGCCTGTCCAAGATTCAGGTTCTGCTCGACGAAATGCCGCAGGCCTGGCCGGAGCAAGCCTCCGGTCGTTCGATCCGCATTCTTGACGTGGGGTCGGGACCGGGCGCAGGGGCGCTGGCCGTCCTTGATTGGTTCCATCAGCATTGGCCGGAGCGAATCAAGGACCTCACCGTTGTCGCGGTCGATGGTTCAGTTGAAGCGCTGAAACAGGCGAGGAGCCTCTGGGAGGTCTACGGCCGGGAATCTGGAGCTCTTGACGGAAGACTGATTACCCATGAGGGAAATCTTGAGCGATTGCCGAATGGGGGGTGGCTCAGTCAGGTTGAACAGCACGCTCCCTATGATCTGATCATTGCGGCGAATTGCCTGAACGAACTCTACTCCCGAAATGCCGATCCTGTGCAGGCAAAAGTAGGACTCGTGACCCAGCTTCTGGCAAGGATAGCTCCGACCGGCACGCTGATGATCGTCGAGCCGGCTTTACGGGCTACCTCGAGAGCGCTGCATCAGCTACGGGATCGATTGATTCAGGAACAGCTGTGTACGCTCTATAGCCCCTGTCTCCACGAAAACAGTTGTCCGGCACTGGTAAATCCGTTCGATTGGTGCCATGAAGAGCGAGTCTGGGAGACCCCGCCAGGCATTCAACAAATTGACGACGCGGTGGGTTTCATAAAAGACGCCTTGAAGTTTTCGTATCTCCTGCTCCGAAAAGACGGGCGAACCATCGTCGAGCGTAGGCCGGATGTCTATCGCGTCGTGAGTGAGTTGCGGGAGTTGAAAGGTGAGAAGCGGGCGTGGCTCTGCAACGAGTTGGGGCGGTCGGAAATCGGACGTCAGGATCGCTTGCAATCGGAATCGAATGCGCCACTGGATGACTGGCATCGCGGTGCGATCGTGCGGATTGAGCGAGTCGTGCGGAAAGAGCGGGAAGGGAGAATGTCGGCGGTGGGACGAATCGAGCGAGACGGGACCGTACAGATAATTCGATCGGTCTGATGAAGCGCGTTAGTCCGCTTCCGGCTCTGAACTGCCGTGCTGGTGGCTGACGCGGTCCTCGTCGAACATTTCTGCCATTTCGGCGGCGATCATATCGCGATCATTGGGCACGGAAATAAGGGGGATTTCCTTGCGGACCTTCGGTGCCGCCGCTGGTTCCTGCTGTTTGTTCTTATCTTCCATAATTTCAGTATACACCCGCAGGCTGACTTAAGGGGAGTTATTCGAAGGCTTCCAGTGACGATTGCTCGGGGAATTGGGTCTTGCAGCCGAGACAGGTCACAAAGTAGATCGCTTCACGAACCGACATGGTAATACGAAAATCCAATGAGACTCCGCGGTGTTGACAGGTGCGGCAGGCGATTTCTTTGAGGCGATAGGGAATGTCCGGCTGGGTGCGCTGGTAAAACTCCATGTCAGTGTAGACAGGAAAGCTGTAGCGGCATTTTATGCAGACGCCGCGCCACTCGCCATCCGGTTGCATGAAACGGCGGTCGATCCCGAACCGATCACCCTTGCAAATGGCGCAGTGGACCGAAGTCAGTCTTTGTTCAACTTCTTCCGGCGAGAGAGAAGGCATTCAGTTCCCCTTATCGTTATGAACGGATAGGTAAGTATAGCGAGAGGGTTGAGTAGACTGCAACGGCGAAGCCGATCAGCCGTGATTTCCTTGACCCGTTCCACGCAATCCTATACTTAGATTGCTATGCATGCGATTTCTGAAACCTTGATACTTGGCAATATCGACGATGCTCGGAACCCCATGCCGGGAGTTACCGGACTGTTGCTGGTGGCAGCAGAGTTTAAAGTTGAGCCTCCTGCCTGGTTGGACTACGAGTATATTCCATTCAAAGAGTTTTCAGCCGTCGACCCTGCTCGGCTCGACCGTGCGGTGACGTGGCTCGAAGCGCGGGCCGCAGGAGCCAGAACGCTGGTCTGCTGTCGTGCGGGGATGGGGCGGTCTGCGTCCGTCTTGATTGCCTACTTTTGCTGCAACCAAGGCCTGCCCTATGAAGAGGCCTTGGCGTTTGTCAAAGCCCGTCGGCCTGGAGCGATGCCGCTTCCTCAGTTGCAGACGACCATTGAGAACGTACTCAACCTGCGTGCCAATCGAGCCGGCAAGAAATCCGGATCCACGTCTGCTCCGGGTGCCGTGTAGCTCGCCTACGTGAGGTCGTTCCAGTATTGCGTTTCCCTCCGTTCGCATGGCGTAATGATTTATGTTGATGCGCCATCTCTTTTCATCGCGTAAAGGGCCCTATGCCTGAACTTCCCGAAGCCGAGGTCGCGGCTCGTCAACTTCGTGCGCGCTTGATTGGAGCGCAGGTTACCGATGTCGTCGTCGGGAGATCCGATATCGTTCGCGAGGGCGGCGAGACGGATTGGTGGTATCCCGGGAGTGTGGTGACGGCGGTCGATCGATACGGCAAGAGTGTGGCGATTGAATTTGAGAAAGCGGGGGACAGGCGCTACCTCGTGGCAGAACTCGGGATGACCGGGCTGCTGCTATTCCCGGCCGTGTCGATCAAGTTCCCTCAGCATGTGCACTACACGATGCATTTCGATTCCTCGTCGACCGGCTCATTGCGCTATTGGAACCCGCGCCGGTTCGGACGGCTTTCCTTGCTGGATCGCGCGGGGCTCGATCGCTATCTGGCCAGGCGGTTTGGATGCGACCCGCTTCATGTAACCAGCGAAGAGTTTGCTCAGCTGCTCCGCCGCTTCCGACGTCGCTTGAAGGCGGTGTTGATGCATCAACAAGCGATCGCGGGTATCGGAAACATTTATGCGAATGAGGCCCTGTTTCGAGCGCGCTTGCATCCGAATGTGATCGCGAGTGAGCTTGCACCTTCTGCCGCCAGCCGTCTCCACCATGAGATGCAATCGATTCTAATGCAGGCCATTGAGTGCGGGGGGTCCAGCGTGAAGGATTTCTTTGCCCCGGACGGTTCCGAAGGGACGTATAAGCAACGCCACCTCGTGTATGGCAAGGAGGGGCTCCCTTGTCCGGGGAAATGTGGGGCCCTAATCCGGCGCATACAAAGCGAGCGAAGTTCATTTATTTGCACCACGTGTCAGAAGATTCGGACGTGTCGTTGAGATTACCTCTGAGGTCATGTACGCAATGAATGCAATACGGCGGTGCTATCTTGAGGATATATCCTAATGATTCAATATGTTACGTGCCGCTTGCCTAGTATGGGCAAGCCAGCGGACTAGGCCTTTTGAGCTTCCCCAAGTTAGTACCTCTGGTGTATTGAGTCATCCCTTCGATTTCGCTACAATCCGGCTCCCTTATCGCTGGTTTCCACTACGCTGAAGGAGTGTCGTCATGGCCAAGGTGCTTGAAGGCCCCGGAATGGGGCTGATGAAGAAGTGGGGGATCAACGTCCCCAATTACGTCGTCGTCACATCTGTCGATGAGTTGACGAAGCTGGGGCAAGCGAATGAATGGCTGAAGAAATCCAAGCTCGTCGCCAAGGCCCACGAGGCCCTTGGGTCGCGGTTTAAGCTTGGTTTGGTCAAAGTCGATCTGGATTTCAAGGCAGCGGAAGCCGCGACCAAGGAAATGATCGGCCGCCAAGTCGGAAGCATCACGGTGACGCAGGTCATCGTGTCAGAAATGATTGCCCACAAGGAAGAATATTATTGCGCCGTGAAATCCACGCGCGAAGGCAGTGAAATTCTCGTCGCGAATTGCGGCGGTATTGAAGTCGAATCGAATTGGGAACGGGTTAAGCGGCTCTGCCTCGAGATCGGGCAGGCCCCTTCCGCCGAGGCACTCGAAAAGCTTTCGAAAGAGGCGGGATTTGCCGGGCCGCTGACCAAGAAAATGGCCGAGTTTGCCGGGAAAATGTTTGCCTGCTTCGATAGTGAAGACGCGCAGTACCTAGAAGTCAATCCCGTCGTGACTCGCGCGAGCGATGGCGAACTGGTGGCGCTCGATGCGGTGACTTTGCTCGACGGCGATGCCAAGTTCCGCCATCCGGATTGGAATTTTGCGTTTGCGGCAGAGTTCGGCCGGGCCTACTCCAAGCAGGAAGAGGAGGTCATGGCGGTCGACAGCAAGATCAAGGGCTCGGTCAAGTTCATCGAAATTCCCGGTGGTGATACGGCGATGCTGCCAGCCGGCGGCGGTGCCAGCGTGTACTACTCCGATGCGGTCGTGGCCCGAGGCGGTAAGTTGGCAAACTATGCCGAATACTCCGGCGATCCACCCGACTGGGCGGTTGAAGTGCTGACGGAGAAAGTCTGCTCCTTGCCTGGAATCAAGAACATCATTGTCGGCGGCGCGATTGCCAATTTCACCGACGTGGTGAAGACGTTCGGCGGCATCATCAACGGATTCCGCAAAGCCAAGGCGGAAGGGAAGCTCAAGGGCGTGAAGATCTGGGTGCGTCGTGGAGGCCCGCGAGAGAAGGAAGGGCTCGACGCGATGCGCGCGCTCAAGGACGAAGGGTTCGACATCAGTGTCTTCGATCGCAACACGCCGCTCACCGACATCGTTGATAAGGCGCTCCAAGCGAAGTAGTCGCCGTCAATGACCAACTGAATATTAAGGGGAGATCCCGATGAGTATCCTGGCAAACAAAGATACCTATGTGGTCATTCAGGGCGGCGTGGCAGGCGTCAACGCCGCGCGCCGGATGGCCGAGTTCTGCTACCTGATTAAGCGTTCGCTGAACGTCCTGGCCTTTGTCTATCCGCCGGATGCCGGCAAGACGCACGAGATTCCCTACGGAAGCGGCCTGGTTGCGGTCCCCATCTATAAAACGGTCGCCGAAGCCACCAAACACCATCCTCAGATCAACACCAGCCTCGTCTACATCGGTGCTGATCGTGCCATGAAGGGCGGGATGGAAGCCCTCGACGATACGCACATCAAGGTGGTGTCGATGATCACCGAAGGCGTGCCTGAGAAAGATGCCAAGATCCTCGGGGCCCATGCCAGAAAGCTCGGCAAGGTATTTAATGGCCCCTCGTCGATCGGTATTGTGTCGGCCGGATCCTGCCGCCTCGGTGTCATCGGTGGTGCGTTCGATAATCTCGTATTGTCCAAGCTCTATCGCGAAGGCTCCTTCGGCGTCATCACCAAGTCTGGCGGTCTCTCCAACGAAATTATCTGGATTTGCTCGCAGTTCGCTGACGGTATCACGACGGCCATCGGCATCGGCGGCGACGCCTATCCTGGAACTGACTATGTGAGCTATCTCGAAATGTTCGAGAACGATCCGCAGACGAAAGCGGTCATCATTGTTGGCGAAATGGGCGGCGATCTCGAAGAGCGCGCGGCTGAGTGGTACGGCGCCAAGAAGCGGCGCGTGAAGTTGATGGCTGTGGTCTCCGGCTTCTGCCAGGAAAGTTTGCCGAAGGGCATGAAGTTCGGTCACGCGGGCGCGAAAGAGGGATTGAAGGGCGAAGGGTCGGCCCGGTCCAAGTCCGATGCCCTCAAAAAGTCCGGCGCGATTGTGCCGGCGACCTTCGGGGCGCTCGGTCCGGCGATCAAGGACGTCTATCAGGACATGTTGAAGTCCGGCCAGGTAAAGGAACCGGTCGAGCCGGCCTCGCTGCCAAAGTTGCCCAAGAGTATTGAAGCGGCTATGAAGGCCGATGAAGTCGTGGTCACTCCACTGATTCGCACCACGATCAGCGACGATCGCGGAGATGAACCCTGCTACGACGGATATCCCGCGTCCGAGCTCATCAACAAGGGCTACGAAATTCCTCATGTCGTCGGACTCTTGTGGGACAAGCGGTTGATCTCCAAGCAGGAAGCCGAAATTATCAAGCGCATCATGATGCTCTCAGCCGACCATGGCCCCTGCGTGAGCGGCGCGTTGGGGACGATCATCGCGGCCTGTGCCGGGATCGGCCTGTCCCAGTCGGTGGCCGCGGGGCTCATCATGATCGGCCCCCGCTTCGGCGGCGCCGTCACCGATGCCGGACGCTTTTTCAAACATGCCGTCGATAACAAGATGACGGTCGATGAATTCCTGACCTATATGAAGAAGAATCATGGCCCGGTGCCCGGCATCGGCCATCGCGTGAAGAGCCTCCGCAATCCGGACAAGCGGGTGAAGGAGTTGGTGGGGTATGTGAAGAGCCTGCCCATCAAGACCCCGTGCCTCGATTTTGCGTTGCAGGTCGAGCAGGTCACGGCGGCGAAGAAGGATAACTTGATCCTCAACGTGGACGGAACGATGGCGGCCGTGTTGGTCGATATCGGATTCCCGGTCGATAGTTTGAACGGATTCTTCATCCTCTCGCGGACGATCGGCTTGATCGGCCACTGGGTGGATCAGAAGCGTCAGGACAGCCGCCTGATTCGGCTGTTCGACTATCTCGTGAACTACGCAGCCCCGAAGCGGCGTGAAGTGCCGCCGCTGAAATAGTCGCGAAGCAGCGAGTACTGTATCGTGGGTCGTCGCTCCTGCTACCGACCCATCGCTCAGGACTCAAAACTATAAAGGAGTGAACTTCCATGTCGATGGATCTCGCAAAAAAACTGTACGCCAAGATGCCGGATGTGTTTGCCAAGGCCAGAAAGAAGTTCGGTCGCGGCCTGACGCTGGCAGACAAGATTTTGGTCTCCCACGCAGATAACTTTGACACGCAGACCTGGGAGCGCGGCAAGGCGATGTTGGCGTTGCGCCCGGATCGCGTGGCGATGCAGGATGCGACGGCGCAGATGGCTATCCTGCAGTTCATGCAGGCGAACAAGAAGCAGGCGGCTGTGCCCAGCACAATCCATTGCGATCACTTGATCCGTGCCGAGATGGGTTCTGAGAAGGACCTGCTCCGCGCGATGGACGAGAACAAGGAAGTCTATAATTTTCTCGCATCCGCTGCGAAGAAGTATGGCATCGGGTTCTGGAAGCCGGGTGCCGGCATTATTCACCAGGTCGTGCTGGAGAACTACGCGTTCCCTGGCAGCTTGATCATCGGGACCGATTCCCACACGCCGAACGGCGGCGGATTGGGCGGATTGGCCATTGGAGTCGGCGGAGCGGATGCCGGCGAAGTCATGGCCGGGCTGCCCTGGGAAGTGCTCCATCCGAAGTTGATCGGGATTCGCCTGACCGGCAAGTTGAGCGGCTGGGCGTCTCCCAAAGACGTGATCCTCTATCTCTGCGGCCTGCTGACGGTCAAGGGCGGAACCAACAAGATCGTCGAGTACTTCGGGCCCGGCGCCGAGACCATCAGCGCGACCGGCAAAGGCACTATCTGCAACATGGGCGCGGAGCTTGGTGCGACGACCTCCGTATTCCCCTTCGATCAGAAGATGGTGGCCTATCTGAACATCACGGATCGTGCAGACCTTGCCAATCTCGCCATGGCGAACAAGGAATTGCTCGTCGCGGATCCTGAAGTTTCGCAATCGCCGGAGAAGTATTACGACCAGATCGTCGAAGTGGACCTGTCGAAACTGGAGCCGCATGTGGTCGGTCCTCATACGCCTGACCTTGCCCGGCCCATCTCCAAGATGGCTGCTGAAGCGAAGGAAAAGGGCTATCCCATCGAGGTCAAGGCCGCCCTCATCGGTAGCTGCACGAACTCCTCCTATGAAGACATCAGCCGGTCGGCGCACATTGCCAAGCAGGGCATGAAGGCTGGTCTGAAGGCGAAGGCCTCGTTCCTCGTGTCGCCGGGCTCCGAGCGGATCTATCACACGATGAAGCGCGACGGATTCCTGGAGACCTTCGAGAAGATGGGTGGGACCGTCCTGTCGAATTCCTGCGGTCCCTGCATCGGTCAGTGGAAGCGCGCGGATGGTGTAAAGGGCAAGGCGGATTCGATTGTCAGTTCGTTCAATCGTAATTTCCCTGGCCGCAACGACGGAATCAATGAAACCTTGTCGTTCCTTGCCAGCCCCGAAGTGGTCACGGCCTATGCGCTCTCCGGTGACTTGGGCTTCGATCCGGTCAATGGCACGCTCAAGGGTGCGGACGGGAAAGAATTCAAGCTGGAGCCGCCGCAAGGTGAAGAGCTCCCAGCAAAGGGCTTCGCGAAGGGCGAAGAAGGCTTCGTTGCGCCGGCCGATAATGGCGATGGACTCACCGTCGATATTCCGCCGACCAGCGAGCGCTTGCAGCCCTTGCAGCCCTTCCCCCGTTGGGACGGAAAGGATTTCGAGAAGCTCCCGCTGTTGATCAAGACCAAGGGGAAGACGACCACGGACCATATTTCGCCGGCCGGTCCCTGGCTGAAGTTCCGCGGCCACTTGGACAAGATCAGCGACAATATGTTCCTGGGCGCCAATAACGCGTTTTCGTCCGAGCCGGGGAAGGGGACCAATGTCCTCACCGGCGAGTCGAACCTGACCATCGCGCAGATTGCCCGGGCCTTCAAGGCGAAGGGAATCGGTTCAGTCGTGGTGGGTGACGAGAACTATGGCGAGGGCAGCAGCCGTGAGCATGCGGCGATGTCGCCGCGATTCTTGAACGTCAAAGTCGTGCTGGTCAAAGGCTTCGCACGCATCCATGAAACGAATTTGAAAAAACAGGGGATCTTGGCGTTGACCTTCGCTGACCCGAAGGACTACGAGAAGATCGAGCAGCAGGACCGTATCAGTGTGACGGGGCTGAGCAGCTTGGCTCCCGGCAAGCCGGTGCAGGTGACGATACACAAGACGGATGGCAGCGCGCTCACCATCCAGGCGAACCACAGCATCACCGAGCCACAGATCGCTTGGTTCAAGGCTGGTTCAGCGTTGAACGCGCTGAACTAACAAGTAGGGGAAAGAGGGAGAATCATGAGCACGAACGCTGACAAGATTATCTACACGAAGACCGATGAAGCGCCGATGTTTGCGACGTATTCGTTCTTGCCGATCATCAATGCCTTCAGCAAGGCAGCCGGTGTGTCGGTGGAACTGCGGGATATCTCGCTGGCCGGTCGTATCCTCGCGGTGTTTCCGGATTACCTGACGCCGGAGCAAAAGCAGCCGGATGCACTGTCCGAATTGGGCGAACTGGCCAAGAAGCCGGAAGCCAACATCATCAAGTTGCCCAATATCAGCGCCTCGTTGCCCCAGATACAGGGAGCCATCAAGGAATTGCAGAGCCAGGGGTACAAGCTGCCCGAGTACCCGGAAAATCCGAAGGACGATAAAGAGAAGGACATTAAGTCCCGTTACGACAAAGTCAAAGGCAGCGCCGTCAATCCGGTATTGCGCGAAGGCAACTCGGATCGCCGCGCGCCCTTGTCCGTCAAGGCCCACACGAGGAAGCATCCGCACAAAATGGGCGCCTGGAGTCCGGACTCCAAATCGCATGTCAGCCATATGAAGGGCGGGGACTTCTTCTCAAATGAGAAGTCGCTGACAACGACGGCGGCCACTGATGCCAAGATCGAGTTCGTGGGCCAGGACGGCAAGACCACGGTGCTCAAGCCGAAAGTAGCCTTGCAGGCAGGGGAAGTGGTCGACGCGACCTTCATGAGCGTCAAGGCATTGCGCACGTTCCTCGAAGAGCAGATTCAGGATGCGGCCAAGCAGGGTGTGCTGTTCTCGCTCCATATGAAGGCCACGATGATGAAGGTCTCGGATCCTAAGATCTTCGGTCATGCCGTGACGGTCTACTACAAAGACGTGTTTGCGAAGCACGGCGAGACGCTCAAAAAGTTGGGTGTGGATCCGGACAACGGCATCGGCGACCTCTATGCGAAGATCAAGGCCTTGCCTGAGGATCAGCGTAAGGCGATCGAAGCCGACATCCAGGCGGTGTACAAGCAGCGGCCTCCGATGGCGATGGTGAATTCCGACAAGGGCATCACGAACCTCCATGTGCCGAGCGACATCATTATCGATGCCTCCATGCCGCCGGTCATTCGCGACAGCGGCAAGATGTGGGGACCGGACGGCAAGGCGGCGGACGCGAAGTGCGTCATTCCCGATGCCAGTTATGCACCGGTCTATCGTGAGGTGATCGATTTCTGCAAGAAGCACGGCGCCCTCGATCCAAAGACGATGGGCAGCGTGCCCAACGTCGGACTCATGGCACAGGCGGCGGAAGAGTACGGTTCACACGACAAGACCTTTAAGGTGCCGGGCAACGGGACGATCCGTGTGGTGGATACGACAGGGAAGACATTGCTGGAACACCAGGTCGAAGAAGGCGATATCTGGCGCATGTGCCAGGTGAAGGATGCCCCGATTCGTGACTGGGTCAAGCTGGCCGTGACACGTGCGCGGGCGACCGGCGCCCCGGCGATTTTCTGGCTGAACAAGGATCGGGCGCATGACGCGCAACTGATCACGAAGGTGAATCAGTATTTGAAGGAGCACGATACGAACGGTTTGGACATCCGGATCATGACGCCCGCGGATGCCACGCGTCTCTCGTTGGAGCGGATCAAGGAAGGCAAGGACACGATCTCTGTGACCGGGAACGTGTTGCGCGATTATCTGACGGACCTGTTCCCGATTCTCGAAATCGGTACCAGCGCCAAGATGCTGTCGATTGTGCCGTTGCTCAACGGCGGCGGTCTCTTCGAGACCGGTGCGGGCGGATCCGCGCCGAAGCACGTGCAGCAGTTCCAGGAAGAGGGCTATCTCCGGTGGGACTCGCTCGGCGAATTCCTGGCGTTGGCCGCCTCGCTGGAGCATTTAGCCAAAGTGGCCAACAATCCGGCCGCGAAAATGCTGGCGGATACCCTCGATCAAGCCAATGCCAAGTTCCTTGAGAGCAATAAATCGCCGGCGCGCAAGGTCGGCGAAATCGACAACCGCGGCAGTCATTTCTATCTGGCGTTGTACTGGGCGCAGGCATTGGCCCAGCAGACGCAGGATAAGAACCTGGCGGCGCGTTTCGTCAAGGTTGCCAAGGAGATGACAGACAATGAAGCCAAGATTGCCGGTGAATTGATCGCCGCGCAAGGGAAGCCGGTCGATACCGGTGGCTACTATCATCCTGACGATGCGAAATCTTCGAAGGCGATGCGCCCAAGCGCGACGCTGAACAAGATCATCGACGCGATTGCATAACGGCACGAGTAAGGGGTAAGGAGTGAGGGGTCTGGTTTGCGCCTGCCCCTCACCCTTCACCCCTTACCAGTTTGAGGAAGCATGGCACAAGAAGACAGCAACGTAATCGATCAGCCTGAGGTGATGAAGCCCCGGATGGTCTCGATCGAAATCTCCGGCAAGAAGTATGAGGTGCCGGAGGGCATCACCGTCATCAAGGCTCTGTGGTACACGGGGCAGGAAGTGGTGCGGGGAGCCGGTTGTCTCGGCGGGTTCTGCGGCGCCTGTGCGACCTACTATCGGACGAAGGACGATCCCAAGGTACGGACATGCCTGGCTTGCCAGATGGCGGTGCAGGACGGGATGTCGTTCACGATCATGCCGCCGTTTCCCGCGCGGAAGGCGACCTACGACATCCAAACGCTCAAAGATCCCAAACAGGACCTGTTCAATCTTTATCCTGAAGCCCCGCTCTGCCGGAATTGCAACGCCTGCACCGAAGCCTGTCCCCAGAAGATCGATGTCCGCGAAGGGGTCTGGAAAGCGGTCTTCGGTGATTTCAAGAGCGTGTCAGAAATGTTTATGGACTGTGTCATGTGCGGGATGTGCACGCCGGTCTGCATCGCCGACATTGCACCCAACCTGGTGGCGCTCTATGTGAGTCGCGCCCAGGGCGCGCACTTTACCGAAAAGCCGTTGGGGCTGGATGTGCGGATCAAGGAAATTCAGGACGGACGATTCAACGATGAGTGGAAGAAGGTTCTTGCGATGAGTGAGAAGGAACTCGCCGACCACTGTGCGACCGTAAAATAGTTTTATTGCCGAGGCTACCCGAGATGGATATTCACGCGCTCCAACAGATTGTGCACAAAACTCGGGATGCTCGCCGGAAGCAAACTCTTCCCAAGTTTTCTCCTGCCGATCGCGATCAGCTGATTCACAAGTATCACCCGGACTATCGGGCGAGTGCCTATCGTCCCATCCGGTTCGGTCCCAATATCGACGAGAAGACGGTCGTCGAGTTGGCGACGTTGCTCGAAGGAGACAGCCTGATCCAGGACGATGTGGATCTGACTCCGGACTACACCACCGATGTGCTGGTGATCGGCGGCGGCGGGGCCGGTTGCGCTGCGGCGTTGCACGCGCACGGAGCCGGCGCAAAAGTCATTCTGGCCACCAAGCTCAGACTGGGCGATTCCAATAGCGTGATGGCGCAGGGCGGGATGCAGATCTCCGTGGCGCCGGAGGATTCTCCGGTCACGCATTTCCTCGATACCCTCAAGGGCGGCCACATGCACAACGACCATGATCTGTTGAAGACCATGGTGGATGACGGACCTGCGATCGCCAAGTGGCTCATCGAACTGGGGGTGTTGTTCGATCGCCAAGCCGATGGAAATCTGCATGTGAAGAAAGGCGGCGGCAGCTCCAAGCCGCGGCTTCTGACCTGCTCGGACTATACCGGTCTGGAGATCATGCGGGTGCTCAAGGACGAAGTGCTGAATCAAAAGATCCAGCTGTTGGAATTCTGCGCAGCCGTGGAGTTGCTCAGCGATGAGAACGGTCAGTGCAGCGGCGCCATTTTCAAGGATTTGGACAATCACCGGTATGTCGTCGTGGCCGCAAAGTCGGTGATCCTCGCGACCGGCGGGATCGGCCGTCTCCACATCCAAGGATTCCCGACCAGCAATCACTACGGTGCGACCGGCGACGGGCTCTGTCTTTCTTACCGCATGGGTGCAAAGCTGGCGCACATCGATACGTTCCAATATCACCCCTCCGGCGCAGTTTTCCCCGAGCAGTTGGTGGGACAGTTGGTGACCGAAGGAATTCGTTCGGAAGGCGGTCATCTGGTCAATGCCAAGGGTGAACGGTTCGTGAACGAGCTCGACACCCGCGACGTTGTCTCGTCCTCCATCATCCGCGAGTGCGAAGAGGGCCGCGGTATCCGTACGATGTCGGGTCGGGTGGGTGTCTGGCTGGACACGCCGCTGCTTGATGTAGAGCACGGACCCGGTACTGTTGAGAAACACTTCCCGGCGATGCTGATGCAGTTCGACCGGTTCGGCATCGATATCAGTAAAGATCCTGTGTTGATCTATCCGACGCTGCACTATCAGAACGGCGGCGTGAAGATCGATACGAATTCTGAAACCAACGTGAAGAATTTGTTCGTGGCCGGCGAAGCCTCCGGAGGCCTCCACGGACGCAATCGATTGATGGGGAATTCGTTGCTCGACCTGATGGTCTTCGGCAAGCGCTCGGGATTGACGGCCGCCGGGCGTGCCGGCTCGATGAAGCAGGGGAAGCTCACCGTGCAGCATCTGCAGCGGTTCCGGGCCGATGCGAAAAAACACGGCAATCTGAGCAATGTGATCTCGCCCATGGTCCTCCCAGCCTACACCAGAAAAGAGAGCTAAGAGGGGTACAGCATGAATGTGCATGAGTTTCAGGCGAAGCAGTTGTTTGCGCAGTTCGGGGTGCCGGTCCCACGCGGAAAAGAAGTGACATCTCCGGAAGCGGCGACGGCCTGGGCCAACGAGCTGAACACGCCCGTGTTTGTCGTGAAGGCGCAGATCCATGCGGGCGGCCGAGGCAAGGCGGGCGGCGTCAAGATCACCAAGGATAAGGCGGCGGTGGCAGGTCTGGCCAAGGAATTGATCGGCAAGACGCTGGTGACGCACCAGACCGGTCCCAAAGGCCGCCAGGTCCATCGGCTCCTGCTCGAAGAAGGCGCGAACATCAGCAAGGAATTGTATCTGAGCATCCTGGTGGATCGCGATTCCGGTTGGCCCGTCTTCATCGCCAGCACCGAAGGCGGGATGGAAATCGAAGAGGTCGCGGAAAAGACACCCGAAAAGATCATCAAGGAATTGATCGATCCCGCCGTGGGATTCCAGGGCTACAACGGGCGCAATGTGGCGTTTGCCCTCGGTCTCAATACGATCGAACCGGCCGTGATGAACCCCTTCATTCAGATGATGGGGAATCTCTATCGCATGTTTATGGAAAAGCACGCGGCGATGGTCGAGATCAACCCGCTCATCATCACCAAGGAAAAGACGATCGTCGCCCTCGACGGCAAAGTGTCCTTCGACGACAACGCGCTGTTCAAGCATGCCGATGTTCAGCAGATGCGCGATCTCAACGAAGAAGAGCCGCTGGAAATCGAAGCCGGTGCGAGCAATCTGAATTACGTCAAGCTGGACGGCAACATCGGTTGCATGGTCAACGGCGCGGGTCTGGCCATGGCGACGATGGATGTGATCAAGCTGGCGGGTAGCGAGCCGGCGAACTTCCTGGATGTCGGCGGCGGCGCGACCAAAGAAACCGTGGCAGCCGGATTCCGGATTCTCCTCAAGGATCCGAACGTCAAGGGCATCTTCATCAACATTTTCGGCGGCATCGTGCGCTGCGAGCGCATTGCCAACGGCGTGATCGAAGCGGCCAAGGAAGTGAAGATCACGGTGCCGCTGGTGGTTCGCTTGCAGGGAACGAATGCGGAAGAAGGTCGCAAGCTATTGGCAGAGTCCGGCTTGAAACTCGAAGTGGCCAACGACTTGTGGGAAGCGGCGCAGAAGATTGTGAAGCTGACCGGAAAAGCGGCGTAGGCGGGGCCTGCATTTGTTTCTGTGAGAAAGTTTCGGTTCATGGGCCGGCGCGTGCGTGGAAGGTTGTGTGTAGAAAATGCCCTGGGTCATCATCACATTTGTCCTCCTGTCGTTGAGCACTTCCGGATGCCTCATGGTCCGGGATGGGGCGTCATCGGTGTCGGGGCAGCACGCACCGCAGTCGGTTCAGCCGGCGAAAAAGTCTATTGCGCTCCATGTCGCTGGAATCGGTCCTCAGGGGAAGGAAGGGCTCGGCGATTCCCGTGAGCAGGCGGTCAAGGCCTATCTTGATTCCGGTGTGTTTTCTTCCGTTATCATGAACGGTGCGCCCGCGGATTTGCATGCAGACATTGCAGTGATCGAGGCGGGAGACGAGGGTCTTTCCTGGTCCGCGGCCCTATCCGCGATTACGTTTACTATGATACCCGGGTATGTTGCTCAAGATCTCGCGACGCGAACGAGTTATAGAGATCGCCAGTCGAAAGAGGTCGGGACGATCGAGAAGCGCCAAGGGATGGGGTTTTGGATTCAGTTCTTCTTGCTGTTTGCTATGCCGTTTGCTGACAGTCCTGCGGCAAAGCTGAGTGCTGCGCAGTATGACATGCACCGAGCCACCATTGAGGATGCGCACCAGAAGGGCCTTTTTTAGAAACGGGAGTCTGTGAAGGGACGAGACTATGTCAATTTTGGTGAATAAAAACACGCGAGTGGTAGTGCAGGGGATAACGGGCAAGGAAGGCTCGTTCCATGCGACGCAGTGCAAGGCGTATGGCACGAAGGTCGTTGCCGGTGTCACTCCCGGGAAGGCCGGACAGGAAGTTGAAGGCATTCCCGTGTTCAATACAGTACGGGATGCGGTCAAGAAAGAGGGCTGTGACACATCGCTGATTTTCGTGCCGCCGCCTTTCTGCGCCGATGCGATTCTGGAAGCCGCCGATGCCGGGGTGAAGCTGATCATCTGTATCACCGAAGGTATTCCGGTGAACGATATGGTGAAGGTGAAGCGAGCCTTACATGGCCGCGATGTGCGATTGATCGGGCCGAACTGCCCGGGCGTGATTACGGTCGATGAAGCGAAGATCGGGATCATGCCAGGATTTATCCATAAGAAGGGCATCGTCGGTGTCGTCTCGCGCAGCGGGACCCTGACCTATGAAGCGGTGCACCAGCTGTCGACCTTAGGTCTTGGCGAAACTACCTGCGTCGGGATCGGGGGCGATCCGGTCAATGGAACCGGCTTCGTCGATGTGTTAGCGTTGTTCGAGAAAGATCCCGAGACCCAGGGGATCGTGATGATCGGTGAAATCGGTGGCGATGCCGAAGAGAAAGCCGCTGAGTTCATCAAGAAGAATGTGAAGAAGCCGGTCGTGAGTTTTATCGCCGGCATCACGGCACCTCCAGGCCGCCGCATGGGCCACGCCGGTGCCATCGTCTCCGGCGGGAAGGGCACGGCAGCTGAAAAGATGAAGACCCTCGAATCAGCCGGTGTGAAGGTTGTGAAGAATCCGGCAGAGATCGGCAACGCCATCAAGCTCGCGTTAGGCCGCTAGTCATTTCTATCGGTGTGTGGTGATCGGGGGGGCCGAGCGACGCTCAGCACCCCCGATCTGTTTCAGCCCCTATCTTCCGCATTGACTGGGCTTCGCTCCAGCGGAGTCTCTAAGAGAAATATCCGCTTTCCCCCAACCTGATATCGTGTTAGTCTCACGCCAGGGATTGCACTTGTTGATTGTAACCCCTGCTCTTTCCGCCGCATCCTTCCGGTGTCCGCGCACACAGTGGTAGTTGAAGTCGAACCAAGGAGTCTGTCTGCGAGTTTTTCTCATCCACGTCCGCGATCCCCAGTTCTACGCGCTTCCGGCGAAAACCCGCGCGAAAAACGGCAATATCCGTGTCATGGGTTTCCCGCCCATCGGCATCATGTCGCTCTCGTCCGTTGTGAAGCAGGCCGGGCACGAGTGCGTGATGTTCGATCAGGCGAATCCCGACACGCCGAACGACGTCATCATTGATCAGATCAATCGCGAGCAGCCGGATCTCGTCGGTCTGAGCTTCCTGAGTACGACCAGTTATCCCTACGCCAAAATTCTTGCGCGCCAGATTCGCGCAACCAATCCAAAAGTAAAACTGGCTTTCGGCGGCGTCTTTGCCAGTCTTAATGCCCCGCTGGTCAAATTGCAGTGCCCCGAAATCGATTATGTTTGCCGTGGTGATGGTGAGCAGCTGTTGCTTGATCTGCTCGCGAATTTTGACCGCCCGGAAGCCGTTGCCAGCTTGACGTGGATGAAGGACGGGAAAGTCGTTCACAATCCAAACCGTCCGATGGAACGCCATTTAGATCAATGGCCCTTCCCTGATCGAGAGAGTCTGAAGCTCGACTTCATCGAGTCGATGCCGTTGGATGTGCCGGCAGTCCTGTCGATGGAACGATTTACCACGATGCAGACCTCGCGCGGCTGCCCCTGGCCTTGCGTATTTTGCGACATTCCGATTTTCAACGAGGGCAAGTGGCGGGCGCGAACGCCTGCGCACGTGGTCGCCGAGCTCAAGTATCTCGAAGAGCATGGTTACGGGTCGGTCTATTTCGTAGACGACCATTTTCTGCTTCAGCCGAAGCGGATCGAGGCTATTTGCAACGGTGTGATGGATGAAAAGCTCACGATTCAGTGGGGCATCGAAGGTCGTGTCGATTCCGTTGCACAACATCTTTTTCCCGCGATGGCCAAGGCCCATTGCCGCACCATCATGTTCGGCATCGAGAGCGGCAGTCAGAAGATTCTGGATCGCCTGAAGAAAGAACAGACGCTGGCCGAGGTGACGACGGCGGTCAAGAATGCCAAGAAGGCCGGCATCGAGATCGTGCACGGATTCTTCACCGTCGGCAATCCTGACGAGACGGTCGAAGATATGAAGGCTACGTTTGACTTCGCCGCCAAGCTGCCGCTGGATACGTTCGGTTTCAACCGGCTCTGTGTCTACCGGGGGACCCCGCTGTGGCAGGAGTATGTGAAACGCGGGCTGGTGCAGGAATCCACTGATTGGTACAAATACTTCAAGTGCTCTGAAATCGATCCAACCTGTCTGCCGGGAGAAACCATCAATCGTGTGCGGCAGAAGGGGTTGCAGAAGCTGTTCATGTACAAGCTCTTCTGTTATCCGATCCAGACGATTCGTCTGCTCCGCCGATTCTTGCGGTTCATGCCGGTGCGTGACGTGGTATTCCTGATTACCAAGCCATTTATGGGGCAGAAAAAAGGCGCGACAAAATCCGAAGTGCTCTCGCGCGCGGTCGAGCACGCCGACATGAAAGATGCGGCGGCGCAGATGACGCAAATGACGGACGAAATGCTGCACGATGTCTTGGAAGCCTCCCGTGCTGAACGGGAGCGTATTCAACGAGAGGCCGAAGGGTCACGCGAACTTCCCATGTTTTCCGCACGATAGCGCCTACAGCGCAATCCCCCAGTAGTTCTTCGCCACGATTCCGATGCCATAGCTGATGCTGACCGCCACGGTGATGATCACCAGGTTGAGCACGATCCGTCGTTTGATGTCCATGCCGGACAAGAACGACAGGACCGTCGACACGAGCACCACCATAAGGCCGGCCGTCAGGATAGAAAACAGCGCATCGGTGGCGCCGATCAGCACGGGGAAGACCGGGACGATGGCGCCCAGCAGGTAGGCTGAGCCGACCACCAGCGCCGATGACAACGGTTGCTCTTCCATCGGAGTGAATTCCGATTCCTCGCCCAAGAAGATTTTCTTTGCCACCTCGGTCGATTTTACTTCTTTCTCAGAATTAAGCGCTAGGAATGCACCGGCGGCCATCGACAGGGCTCCCGCGACGGCCGTGGTCGAAGCGGCGATCAGCACCATCGTCGTGCTGCCGAAGGCTCCGAAGAATCCGCTCACCGCGCCAAGAATCTCCACCAGGCCGTCATTCAGTCCAAGGAAAATATTGCGGATTTTTTCCGGGTTGATCTTTCGCTGCGTGAGTGCCGTGACGAGCACGTCTTCATGCTTGAATTCATCCATGAGAATCCCGCGCAAGGCCTCGGCCAGCGGTTTGCCCTGGTAGGCCCGCCAGACGGCCAGGTACTTCCGCACCCCGTGCACTTCGATCGCTTCGAGGACCAGGTGGACGGCCGTCGAGCCGAAGAGCCGGCAGACCAGCATCATGATGGATAGTTTGATACGCCGTCCGAGGTCGAGCTGCTCCAGTTTGAGATTGAAGAATCGCTGCCAGAAGGCGAGATGGGCGGTTTCAACCTTGATCAATTCATCCAACGTGTCATGGACATCCGGTTGAGTCACACCCCGAAGGGCTTTGTAGAGGGAAAGATCGAATAGCTCGTCGAGGATCAGATCCCGTGCGAGGCGAGGGTCATAGGCTGAAGCAGCCTGCATGGTGAGACCTCAGAGGTAAGTTGAGTGTGTGAAACGATACGCCGGGTGACGGGTCTAGTCAACGATCGCGCTCCTCGTCTCGTCCAAGTGCTTCTGGAGATAGGCCATAAAGGGCGTGCCGCCCGTTCCGACTGCGCTGGGGTTGCTGGCATGGGTTTGGTGTTGGCGATGGATGTAGCTATCAGCGTATCCGACATGGATGTCGCGAAACTGCGCCAGCAGATCGACGCATGTGTAGTAGGCATTCCAAAGCTCTGGAATACGTGATTTGCGGTCGCGGATATAACCAGAGAGCAGCGGTCTGCCTTTCTCATCAGTCGTCTGCTCGATCGCGCGGAGAAACGCCTGGTGTCGTGGAGGCATGTACTCCCGCATTTCTTGCAGATATACCGTAAGAGGATCGGGCGCATGGGAAATACCCAACCCGGCATCGAGGCAGGGCACGATGGAGCTCTGCGCGCCGGTTTCTCCGCGGAACTGTTGCGGCTGTCCAGCATAGGCGGCCACGCCTTCATAGACGAGACCATGGGGGAGCGTAGGGCTGTTCTTCCAGGCATGGATGTAGGGACGCACGCGGTTGTAATACATGTAGGGATCGCACCGTTCTTTCATACGCAGCAGCGTGTCTCTCATCGCGGTTTGGGCGGCTGCGAGTGATCGAAGTCCGGCGAGCACCTCGTCTGGCTTATCGCCGGCGGCTCCGTTCATGGCCTGAATAAGCCCGGCCAACCCTGGTCCTGCCTGCCGCTCGATTTGAATGTGGATGACCACGAACCACTCTTCATCCAGGCCGCCGAGGAAGTTCTGGAGGAGCACAATATTGTCGAGCTGAATAGGCTTGGCGGAATCGAGCCTGCGCCAGTTATCGAGCGCATAGGACGCATAGGAGAGCACCGGGGGCCGGCCCAGCTTCAGCGCCACGTCGAACCAGGGTTGAGCGAGTAGTGGAGGTATAGTTACAGCTGGCTGATCTGGTGTTTCCCACACATAGGCATGACCAGCGAACGAAAGTATCCGCATTGCAGCGCGATAGTCCTGATCTCGCCATGTTGCAGGAATAGTGGGGAGTAGCTGTCGCTGCCCGTCGATGAATTGCCGGACCATACGCGTACTGAGTAATTTCGGAAGCTTGTGCCCAAGTTGGTTCAGTGCCGGCGAGTCCGGCAGCTGTTCAAGCGGATCTGACGGCAGAAACCCTTGGTCAGGAGAAATGCTGTAGTTGGAGAGGTCGAGAGGAGTGACGTTCGTCGGTCTCATAGGAGCCTCCGATCGGTAGGACCTCAGCGTCTGCTGACACTTTATCATACTGGGTTTGAATATGATTTAGTCCGAGGTTGTGAGAATCCCAATGTCAGCGCGTAGGGTCATGAGCCTACGGCGCTCCGCTGATTTTCAGTCAGCGCGAGTTGATCAAAAGGCTTGTCCGTGTGGTCTGAAAAATAGAAAGGCCGCCTCAAATGAGGCGGCCTTTTCATTTACTCGCGCGTGTCTGAGACGGTCTTATGTTCCCATCTCCCACGATGCCAGATACTTCTCTTGTTCTTTCGTCAACTTGTCGATGTCCACACCCATGCCGGCGAGTTTGAGCCGCGAGATTTCTTTGTCGATGACGGCAGGGACGGGGTACACCTTCTTCTCGAGCATCTTGTAGTTCTTCACGATGTATTCGGCAGCGAGCGCCTGGTTGGCGAAGCTCATGTCCATGACGCTGGAAGGATGGCCTTCGGCGGTCGCGAGATTGACCAGGCGGCCTTCGCCGAGGAGACTCACGCGGTTGCCGTTCTTGTAGGTGAATTGCTCGACGCCGTCGCGGACGATCTTCCGCTTTTTGGCCAGTTTCTCCAAGGCCGGAATATCCAACTCCACGTTGAAGTGGCCGCTGTTGCAGACGATGGCGCCATCCTTCATCTTCGCGAAATGCTCGCCGCGAATAACTTTCAAGTTGCCGGTTACGGTGACGAAGAAATCGCCGATCGGGGCGGCTTCCTCCATCGGCATGACACGATAGCCATCCATGACGGCTTCCAAGGCTTTCAATGGATCGATCTCGGTGACGACGACATCTGCGCCCATACCCTTGGCGCGCATGGCAATGCCGCGTCCGCACCAGCCATACCCGGCTACGACGAAGACGGACCCGCAGACCAGCCGGTTGGTCGCGCGAATAATGCCGTCCATGGTGGACTGACCGGTGCCGTACCGATTGTCGAACATATGCTTGGTATCGGCATCGTTGACGGAGATGACCGGGAACTTGAGGACTTTCTTCTCGGCCATGCTGCGCAGGCGAATGACGCCTGTCGTGGTTTCTTCCGTCCCCCCGATCACGTTGCGCAGGAGATCTTTCCGTTTGGAGTGCAGATGCGACACCACGTCGGCTCCGTCGTCCATTGAGAGATGGGGACGATGGGCAATGGCTGATTCGATGTGGCGATAGTACGTGGCGTTGTCTTCACCCTTGATGGCGAAGGTCGGAATTCCTTCGTGCTGGACAAGGGCGGCAGCGATTTCGTCCTGCGTGCTGAGGGGGTTCGAGGCGCAGAGGCGCACATCGGCTCCGCCGGCTTTCAGCGTGATCGCCAGGTTGGCCGTTTCTGTGGTGACGTGGAGACAGGCGGTGACCCGTACGCCCTTGAGCGGCTGTTGCCGCTTGAACCGCTTCCGGATGAGTCGCAGCACCGGCATGGTGGCTTCGGCCCATTCGATCTTTAACTTGCCTGCGTCCGCCAGCTTAATGTCTTTCACATCGTAATCCACAGAACCCTCCTGAGTGATGAGTGAAATGCGTGATTGGTAATGTCGCGCCAGAAAAAGAGGGGGCAGGTGTTCGGTGCCTGCCCCCTCTTGTCGTATCGGTCAGAGACTATCTCAACTAAAGACCTGAATCCCGGCGCAAGGCCTTGGCTTTGTCGGTCTTTTCCCAGGTGAACTCCGGTTCATTGCGGCCGAAGTGCCCGTAGGCCGCGGTCTTGCGGAAGATCGGCCGGCGGAGCTTGAGGTGATCGATGATGCCGCGCGGGGTCAATGGGAAATGCTTCCGCACGAGCTTATCGAGACTCTCGACGGCCATCTTCTCAGTGCCTTTGGTATCGACCAGCACTGAAACCGGATCGGCTACGCCGATCGCATAGGCGAGCTGGACTTCGCACTTGTCGGCGAGCCCGGCGGCGACGATGTTCTTGGCGATGTAGCGGGCCATGTACGAGGCTGAGCGGTCCACCTTTGTCGGATCCTTGCCGGAGAAGGCGCCGCCTCCGTGGCTGCCGTGGCCACCGTAGGTATCGACGATGATCTTGCGACCGGTAAGACCTGTATCACCCATCGGACCACCGACCACGAAGCGGCCGGTCGGGTTAATGTGGTGCTTCACGCTGGTCGGGTTATAGAGCCCCTTCGGCATGACGGGCTTGATGACCTTCTCCATGATGTCCCGTTCGATCTGCTTATTGGTGACGTCGGGGCTATGCTGCGTGGATACGACGATCGTATCGATGCGCACGGGTTTCCCGTTCTTGTATTCGACGGTCACCTGGGACTTGCCGTCCGGGCGCACCCAGTTGAGAATTTTCTTCTTGCGCACTTCGGCGAGGCGCTTGGTGAGGCGATGAGCCAGGACGATCGGCATCGGCATCAACTCGGTGGTTTCGTTGGTGGCGTAGCCGAACATCAAACCCTGGTCTCCCGCGCCACCGGAGTCCACACCCATGGCGATATCGCCGGATTGCTGGTGGATGGCTGTCAGGACCGAACAGGTGTGGGAGTCGAAGCCCCAGGAGGCATCGTTATAGCCGACATCCCTAATCACCTCGCGGATGATATCGGGAATTTCCACATAGGCCTTGGTCGAGATTTCACCGGCGACAAAGGCGATGCCGGTCGTGAGAATCGTCTCGCAGGCGACGCGCGAGTATTTGTCCTGGGCAAGGATTGCATCAAGGATTCCGTCGGAAATCTGATCGGCAATCTTATCGGGATGCCCTTCGGTGACTGATTCAGAAGTAAATAGATAGTTGTTTCTCATGAACCCCCTCTAGTTTCTGGTTGTCGAAAACCGTCTGTGTGGTGTCTGGCCAGGTGAGCACTGTGCCCGCGACGGGTTCGTTTCTGTAGAATTGGCTGAATCTTAACGGACTAGGGCTCTTTTGTCTATTTATTCGATGGTAGGGGCATCCTTTCTTGGGCGGGCTGGCGTTGCTTGACACTCGGCAAAATCCACTTGTAAGATGACAAAATTTTCGCGCACTTAGAATCGCTTTTGGCAATCCAAAGCTTCGGCCGGGACGTAGACTCAGCGGAGATGCCGAGAGAATCGGCAACAGATTGTTTTGGGGATTATCCAAAATTCTCCGTACGAGTGAGTATTGCCCGGGCCGAAGACGAACATAGAGCTGCATGAATAGCCAACCTGATGCCCTCCCCAAAGAGCCCTCAATCCGTCCGTCGACTCCCGGTTTAGGCTGGGAGGAGTTCTCGCGTGAACTCGTTGAATTCTTTGCTTCCGTCAAGCTCGCGATCTTCCTGTTTCTGTTTATTGCGATCACCGCGACGATCGGGACGGTGATCCAGCAAGGTGAACGGGCAGAGGTCTATGTTCAGGAGTACGGGGAGAACGCCTACCGGTGGTTTCTTCGCCTGGGGTTTACAGATGTCTATCACACCTGGTGGTTCACGAGTCTGCTCGGCCTGCTCTGCGTCAATTCGCTGACCTGTTTTTATAAGCGGTTTCCTTCCGTCTGGCGCTCCATGAAGCAGGACAAGGTGGGCGTCACGATGGCGTTCATCAAGAACATGAAACAGCAGGCGGAAATTCCCCTCGACAACACCAAAGAAGCGGTGGCCCAGCAGATGGTGCATCATTTTGTGACGAAGGGGTACCGGGTTCTCGCGAAAAATGAGCCGGGAGAAGTGACGGTCTACGCCACAAAAGGAGTGATGGGGCGGGTCGGAGCTCATATGGCCCATTTGAGCGCGACGGTCATTATCTTCGGCGGGTTGCTTGGGACCTATTATGGGTTCCAGGAGTTCGGCGTGTGCCTGGAAGGGCAGACCTATCATATTCCCCGGGGCAACTTCGATTTGAAGGTCGATAAATTCTGGATCGACTATCACGAGAACGGGTCGGTCAAATCGTACAACAGCACCTTAACCGTGGTGGACGGCGGGCAGTCGGTGGTGACGAAGACGATTTCGGTGAATGATCCGCTGGTCTACAAGGGGATCTGGTTTTATCAATCCAGCTATGGCGACGCGTGGGACCAGGTCGAAGTCGCGCGGATCAACATTAAGGATAAAGAGACGGACAAGGTGTTGAAGACGGTCGATCTCGAATGGCAGAAGGTACAGGCGCTGCCCGATCTCAATGTGAAACTGTCGATCACGGACTTTGTCGCGGATTTCGCCTTTAACTCCACGGAAAAGAAGGTCTATTCCAAGACCATCGAGCATGCGAATCCTGCGGTGAAGCTGGTGATCAATGAACGGGATTCCGTGCAGGCCACGCCGTGGCTCTTTCAACAATTTCCCGACCTCTTCAATATCAAAGACTCCAAGTACCAATTCGAACTGGTCGGGTACAAGCCGAGGAAGTTCACCGGCCTCCAGATCGCGAAGAATCCCGGGATCAATATTGTGTGGACGGGGTGTACCATGATCGTCGTGGGCATTACGCTTTCGTCGTTCATCTTCCATCGCCGTCTCTGGGCCAAGATTGTGCCGGGTCAGACGGGGGTGACGGTCCATCTCGGCGGGACGACTCATAAAAGCCAGATCGATTTTCAAAAGGAATTCCGGAAGCTGACGGAAAAGATCCAGACGTTCAAGGCGTGAGCCGGTAGCGACCGGCCTTGTCCTTGGGTATGATGCCGGGGCGTAGGACGCTGCGCAGTCGATAGACGGAGGATATGTGATGATGAAGTCATTGTTCCTGTTCGATATGACCTTCTGGCTGTATTTGGCCGCGTTGGTGTTGTACATCGGGTATTTGTTCGCACGGCGGCCGTCGATGACGCTTGCCCCGGCGGGGCATGTCCCAGACAATTTCGATGAACGTGACGGCGTGTGGGCGACGCAGTTGGGCCAAGTCGCGACGCTTGTGACCATCTTCGGGTGGATGTTGAACACTGGCGCGCTCTTGACCCGGGCATTCGAGCGGATGGAACACTCCGGCACCTTCGCGCCCTGGTCGAATCAATTCGAAGCAATGGCCTATGTTTCCTGGGCGATTATTCTCGGCTATGTGCTCCTGGAGATGCGGTACAAGATTAAGGCGATCGGGGCTTTCGTCGTTGGCATCGGATTCATTGCTATGGGGGCCGCATCGCTCCTGCCCTACCGCTACCAGACGGCGGAACCGTTGGTGCCAGCGCTCAACAGCTATTGGATTTACATCCATGTGTCCGTGACGTTGACGAGCTACGCCGCATTTGCGACAGCGGGTGGGCTTGGCGTGATGTATCTGTTCAAGGAGCGGGCGGAGCGTCTCGGGAAAACAACCGGCTTCTATGCCGCATTTCCTGATCTCGAAACGATTGATGAGTTAGGGTATAAAGCCATTACCGTCGGGTTTCCGATGCTGGCCTTCGGGATTATTCTTGGCGCCATGTGGGCGAATTATGCGTGGGGCGGCTATTGGAGCTGGGATCCTAAAGAAACCTGGTCGCTGATCGTCTGGCTGATATACGGCGCCTACATCCATGCCCGGATGACCCGAGGCTGGGAAGGCCATAAGGCGGCGATCTACGCGGTGTTTGGATTCTTGATGGTCATTTTCTGTTTCTGGGGCGTGAATTTCTTGTTGTCCGGCTTGCACGCCTACGCCTAGAGCAGGATGCTGAAAATGGCTGCCAACTTCGTTCTCGGTCGTCCGTTCCCCTCGACGTACTTCTCAGTACGCCTCGGGGCCCGTACTCCCTGCGGCCTCGTTGACAGGCCATTTTGAGCATCCTGCAACATTTTACGGGGGATTAGGTTTGGCTGATCAGACACCTTCTTCTCAACCCACCAATCAGGAACGGCCGAAGGGCGGTTCGCGGTTGTTTATCCTGGCCGCCGGAGCAGTGGTGCTCGTCGTGACGTTTGCCATTGTCTGGCTGCAGAGTTCGAAGTATGAGCCGCTGGTGGTTGGGAAGGCGGCGCCGGATTTCACTCTGACCGATCTAAACGACAAGCCCCATCGGCTCTCCGACTTTCGCGGGAAAGTGGTCTTTTTGAATTTCTGGGCCACGTGGTGCGCTCCCTGCCGTGAGGAAATGCCCTCGATGGAAGTCCTCAATAAGAGCTTTGAGAAAGACGGGTTGGTCGTGCTCGCCGTGAGTATCGATCGGGTGACGACCACGAAAGATATTCCTCCGTTCGTCAAAAGCCTGAATCTGACCTTCCCGGTCCTCATCGATTCGTGGGGCATCACGGACAAACCCTATAAGCGGTTGGGAGTACCTGAGACCTTCATCATCGATCAGCAGGGCATTGTGCGAGAGATCATCATCGGTCCGAAGGACTGGACGAGGATCGACAATCTCAAGACGCTCGCGACCTTGCTGAATGTGACCCCCCAACCCGCATTCCCTCAAGACCGTGGTACGATGAAGCCTGGAAGTTTTGAAGGGGCATTATGAAGCGGTTGTTGGTCGCGTTGCTGCTGAGCGGTCTCGGTCTGCTGGATACTTCTACCGGAGTATCGGCCTGGACTCGTGGCGAGGCCGCCTCTCTTTCCCTGCCGGTTGCCGATCGCGGGGTCGTCAAGGTGGGCGACGAAGCCCCCAATTTTCAGCTGCGTGATCTGGATGGGAACGTCGTGTCGCTTGCCCAGTTGCGCGGGAAAGTGGTGCTCGTGAATTTCTGGGCGACCTGGTGCGGGCCCTGTCGGATCGAAATGCCGGCGATGGAGCAGTTGTATCGGAGCTACTCGCGCAAAGACTTCGAGATTCTCGCCGTCTCTACCGACCCACAGGGCGCGGCGGTGACTCGGCCCTTTCAACAGGAAATGGGATTCACCTTCCCGATCCTGCACGATGCCGAGTATCGCGTCGGGTTGATGTACGGCGCGCGGAGTTTGCCTATGACGTTCATGGTCGATCGTAACGGCATTGTCAGACAGAAGGTGCCGGGCGCCCGTGATTGGGGCGGCCCTGATGCGCGCGCACTGATTCAGGCCCTCATGAAATCCTGACGATGATGCAATCCATGCCACAGATTTCTCTGCTCGCCGCGTTCTCAGCCGGTCTGCTGTCGTTTGTATCGCCCTGTGTGCTGCCGCTCGTGCCATCGTACATTTCCTACATCACCGGGCTTTCGGTCGAACAACTGACGGATGCGAGCGAACGGAACAAGTTCAAATCCGCCATCATTCTCAATGCGCTCCTGTTCATCGGCGGGTTTTCGACGGTATTCATCGCGTTCGGCGCCTCTGCCAGCTTTCTCGGGCAAATCCTGATCACCTATCAGGATCACATTCGCCGCATCGGCGGCGTGATGATCATTGTGTTCGGTCTCTATCTGCTGGGTATTCTGAATCTCAACTTCTTGAAGGTGGAGCACCGGTATCAGTTCCGCAATCGTCCGGCCGGCTATTTGGGGTCGTTCTTCATCGGAGTGGCGTTTGCTGCCGGATGGACGCCCTGCGTCGGCCCGGTGTTGGGTACGATTCTGCTTTACGCCAGCACGACCGATTCGCTCTGGAGCGGGGTGGTCTTGTTGGCGTGCTACTCCTTGGGGTTGGGCTTGCCGCTGTTTCTCACGGCGCTGGGAGTCGACCGCTTCCTGGCCTATTTTAAAGAGGTGCGCGCCTATCTCTGGGGCGTGTCAACGGTGAGCGGCGTGCTGCTCATTGTGGTGGGCGTCATGATCTACGCCAATTCCCTCACGATGATCACCAGCTTCCTTGAACGGTATGGCATCGGCTGGTACCTCAGCCAGTAGCCTCGCCATCAGCAAACAGCTCTCAGCTTTCAGTTAACTCACCGCGCGCTAGGTCTTTCAGACGTCCTTTTGCTAAGAGCCGACGGCTACCTGCTGACGGTTAGCACCAGGCGCCGAGACGGCAGGCGGTGAAGGATTGGCCCAGGGCATTGGCGGAGGGTAGCTTGAGAGCGCCGAATGCAGAGGCCGCACTGGGGATGTTGGGAAGATCGGGGCTGTTGTTCGGTGAGGCGTACGGCCGAGCATCCGAGAACGGTGTGGCCGACGAATCTTTCGCGATCATTGTGTCTGACTTCTTGCCGCCGAGTTTGGCCATCAATGACCGGCCGTCGGCCGCCACTTTGCTGTTGGGATATTTCTCAGCCAATAAGGTTAGGTTATCGGCCGCCCAATCGTCCGCGCCCAGTTCATGGTAACTCATCGCCAGGAAGTAGAGGGCATCGGGGGCCACCGGTTTATCCGGATAGATCTTCATGATCTGTTCGAATCGATGGGCGGCGGCTAAATACGACTCGCGGCGGTAGTAGAACTGCCCGACGAAGAGGTGCATCTGGGCGAGCCACTCGTGGCATTCCTGGATCTTTTGTTGCGCCTGGGCATCGTACCGACTGCCGGGAAAGTCCTTGCGCATGCGCTCGAGTGCCGTGATGGCTTTGGTCAGCGGTTCAGGGTCCCGATCGATGGACTTTGCCATTTTGAAATGGGACTCGCCTATCTTAAAAGCGGCGTAGGGGGCGAGTACATGACTCTTATGCAGGTCGAGGAAGTGGTTATATTCGACGAGCGCTTCGGCGTATTCTTCCTTGTCGAAAAAGGCCTCGCCGCGCTTCATGATGACGTTCGGGTCGTAGTTCTTTTCGATCGTGTCGCCGAGGAAGATCTGCTCGTCTGTACCCCCGACAGCCTTGGCCCCTGCTGCAACGGCCGGCTCTTTGGGCGTACTCGAACATCCGACGGCCAGCAATGAAACGAGCAGAAGGCCGCTGGTCAGAATGCGGGACTGACGATGGTGGTTCTTCTGGATGCGTGGCAACTGGTCGATTCCTTTCCTGGACCGCTAAATTGATAACAAGAACCGGGCCTAAAAGCAATGGCACGCCTGATTGGTTGACCGGCTCCCCGCTGCCCCCTATAATTCCGCCGCGCATGAAATAAAACCAATATGTATAGCCTCGCCGCGCCGAGAGTGGTCAATTGCCATGAAACGAATGCGTGTCATAGGAACCGGCAGTTATCTCCCTGAGCGGATCGTCGCCAATAGCGAGATCGCGGGCTCTCTGGGACTGTCACCGGCCAGGATCGAGCGGCTGACGGGCATCCGCGAGCGGCGGTGGGCGGCTGATGGCCAGGCTTCTTCGGATCTGGCGATGGAGGCGAGCCGTCACGCCCTCCAGGCAGCCGGATGTTCAGCAGGGGAGGTGGATGCGATTATCCTGTCGACCACCTCGCCGGATATGGCGTTCCCCTCGACCGCCTGCTTTGTTCAGCGAGGGTTAGGCTGTCGCGGAGTGGCCGCATTCGATGTGTCCGCGTCCTGCTCGGGATTCCTCTATGGGTTATCGATGGCCAATGCCATGATTCTGAGCGGGCAGGCGAACACCTGCCTGGTCGTGGCGGCTGAAGTGAAGTCGAGATTTTTGGATCCGACCGATGCGGCGACCGCGGTTTTATTCGGTGATGGCGCCGGGGCCGTCGTGGTGCGGGGTGAGGACAATCAGGGATCGAAGGGCCGCGGAGTACTCGGGATTCGGCTCCATTCGGATGGGTCGAAACATGATCTGATCCGCGTGCCCGCCGGCGGATCACGGGTGCCGGCGTCGGCGGAGACCGTAGCACATCATGATCATGTGTTGCGGATGCAAGGTGCCTCGTTATTTCGCATCGCCGTCAGGCGAGTCGAGCAGGCGGTGCAGGACCTTCTCAAAGAATTTGGTGTCCGGATCGATGAACTCAGTCAGGTCGTACTCCATCAGGCCAACGGCCGGATTCTCTCGAATGTGGCGGACCGGCTGGGCATTCCGGCTGATCGGCTGATGTCTGTGATCGACCGGTACGGGAATACCTCCTCGGCGTCCGTCCCCATTGCGCTCGATGCGGCAGTCCGGGCGGGAAAGATTCGAACGGACGATGTGGTGCTGTTAGGAAGCTTCGGGGGCGGCCTGACCTGGGCGACAGGCTTACTGCGGTGGTAGCCGGGGAAACCGTGCCGGCAGGGAAGGCGTGCGTCACATTGCTCGCGGACACGATCACGGGCAGCAATTCACCATTCAGGAGCGCGGACTGCGATGTTTAGTCTCATACCCAAAGAAGACGCCTTTTTCGACATGTTTAAGAAGGCCGCCCACAATATGATCGAGGGGAGCCGCCTGCTGAAAAACATGATGGACCAGTTTGGCGATCCTGCGGCGCAGGCGAAGCACATTAAAGATGTCGAGCATATCGGCGACGGCATCACGCACGACATCGCGACCAAGCTCAATCAGACCTTCATTACGCCCATCGATCGCGAAGATATTCACGACCTGGCCAGCGCGCTGGACGATATTCTCGATGCCGTGGAAGCCGTGGCCGACCGGTTTGTCATCTATAAAATTACCAAGCCGACCGAGTCGGCGATTCGGCTGGCCGATATTCTCTATCAAGCCTCGGTCGCGGTCGGCCAAGCGGTCGATCGCGTAGGGATGTCGCATGCGCAAATCAACGAATGCAGTGTGAAAGTGAACAGCCTGGAGAATGAAGCCGACCGTGTGTCGCGCGATGCCATCTCCGGTCTGTTTGAGAAAGAGACCGATCCGATTTCCGTCATTAAGTGGAAAGAGATTTACGAGACGTTCGAGGCGGGAACCGATCGATGTGAAGACGTCGCCAACATTCTCGAGCGGATCGTCTTGAAGCATAACTAAAGGATGTGACGCGTGATCGGTGATGAGTAACGGGGCGAATCGCGCTCCGATACCTGCCATGGCTTACCCCTCACCTGTCACCCATAACTCATCACGGTGTTGAATGCCTGATTTGACGGGGTTTTTATTGTTGACGGTCGTGCTGGCGCTGCTGTTCGATTTTTCGAACGGCTGGCACGATTGCGCGAACGCGGTAGCGACGGTGGTCTCGACCAGGGTGATGAGCCCCTTGGCGGCCGTCATGTGGGCCGGGGTGCTGAACGTGGCCGGCGCGTTTTTCTCCACCGCCGTGGCGAAGATGATCGGCGGCGGAATCGTTTTCCCCGAGGCCATCACCAGTGTGGTGGTGGGGGCCGCGCTGGCCGGCGCGATTCTGTGGAATCTCGTCACGCTGATTCTGGGCTTGCCGACGAGTTCATCGCATGCCTTGATCGGCGCTTTAGTCGGGTCGGCCGTGGCGCACGGGGGCTGGTCGGTGGTGCAGTTCAAAGGGCTGCGGGCGATTCTTGAGGCGATGATTTTCTCTCCGCTGTTTGGGTTCTTGATGGGATTGCTGATTATGGTGGCGGTCAGCTGGTCATTTTTCAAGGTGCCGCGGGGCGTGGCGCAGAAAGTCTTCAGCCGGTTGCAGTTGCTGTCGGCGAGTTTTATGGCCTTCAGCCATGGGTCCAATGACGCGCAAAAGGCGATGGGGATTATCACGCTGGCGCTGGTGTCATCCGGCCAGCTGACCTCGTCGGAGGTGCCGACATGGGTCGTGGTGTCCTGTGCGCTGGCGATGGGTGCGGGCACGATGGTCGGGGGTCGGCGGATCATGCGCACGCTCGGTATGCGGATCGTCAAGCTGGATCCGGTGCATGGATTTGCCGCCGAGACCGGCGCGGCCAGTGTTCTCTTGTTCACGGCGCACTTTGGTCTGCCCGTGAGTACGACGCACACGATTACCTCGTCGATTCTCGGGGTCGGGGCGACCAAACGTCTCTCCGCGGTGCGGTGGGGGGTGACGACGAAGATTCTCTCCGCCTGGATTTTTACCATGCCGGGGGCGGGAGCCCTGGGCGCCCTCGTCTATATGATTTTGTCCTCTTTTGCGTGAAGAGGCCCTCTCGTCTGGCGAGTGATCGGCAGACGGACCACGAAGCGGCTTCCCTGCGGGGCGTGAGCCTCTACCCACACCTGTCCCCCATGTCCTTCCACAATATGCTTCACGATGGCGAGGCCGAGTCCGGTTCCTCCCATTTCGCGTGAGCGGGCTTTGTCGACCCGGTAGAAGCGCTCGAAGACGCGCGGGCGATCCTGCTCCGGTATCCCGAGGCCCGTATCGCTCACGGTAAGTTCTACTGCCTGGTCGGGCACACGGCTGGCTGTCACGGTAATCGTCCCCCGCTCGGGCGTGTATTTCACGGCGTTGTCGAGGAGGTTGGTAAGGACTTGCGCGAGGCGACCTTCGTCCCCGGCGATGGGCGGAATCCGGTCGTCGATGCGGGAGACGAGCTGGTGTCCTTTTTTGTCGGCCAGGGGTTTGATCATCGAGAGGGTCCGTTCGATCAAACTACGAAGATCGAGAGGATCTTCTTTAAATGACACTCTTCCCGACTCGATTTTGGACAACTCCAGCAGGTCTTCCAAGATCAGGTTGAGCCGGTCGCTCTGTTTCAGGATGATCGTGAGAAAGCTGACGGCGGTGTCCGGATCGTCTTTCCCCCCATCCAATAGCGCCTCCACATAGCCTTTAATGGACGTCAGAGGCGTGCGCAATTCATGCGACACATTGGCCACGAAGTCTTTGCGAATTTTTTCCAGGCGGCGCAGTTCGGTGATGTCGTGAAAGACCAGCACGGCGCAAGCTTCGTTTTCGCGTTCGCATCCCGCCACCGAGGTTTCGATATGGAGACAGCGCCCCCCTGGCGTGAGGGTGATCTCCGCTTCCTGGCCGGCCCGATTCGCGAGGATGGTCGTGATCAGGCTGTTGAGTTCCGGATGGGCCAACACCTCCGTGCTGATCTGCCCGCGAATTTCAGTGCGGCGGATATCGAACATGCGCTCGAGAGCCGGATTGATCTGGAGAATGCGCCCTCGGCAGTCCAAGACCATGACGCCCTCGACCATCGAGGTCAACATGGCGAGGAGTTGGGCGCGGTCTTCCGAGAGTTCGTCGATCTTCGTGCGGAGCTGGTCGGTCATCTGATTGAGGGTTTCGCCCAGCAGGCCGACCTCATCTTGGGAGTGAATCTGGATGCGAATCGTCGCATCGCCCGCCGAAAGCCGGCGAGCCACGCTGGCTATGTCCGAGAGCGGCTTCGTAATATTGCGGGCCATCCAGAGGCTGAGCAGGAGGGCCATCAGAAAGGCGACCCCGAGCGCGATGGCCAGATTGCGTTGGAGTGTGGCCGTCTCCCGCTCCAGCATCGTCATCGGCAGGCCGACGCGCAGGACAACCGACTTGCCTTCATGGCGCAACTCCGTTCGGAGCGCGCGATACATGGTGCGAGCGCCGGTCGTGCGGCTGGCGCGTATATCTCGCCCCTGGCCGGTCGCGAGCGCTTGTTGAACTTCCGGCCGCGAGAGGTGATTTTCGACTGCCGAGAGTCCCGCGTCGTCCACGGCGCTATCGGCGATGACGGCGCCGTCTGCAGTGACCAGCGTCACCCGAGCCAGCGCTCTCGCTCCCAGCTGACGGACGACGTCTCTCAGGTGCGTCTGTTGTTCCAGGGATAGCGGCGCGGGGAACGCCGACCTGAGGCTGTATTCCACCAGGTTGGTTCTGGCGTCCAGTACGTCGTTGAGTTGTGTGATCTCTTGTTGTTCGAGCGATTGCATGGCCAGCAGGCCGGCGACTGCAAGCCCGCAGGTGACGGCGAGGAGGCTGCCGAGGGTCACCTTCCAGCGGATGGACAATCTCATCCGGACCCGTCCGCTTCTTTGAGTTTATAGCCGAGCGATTTCACGGAGAGAATGGCGTCATCCAGCAACGGGAGCTTTTGTTTGAGCCGACGGATATGCACATCGACGGTTCGGGTGGTTCCGTAGTACTCATAGCCCCAGACGGCGTTGAGCAGGACATCGCGCGTCAGTACTCGTCCGGGATGGCGGAGCAGATGTTCGAGCAGCCCAAATTCTTTCGCCGTGAGCGGGACTTCTTTCCCTTTTACCGTGACTTCATGGCGAGTGAGATCCAGGATCAGCGGGCCGTAGGTGAAACGGGTCGGGCCGTCCTCCGGTTTCCGTTCGAGTCGGCGGAACAGCGCTTTCACCCGCGCGACCAGCGTTTTGGGGCTGAACGGCTTGGTCACATAGTCGTCGGCGCCTAACTCGAGGCCGATGATCGTATCCGATTCCTCGGCCTTGGCCGTGAGCATGATGATCGGCAGCATCGCGGTATCGGGGGCTGAGCGAAGGCGCTTACAGATTTCGAGCCCGTCGATTTCGGGGAGCATCAAGTCGAGGACGACGAGGTCGGGTTTTTCCGTGCGAACCTGGGCCAGCCCTTCCGAACCGGTCGAGGCCGTGACGGTCCGGTAGCCCTCCTTCTCCAGGTAGAGTTTAACGAGTTGAAGGATGTCTTTCTCGTCTTCGACGATGAGGACTTTTTTGATGGACGCGGTACTCATAATAGCGGGTCTCAGCCTACGGGGGAGGGGAGGTCCTGTCAAGCGGCCGGGGCACGGAAGGGGCCGGTCGACGGAGTGAATCTGTTGACGACATTGGACGATCTGACGTAAGGTGAAACGCGTGCGGTGAGCCGACCGGGGTCGGTCTGGTCTCGTCAACCATTGAAGGAGCCTGAAGCGTTATGAAGATATACCTTGCCAATCCGCGGGGATTTTGCGCCGGGGTCGATCGAGCGATCGATATCGTCGATCTGTCGCTCAAGAAGTACGGTGCCCCCATTTTTGTTCGCCATGAAATCGTCCACAGCCGCCATGTGGTGAATTCGCTTCGCCAAAAGGGCGCCGTGTTCGTGGAGGAGCTCAGTGAAGTGCCTGAAGGATCGGTGGTGATTTTCAGCGCGCATGGCGTCGCGAAGTCGGTATGGGCGGAGGCGAATCAGCGCCGGCTACACGTCATCGATGCCACTTGTCCGCTGGTCATCAAGGTTCACAATGAAGTGAATCGGGAATACACGCAGGGCTATGAGTTGATTCTCATCGGCCATGCCGGGCACCCCGAGGTGATTGGGACGCTGGGGCAGATTCCCGATAAGTTCCACCTGGTCTCCTCGGTCCAAGACGTGGAGAAGCTCCATGTGGATAACACGCTGAATCTTTCCTATGTGACGCAGACGACGCTCAGCGTGGATGAGTGCCGGGACATCGTCGGCGCGCTCAATAAGCGGTTTCCGAACATCAAGGGACCGCACCAGGAAGACATTTGCTACGCGACGCAAAACCGGCAAAATGCGGTGAAAGAATTATCCCGCTTGGTGGATGTCATCCTGGTCATTGGATCGCCGAATAGTTCGAACTCCAACCGCCTGCGCGAGTTAGGGGAGCAGTGCGGGATCCCGTCCTATCTGATCGATTCCGCCAGTGATATTCACCCGGATTGGTTGAAGGCGGCCAAGGCGGTCGGGATCGCTGCCGGCGCATCAGCTCCGGAAGTCCTGGTGACGGAAGTCGTGGCGTTCCTCAAGAGCTCTGGCCCATCAGAGGTGGAAGAGCTGACCGTGATTGAAGAAGACGTCGAATTTCTCCTGCCCAAAGAACTCGTTCAGATCGAATCGGCCAGTAAGCCCGCTGCGGGCGCCGCCAGATAATCGTCTCACTCTGAGGAATTCATATATCTAGTAGGGGGCTGAACGGCCCCCTACTACCTGCGGTATTTTATTTTGATTTCCTTTTGGCCCTATGTTACAAGGGCCGAGCTATTTTTCCGCTCGCCAATCCGGCTGCTCAACCAAGGGTGAATCGATGTATTTGAAATCGCTCGATATGCTGGGGTTCAAGTCATTTGCCGAATCGAGGATCGAGTTCCCGCAAGGGGTGACGGCTATCGTCGGCCCCAACGGCAGCGGCAAGAGCAACGTGGTAGACGCCATTCTCTGGGTGTTGGGCGAGCAGAGCACCAAGACGTTGCGAAGCGAGAAAATGGAAGATGTGATTTTTAACGGCACCGAATTGCGCAAGCCCCTCGGGATGGCGGAGGTCTCGCTCATCATCGGCGGACTCGATCACACGGCCTTGCCGCAGGAAGGTGGGTCGGGATTGCCGAGCGAGTTGACCGAGTTCCAAGAGCTCATGATCACGCGGCGGCTCTACCGGAACGGGGACAGCGAATACCTCATCAACAAGACGGCCTGCCGGCTCAAAGATATCCGGACGCTGCTCATGGATACGCGTGCCGGCAGCAAGGGACATACGGTCATTGCCCAGGGCCAGATCGATCAGATCCTGAACGCGTCCCCTCAAGACCGGCGCGAATTGATTGAAGAGACGGCCGGGATCGTCCGGTACAAAAAGCAGAAGGCCGAAGCCCTTCGCAAGCTCGATGCGACCCAGCAAAACATGTTGCGTGTCCGTGACATCATCGCGGAAGTGAAGAAACAGCTGAATTCCCTGGAGCGGCAGGCGCGGCAGGCGCGCACCTACCAGACGTTGCAACAGGAAGCGCGTTCGGTCGAGATCGAACTGCTGACCAGGGAGTTTGTCGCGTTACGGGCGGGCTTGAAGGACGTCGAAGCCGAGGTGCTGAGTCTCGATCAACAAGAGTCCGAAAAAGCCGCCGGGCAGGCGCGGTTCGCGACGGATTTGGAGCAATCCCGGTTGCGGGCAATTGAAATCGGCGAGTCGACCGGTAAGATTCGCGAAGAGCTGGGCCGGATCGAGCATCAGCAGGCGCAGGCGCTGACGGCGGCCGAAGTCGAGCGGAACCGGAGCCAATTATTCGAACAGCAGCAACAGCAAGAGTCCCGTGAGTTGGAAAGTCTGGCGAACGCCCAGGAGGAGTTGGCGCACTCGCTGGAAACCATCGAAGCGTCGCTGGTCTCGCTTGAAGAGGAGTTGCTGTCGCGCGAACAGGCCTTCGCCGCGCTGGATCAAGATATGGAGCGCCTCCTCCATCAGCGAGCTTCTGCCGTGGCGGAGGAAGAACGCGGGCGTCTCGACATTATGCAGCTGGCGGTTCTGGTGGCGAATACCGAGCAGACGGTGGCGCAGTTGATTGCCAGAATGGGCGAAGTCTCCGATCGGGGGACCAAGCTGGCCGCGGAGCAAGAAGAGCTGGAAGGTCATCGATCGACGGCGTTGACGCGCCATGAAGCCTTGAGACAGGAGTATGGCGAGGCCGGGCGCATGGTCGCCACGATTCGCGCGCAGCAAGAGAGCGTCCAAACTGAGGCGTCCAACGTGGCGGCTGAGCAGCAGGAGCTCGATCGTGTCATCCTTCAGCGGTCGGAAGAGTTGGCGGCCGTCGATTCACGGTTGCAGGCGCTGCAAGGCGTCGTGCGGGAAGAAATGGGGTACGGGCGGGAAGGCCAGGATGAAGGCACGGCGCTCAAATCCTGCGAGGGAGTTCGCGATGCGATCGCCGAATGGCTCGTGATCCCTCCCGGCATGGACCGGGCGGTCGAAGCGGTCTTAGGAGAGCGTGTGCACGGGTGGTTTGTCGATGAACCGTCGGTGGCGCAGCGCGCGATTAGTTTTCTTCGGGAGAAGGAACTGGGGCGCGGGACGTTTATCCCGCAACAGCCGCGTTGGGAACGCGCCGGATCAGGGTCTCAGGCCTGGTGGCAGGCGCTCGCCGATCAGGCCGGTGTGGTGGGCAGAGCGGTCGACCTGATTCAAGCGGACGAGGCTCGCACAGCGGCGAAAGACTGTCTGTTCGATCGGGTGGTGATTGTGGAGTCGTTGGACCATGCGGTGCGATTGTGGGAACGACAGCTCTGGGCCGGGGCTGAGGGACCGATCTTGGTCACCTTGGGGGGCGAAGTAATGGATGCCTCCGGCGTCATCAGCGGCGGCCATGCCCATGCGGGGCAAGGGTTGTTGGAGCGTCGGCGCGAGGTCGTCAGCCTGGAGGCCAAGCGGAGCGAGCTCACCGCAGCGGTCGAGTCCGACAAACAGCGGCGTCTTGAATTGCAGGGGCTCGGGCAGAGTTTGACTCTGCAGATTCGGCAGTTGGCCGAATCCCTAAGGGATACGGAAATGCAGGATTTGTCCTTGCGGAAGGATGAAGAAAACCTCCGGCAATTTATGGCGGATCTCGACGTGCGTCTGGCCGGGATTGCCGCCGAGATACAAAAAGGGATCGTCGACCGGCAGCGGTTCGAACAGGAGGCGCGTTCGGCGCAGGCTCAGCTAGGGCAGTGGCTCAGCGAAAAGGCCGGGCAAGAGGCCAGTTTAGGGCGTGTGCGGGAGCGGCTGACGGCCATCGATCAAGAAGGCCGGGTGTTTCAAGAACGGGTGACGGAAGCCCGACTGCTGTCCGAAAGTCTGCGTGCCAAACAAGGGCATGAGCAGGCGAATCGTTTGCGAATCAGGCAGCAGCAAGTCGAAAGCGAACAACGTCGGCAGGCCCTGCAGAGTCACCTTGAGGGATTGGACCGTGACATTCAACACAGCCAGGAAGAACGCAGCCGCCAGGAACTGTTGTGCCAGGAATTCGGCGAGGCCGCGGCAAAGATTAAGGCTCAGTTGATTGCCACGCAAGAACAGCAGGCTCAAGAGATGGCTGTCGGACAGTCGTTAGAGGCCAGTCTGGACGTGGTGCGTCGCGACATGTCGGCGGTGCGGGATGCGCGTATGGCGGTGGAGGTCCGGCGGGCTGAACTACGCACGCAGTTGAGCGCGGTCGAAAGCACCTTGTCGGGAACGTATCAGCTGGATCCGGTTGCGCTCGCCAGCGGCGGTGCGGTACCCGGTCCCGAGGCTGTCGCGGATGCCGGGAGCGAGGCCGCTGCTGAGGCGGTTCCGAATCCATTGGCTCAGGCGCCACACGCTGAACTGAAGGAACAATTGCAAAAGCTGCGCGAACGGCTCGACCGCATGGGGCCGATCAATCTTGCTGCGATCAGCGAGCATCAGGAACTCGACCAGCGCTATACCTTTCTCACCACTCAAGAGCAGGATCTTGCCACGTCGATTAACTCCCTCAAGGAAATTATTCAGCGGATCAACAAAACGACGAAGGACATGTTCGTGACCACCTTCGCCGAGCTTCAGCAGAAGTTCACTGAAGTCTTCGGCCAGTTTTTCCCCGGAGGACGTGCGGAGCTGCTGTTGGTCGATGAGCCGGTCGGCGAAAACGGAGAAGGCGCAGGGAATCAAGAGCCGGGTGTGGATATCGTGGCGCAGCCTCCGGGGAAGCGTTTAAAGAGCATCACGATGCTGTCCGGAGGAGAGAAGACCTTGACCGCGATGGCGCTCCTCTTCGCCAGTTTCTTGATCCGGCCGACGCCGTTTTGTCTGCTCGACGAAATCGACGCTCCACTCGATGAGGAAAATATCGGGCGTTTCACCAGCGTGCTTCGGGAGATGTCGAAGAACGCGCAGTTCCTCGTCATTACCCATAATAAGCGCACCATGGCGATTGCCGATTCGTTGTTCGGCGTGACGATGGAACAGCCGGGCGTGTCCAAGCTGGTGTCGGTGCGGTTGGGCGATCTCCAGCCGGCCTGAGGCAAGCCGCAAGGCTTGGATATCGCAGAGAACTTTCCGTTCTCGTTGCTTGACTCACGTAGGGGTGTCTGTTATATCCCCCACCGATGGGCGGCTCTCGCTCGCTGGTGGGTCGGCGTCTCCAGGGCCATGTGGCACGCCGTCACGTCTATCCCCCCATCTCGATGCGTTCACTAGGATTCCATGAAGCTCTTTCGCACACTGTTTGACCGGATCTCCAGTAGTTGGCTCGCGACGATTCCCGGGAAATACAATCCGGCGGTCGAATATGCGCAAACACCTCCGCTCAGGCTGGTCTCAGATAAAGTGGCTCCGTCGGCGGCCACCGATTCATCGCGCCGCCCATCGGCTCACACCGTGAGTCAACCGGACGCGATCGACGACGCGATCCGTCGGAGTCAAAGCTGGTTTTTATCCAAACAGGATCCCGCTGAAGGATTTTGGGTGGCGGAACTCGAGGCCGATACCACGCTGACGTCGGAATACCTGATGTTGCGGAGGTTTCTCGATTGCGTCGATCCCGTCAAGGAAGAACGCGCTGTCCGGTATTTAAAGTCCATGCAGTTGCCCGACGGCGGCTGGCCGATCTATTACGGTGGGCCCGCGGAAATCAGCGCCTCCGTGAAGGCCTACTTTGCGCTGAAGCTCAGCGGAATCCCTGCGTCCGATCCCTGCTTGCTGCGTGCGCGTGAGTGCATCATGACCATGGGCGGAGTCGTGCAGGCGAACGTCTTCACGAAAATTGCCTTGGCGTTGTTCGATCAGTATGACTGGGAAGGCGTGCCCCACATGCCGGTCGAGATCATGCTGCTGCCGAAGCGGTTTTATTTCAGCATCTACGCAATTTCCTATTGGTCCCGCGCCGTGCTCATTCCGTTGCTGATCGTGTTTGCGCATCAACCGGTGTGCCGGATTCCGCGAGAGCAGGGTATCGAGGAGCTGTATCTCGTTCCACGCGGGCAGGTGCCGTACTGGAAGTATCCGCCCTTCAACAAAGATCAAGCCTGGTTCACGCCGCATAATTTCTTCGTCATGCTCGATGCGGTGCTCAAGCTCTATGACCGGATGCCCCTCCTGTGGTTGCGCGAGAAGGCGATGCACAAGGCTGCCACGTGGATGTTGGATCA
Organism: Nitrospira sp.; assembly: GCA_030653545.1. Classification (NCBI taxonomy): domain Bacteria; kingdom Pseudomonadati; phylum Nitrospirota; class Nitrospiria; order Nitrospirales; family Nitrospiraceae; genus Nitrospira; species Nitrospira sp. Next base: position 257,857 of record JAURZE010000024.1, on the reverse strand, counting down.
CCTCAAAGGGAAGGGCGGGCTGGGCGCGATTTATCCGGCGATGGCGAATTCCGTGCTGGCGCTCCGGTGCTTAGGCTATGAGATGGATGACCCGCTGGTGCAGAAAGCCCTTCGTGAGATTGAAGATCTGGAAGTGCACGAAACCGCGACGGTGGATGGCCAGCGTGTCCCGACCTTACATCTGCAGCCCTGCCATTCTCCGATTTGGGATACGGCCTTGCTCATGAATGCGCTGATCGAAGCGGGCATGCCGCAAGACCATCCGGCGCTGGTGAAGGCGGGTGGCTATCTTATGTCCCGGCAGACGAAAACGGTCGGTGATTGGACGATTTCTTCACCGCAAGCCGAGCCGGGCGGGTGGTATTTCCAATTTGAAAACGAGCTATATCCCGATGTGGACGACTCGGCCGTCGTGTTGATGGCGCTCGCGAAGCTCAAGATGCCGGAGCCGGCCGACCTGCGGGAATCCATTCGCCGTGGGATGCAATGGGTGCTGGCCATGCAGAGTTCCGACGGCGGGTGGGGCGCGTACGACAAGGATAATAATCGGGTTGTCTTTAACTACATCCCGTTTGCGGACCATAAGGCGTTACTCGATCCGAGCACGGCGGATCTCGCCGGGCGCTGTCTAGAAATGCTGGGCGCCTTAGGTTACGACCGGTCCCATCCGGCGGTGCAGCCGGCGCTGGCGTTTCTCAAGAAGCAACAGGAGGCGGACGGGAGTTGGTATGGCCGCTGGGGCGTGAATTACATTTACGGCACGTGGTCGGTGCTGGCGGGCCTTCGCGCGATCGGAGAAGACGTCTCGTCTCCCTACATTCGCCGGGCCGTGTCCTGGCTTGAGTCCAAGCAGAATCCCGATGGCGGATGGGGTGAGGCCTGTCTCTCCTATGCGGAAGACGCGCATAGCGGCAAAGGCCAGAGCACCCCTTCGCAAACAGCCTGGGCCTTGATGGCGTTGATGTCCGCCGGGGTGACGGAATCGTTGAGCATCGCCCGTGGCGTGCAGTATCTCCTGAGGCATCAGCTCAAGGACGGCTCCTGGGAAGAAGTCATGCATACCGGCACGGGATTCCCGCGCGTGTTCTATCTTCGCTACCACTGGTACTGCCAGTATTTCCCTCTGTGGGCGCTCGCGATGTATCGCAATCTCCGGTCACGGGGCCGCATGCGAGCCGAAGAGCTTCGGGAGCACGTGGAGTCTTCCGGATGCTATCGGTTTGATCATTGACGGACGCGCACGTTCTCACGACGGTGCCGGTTTCTTCTCTTGTCGCTCCTCCGGTCCCCATCCGCATTGTGATATTCGTCGCCACGGTCTGGGAGTTTGCCGCAGTGCGGGCCGCCGTTCCCGGCGGTCGTATGGACAGGGTGCAGGGGCGATCGCGGTATTGCGCGTCGGCGGGCGGGGGGGAGTGCTGGGTGATTCAGACCGGGGTGGGTCCGCAGAAGGCGCATGCCGCCGCGCGGGATGTCCTGTCACAACAGACATTCGCCTTGGCCCTCTCGAGCGGATTTGCCTGCGCGCTGACGCAGGCCGCCATCGGCGATATCCTGATTGGCACTCGCGCGGCGACGATTCGTGACGGAGAGGCGCTCGACTATCTTGAGGTGGCGGGGGACGAACGGCAACGGTGGTGCGCCATGTTGAGCGGGAGCGAGGCGCTTGCGCGTCGTGCCACCTTCGGCTGTTTCATTTCTGCGGATCGCATCGTCCACCGTGCCGCGGAGAAAGTGGCCTTGGCAGAACAAACGCGCGCGACGGGGCTGGATATGGAGAGCGCGGCGATAGCGAGTGAGGCGAAGGCGGCTCAGGTGCCATTTCTCATCGTGCGGTCGGTGTCGGATTTGTTGATGGAAGAACTGCCTCTTGACTTCAATCTCTTTCTCAGGCCCACTGGATGGGTAAAAGGCGTAGGGGCTTTGCTTGCGCATCCGTCGAGTCTGCTGGGGCTCAACCGGTTGCGGAAACAGAGTGCCATCGCGGCGGCGGCGCTCACGAATAGTCTGCGGATCGTAGTCCATGCTCGTTTCGGAGCCAGGCCGGATTCACACATGACGATGACGCCATGACGATGCTCGAAGCGATAGGGCGGCTGGTCTTGAAGTATGTCCGGGAAATGGGCCGCATGCTCATTTTTCTCGTGTCATCGTTCGGGTGGCTGGTGCGACCGCCATTCCGGTTCATCCAGTTCGTCAAACAGCTGCACTTCATCGGATATAAATCCACCTTTGTTGTCGTGTTGACGGCCGGATTCACCGGCATGGTACTCGCCCTTCAAGGTTATTACACCTTGCGGAAGTTCGGCTCCGAGGGATTGCTCGGGTCGGCCGTTGCGTTGAGCATGATTCGAGAGCTCGGACCGGTGTTGGCGGCGTTGATGGTGACGGCTCGGGCCGGTTCGGCCATGACCGCTGAAATCGGCATCATGCGCATCACGGAACAGATCGATGCCCTCGACACCATGGCCATCAATCCGCTCCAGTACCTCATTGCGCCGAAGGTGGTCGGGGGGTTGATCGGAGTCCCGTTGCTGGTGGCCCTCTTCGACGTCGTCGGAATCTACGGTGGGTATCTGGTCGGCGTGGATCTCCTCGGCGTGAATGCCGGATCCTACTGGACGTCGATCGAGTCTGCCGTCGAATGGAAAGATGTCTACGGCGGAATTCTCAAATCGATCAGCTTCGGACTGATCATCAGCTGGGTCTGTTGCTACAAGGGCTTCTATACCCGTATGAGTGCCGAGGGATTGGGTTCGGCGACGACGGAGGCTGTGGTGTTGTCTTCTGTGGTGATCCTGGTGTGGGATTATTTTCTGACGTCGATCTTGTTGTAAGTATGCTCAAGCTTGTCGGTGTGAAAAAAACGTTGGGAACCCAGCCCGTGTTGCGGGGAGTTGACCTGACGATTCCGGCCGGGAAGTTGACGACCATTATCGGACGCAGCGGTGAGGGGAAGAGTGTGCTGCTGAAGCACATGATCGGGCTGCTGCAACCGGACGAGGGACAGGTCTGGGTCGGCGATGTCGACATTTCCCGCCTGCGCGGCCAGCCGTTGAATGAAGTGCGGAAGCGGTTTTCGATGTTGTTTCAAGGGGCGGCACTGTTCGATTCGATGTCCGTTTTTGAGAACGTGGCCTTTCCATTGAAAGAGAAGTTGCGCATGAAGGGGCCGGAAGTGGCGGCGCGGGTGAACGAGATGCTCGAACAGGTCGGATTGGCCGGCATGGGGCACAAATTTCCGGCAGAGCTCAGCGGAGGAATGCGGAAGCGCGCCGGCTTGGCCCGCGCTTTAGTGATGCGGCCTGAGATTGTCTTGTTCGATGAGCCGACCACGGGACTGGATCCGTTGATGGCGAAGGCCATTCATGAGTTGATTACGACGACGCAGCGGACCTTCGGATTTACGGCGGTCATGGTCAGTCATGAGATCCCGGAGATTTTCTTCCTGTCCGATTACGTCGCCATCTTGAAACAGGGACGGATTGCGGTGATGGCCCCGCCTGCCGAATTCATTCGAACGACAGATCCGGAGATCCATGAATTTATTTCAGTCGGGGGGCCGGTCGTGCTGTCCGGCGCCGCTGCAAGCTCGTAACGGGAGTATGGCGATGGAAAATACCAAGCTCGAACTGGTGGTCGGCGCGTTTGTCCTGGTCGGGATTCTGTGTCTGGGCTATCTCTCCATCAAGCTGGGCAAGCTGGAGGTGATCGGCGGCGACCTATATGAAGTGACCGCGCTGTTCAATACCGCGACCGGCTTGAAGTCTGGCGCGACCATTGAAATTGCCGGCGTGGAGGTGGGGCGTGTCAGGGGCATTGCGCTCAAAGAGGATCGCGCGATCGTCACGCTCGCCGTCGGCAACGGGGTGAAGCTCTATACGGATACCATTGCGTCGATCAAGACGAGAGGAATTATCGGGGAGAAGTTTTTGGCGTTGTCGCCGGGCGGTGGCGGCGATCCCTTGAAACCAGGCGACACCATTCGAGATACTGAGTCCGGCTTGGACCTTGAAGAGTTGGTGAGTCAATATGTCCATGGTAAGGTGAACTGATTGCTTCGATTTCCCCTAGGGAATTTCGTGGCCTGATGTATATACAGGAGTGTCGTATGGTGACGCACAATGCAGTGGGGCGAGCGGGGTCGGTAATGCGACAGGTCGGCCGGTTGGTCGCGGTCGGTCTGGTGGGGATCTGCCTTTCTCTCGGGGGTGAATTATCGCAGGCCCTTGCCGGGCCTCCGACGGATTCGATGAAGGGCACGATCGACGAGGTGCTTCGCATCATTCGCGATAAGGATTTGAAGCAGACGGCCAAGGCTGAAGAGCGGCGATCGTTGCTGGAGAAAGTGGTGGCCGAGCGGTTTGATTATCAGGAAATGTCGCGCCGGGCGCTCGGAGCCCCCTGGAACCAGCTTTCAGATCAAGACAAGCAGGAATTCGTGTCCCTGTTTCAGACGCTCCTGACCAGTTCGTACGCAGAAAAAGTGGAGTCCTATTCCGGTGAAGGCGTGCAGTATCTGAATGAACGAACCGAAAAAGACTATGCCGAAGTGCGGACCAAGATCCTCTCGGGGAAAACGGAAATCCCGCTTGACTATCGTCTCATCAACCGGGGCACGGACTGGCGGGTGTACGATGTCGTGGTCGATGGTGTGAGTTTGGTGAACAACTATCGCGGGCAATTTACCAAGATCCTTCGTGCGTCGTCCTACCCCGATCTTGTCGATCAGCTCCGGAAAAAATCCGATAAGCTCAAATCTCCGTAAGACCAGTCAGGCAGCCTGTTCATGTCCTCCCTGCGTCGACTTGTTAGTTTGATCGTCTGCCTGTGGGCAGGGACGGCCGCGGTGTGTCTCGTGTCCGCCTGGGCCGACACGCAAGTCATCCCCGTTCCGTCGGTCTCTACGACGCGCAACGACGGCAACGATCTCGGGCTGATCATGCCGATTTTGATCACCGACCCTGACGGGGAACTGAAGTATTTGATGGCCCCCATGGTGATTCGGAATTCGATTGTTGGAACCAGAGGGGCATTCAATTTCTTTCAGTACGAGCCGGGCGGGCGGCAAATTCAGTTTATCGGCTCGTTCACGGAGAAGATCGAGCGCAAGCTCGTGTTTAACTATCTGGATCCCGCCTTCAGCAACGGGCGGTACTTTCTGCAGTTCGGCGGGTCGTTTTTCAAGAACGCCACGTCCCGGTTTTTCGGCCCCGGGCAGGATTCCATCGAAGGCAATGAGACCAATTACACGGCCCGGGAAATACGGGCAAACTGGCGGTTCGGCGTCTATATGAACGAGGTGACGCAGATTGCGCTGGCTCAGCGTGTTCGTGATGTGCAGCTTCAGCGCGGGGCCACCAATCTTCCGTTTACCGGCGAGCGGTTCGGGGATGTGGATGGTGTCAAGGGGCAATCGACGATCGTCGGGCACCGTGTTAGTTTTCACTATGACACGCGCAACAATCTGGTGACACCGACGGATGGGATGGCCGTAACCGCGTATGCGGAGTTGAATCAGAATGTGAGGAACGGTGAGCATCCGGTGTATTCGCGGTATGAACTCGACATCAAGAAGCTGTTTCCCAGTGAATCGAAGCGGGCCATTCTTGTCGTGCGGGCAAATTTGCAGGCTACGATCGGCACGCAGGTTCCATTCTTCGAACAAAGCTCGCTGGGCGGGCAGAACAATCTCCGCGGCTTCGGCGTCGACCGTTACATCGACAAGCATCTGATCTCCGTGAGCATCGAAGAGCGGATTCATATCGCCCGCACCAGACTGGCGGGTGTCATGGCGGATTTTGAATTGGCCCCGTTCCTTGATACAGGTCAGGTCTTCGGGAATTTCAAAGATGTCAGTGTCAAAGATTACCGGATGACTCCGGGGCTCGGCATCCGCGGTATTGTACGGCCGAATGTCGTGGGTCGCCTCGATTATGGATTCAGTCGTGAAGGCGGTGCGATTTTCGCCGGTCTTGATTTCCCCTACTAGGAAGCGAGTTGTAGGATGTCGTGGGGTCAGATTCTATTCGCCATCCTGTTCGTGAGTATCGTGTTGACGGGTGGGGCGATCCCTCCGCTCCTATGGGCTGAAGGGTTTGGACCGTTCCCCGTGAGAAATTTTCAGCCGGTGCACCAATTAGTGCTTGGAATGCCCGGCGATCGCGCGACGGTCTTGAAGCCCGGATCCCTCGATCTCCGTATCGAACTCGCCAATACCGCCAACATCTTTTCCGATGCTACCCCGCAGACGTCAGTCACGATGAAGTTTGAGAGTATCCGGTCAGGATTGTTTCTCCGCTATGGAGTGACCGAGCGGCTGGAGATGGCCGTGGAAGTACCGATAGTGAACCGCTATCGGGGTATCATGGAAGGCATGATCACGGCGGTTGAGCGGGCGACGACCGGCCTGGCGCCTGATCGAAGGGCGCTCAAGGGAACAGGGTATGCCTACCAGGTGACATCGGGCGGACGCACCGTGATTAATGCGCGGGAGGGTGTCGTTGGATTGGGCGATGCCTCGGTGATGGGCAAGTATCAGGTGCTGACGGAGACGAGTTCATTGCCGGCCTTGTCGCTTCGCGCTGCACTGAAACTTCCAACGGGAGACGAATCGCACCTCTTGGGAAGCGGCAGTCCGGATTACGGGTTTGGCTTGGCCCTGGAGAAACATGTGGCCAAGGACTGGATGGTGTATGCGAACATCAACGGGGTGATTCCGACTGGCCACATTGCAGGATTCGGGTTGCAGCCGGTCGTCTCTGCCCTGGTGGCAGTGGAGTATCTCTGGTCGGAGAATTTCTCCATCGTGGGACATTTCGACTATTTCTCGTCGCCGCTGTACGGAACCGGCACGCATGTGTTCGACAAGGGAGTCACGGAAGGCGTGCTCGGTTTTAGCTATCGCTTGCGCCCGCAGCTGCTCTGGCAGGTGTACGCGGTGGAAAATCTCGATTTCATTGTCGGGAGTGCCGCCGATTTTACCCTCTCCACAGTGGTGACATTTCAATTTGGGTCATGAAGAGGGATGGCTCGATAGGCGGCGTCTCTAACTGCTTGACAGCAAAGGATCTTTGTGTGAAACTGACGAGCAATTCCATCTTAATTGACGGGGATGCGGTTGCATCCGTTTTTCTGCCTCCTCGTGCATAAAAACCAAGCAGAATAGCTGAGATACGATTCAAGGGAGATCATCCTATGTCGATCCTCAAGACCATTCAAAGTCCAGCAGATCTCAAGCGGGTATCGCCGAGCCAATTGCCCGCGCTGTGCGAAGAAATCCGTGAGCAGATCATTGGTACCGTATCCAGCGTTGGCGGACACTTGGCGTCGAATCTCGGCGTGGTGGAACTCACGGTGGCGTTGCACTACCTGTTGAAAACACCGACCGACAAGATCGTCTGGGATACCAGCAATCAGGCTTATACGCACAAGTTGCTGACGGGCCGTCGTGAGCAGTTCCATACGCTACGTCAGTACGGCGGGCTCAGCGGATTTTGTAAAAGAGAAGAAAGCGAATACGATTCCTTCAATGCCGGGCATGCCGGTACGGGCGTGTCGGCGGCATTCGGACTCGTTGAAGCGCGCGAGCAATTGAGACAGAAAAATAAAGTCGTCTGTGTCGTCGGGGACGGCGCGATGACCGCCGGGATGACTCTGGAGGGTCTGCATCATGCCGGCGGGATGGGCAAAGATTTCCTGGTGATCTTGAACGACAATCAAATGTCGATTTCGAAGAACGTCGGCGCGATTTCCGCCTACCTGAGCCGAACTATTACCGGTGAATTTTACGGGAAGATGCGTGAGGAAACCGGCCAACTCCTGCGAAAGATTCCTCACATCGGGGAGGACATGCAGAAGCTGGCTCGCCGGGCCGAAGAGCTGGCGAAGGGAGCGATTCTTCCTGGATTGCTGTTCGAAGAACTGGGTTTCCAGTATTGCGGGCCGATCGATGGCCACAACTTTGAGCATTTGCTCCCGACCTTGGAGAATGTGCTGAAGATGAAGGGGCCGGTCTTACTGCACGTGATTACGAAGAAGGGTCTCGGGTATGACCCGGCCATCAATAACCCGGTCTGGTTCCATGCCTGTCCGCCCTTCGTGCGCGAGACCGGTGTGCCGGCGAAAAAGGCCGCGCGCCCCTCATATACCCAAATTGCCATGGACTCGCTGGTCAAGCTGGCTCGCGAGGACAAGCGGATCGTCGCTATTACGGCGGCGATGTGCGAAGGAACCGGTCTCACAGGGTTTGAAAAAGAATTCCCCGATCGGTTGTACGATGTGGGAATCGCCGAACAGCATGCCGTGACATTCGCGGCCGGACTGGCGACGCAGGGTCTGAAACCTGTGGTGGCCATGTACTCGACCTTCTTGCAGCGCGCCTACGATCAGGTAGTGCACGATGTGGCCACGCAGAATCTCCCCGTCGTTTTCTGTATCGATCGCGGTGGTCTCGTTGCGGAAGACGGCACCACGCACCATGGGGCGTTCGACTACGCCTATCTGCGGCACGCCCCGAATATGGTGGTGATGGCGCCGAAGGATGAGAACGAGCTGCAGCACATGATGAAGACCTGCATCCAGCATGACGGGCCGGTCTCGCTCCGTTATCCGCGCGGGGTCAGCCTCGGGGTTCCGATGGACGCCGCTCCTGCCGCACTCCCGATCGGGAAGGGCGAGTTGATGAAGGACGGATCCGATGTCGCAATCATGGCCATCGGAGTCTCGGTCTGGCAGGCAATGCAAGCGGCCGAACGGCTCACCAGGGAGGGTATTTCAACCGCCGTGGTGAACGCCCGATTCGTGAAACCGCTCGATCAGGAGCTGATCGTCGATGTGGCCAAACAGGTGCGATATGTGGTGACGGTAGAAGAGGGCTGCAAGATGGGCGGCTTCGGCTCCGCAGTGCTCGAAGCGTTGTCCGATGCCCGCATCACCGACGTGACGACTAAGGTGCTCGGGCTTCCGGATTGGTATATTGAGCAAGGGCCCCAGGATTTCTTGCGGGAGCGGTATGGGCTCACGGCGGAAGGCATTTATCAAAGCGTGAAGGAACTCGTCGGGAAGGCTCCGGTCACGAAACAAGATCGGTTCGCGGTCGGCGCGTCGATCGATCATCTCCCGCACGGGGACGAGCAGGGGAGCTGAGCGACCTCACACCATGCATATAGCCAGACGAAAAACTCGGCAGATCAAGGTTGGCTCGCTCAAGATCGGGGGAGACGCCCCGATATCTGTTCAGTCGATGTGCTCGACCGATACCCGCGATGTCGCTGCGACGGTTGAGCAAATTCGTCAGCTTGAAACGGCCGGCTGTGAAGTGATTCGTGTCGCGGTGCCGGATGATGAGGCGGCTGCGGCTCTCCCGAAAATCAAGGCGGCGATGACCGTCCCGTTGATCGCCGACATTCACTTCGATCACCGGCTGGCACTCAAGGCCGCAGAAGTCGTGGATTGCGTGCGCATCAATCCGGGTAACATCGGGGCATGGTGGAAAGTCGAAGAAGTCATCAAGGCCGTGAATGAGCGAGGCATTCCGTTGCGTGTCGGGGTCAACGGCGGCTCGTTGGAGCGTCACCTGCTCGACAAGTATGGGTGGCCTTCGCCGGAAGCTCTCGCTGAATCTGCACTGAATGCGGTCCATGCGTTGGAGGACGTTGGCTTCACCAACATGAAAGTGTCGCTGAAGGCCTCCGATGTGCATCACGCCATTGATGCCTACTGGCTGTTTGCCCATCAATCCAATTACCCGCTCCATATCGGCATCACTGAAGCCGGGACGGCGATGACCGGTGCCGTCAAGTCGGCCATGGGGCTTGGTTATCTGCTCTCGCAAGGCATCGGCGATACGTTGCGGGTGTCCCTCGCGGCGGATCCTGTCGAGGAAGTCAAGGTCGGTTTTGAGATTTTGAAATCGCTGGAGCTGCGTCATCGCGGAATTAATGTGATCGCCTGTCCGACCTGTGGCCGCGTCGAGATCGATGTGGTGAAGATGGCCAATGAACTCGAAAAGAAACTTGGCCATATCAAGACACCACTCAATGTGTCGGTACTCGGGTGCGTCGTGAATGGAATCGGCGAAGGCAAGGAAGCGGATATCGGGGTGGCCGGCGGCGAAGGCAAAGGAATTCTGTTTAAGAAGGGCAAGCTCGTTCGCAAGGTTCCTATCGAAGAGCTGATGGATACGCTGATCGAAGAAGTGGAGCTTCTCGCAAAAGAAAAAGAGGCTGAGGCGAGCGGGGAGGTTGTCGCTTCCCCTTCTAATGAGGGATGGGAGTCGTTGGGGCCGGATCCCTCGCAATCGACGACGCTGGGTAAAGAGATTCCCGTCCTGCCTAATCGCTAGGGCGATTTTGCACGCCCCGGCAACGATCTCCTTCTAAAACGGTTGTTGAGATACCGGATGAAGGGCCGCTATAATGCGCACCTTCGTGAGGCGCCGTACCCAAGTGGTAAGGGAGCAGTCTGCAAAACTGCGATGCAGCGGTTCGAACCCGCTCGGCGCCTCCAATTTCACACCTGTCCATTCAGTTTTGTCGCGTGTACCCGGTACGGTGTTACAGCGTCTGTCAGTCGAGTGAGGGCCCGCATGGCGCTCTGGCTGGGCCGAAATTGACTGAGTTTTTTGCAGGTGTTAGAATTCGCTGAATTTTTGGATGCTTCCATGTCCGGCTGCGATCACCAGCCGTCCACTATATAACTTCATCGGAAGGAGCAGGGAATGGCCGTACCGCTGTCCCAGATGTATACAGTCACGAAGTATGTGCTCACGCAGAAGGTGAAGCGCGTGAAGCGCTATCCGCTCGTCCTCATGCTGGAGCCGTTGTTTCGCTGCAACTTGGCCTGTGCCGGGTGCGGGAAAATCCAATATCCCGATCATGTGCTCGATAAGCATTTGACCCCCGAGCAATGCTGGGCGGCGGCCGAGGAATGCGGGGCGCCGATCGTCAGTATCCCAGGCGGGGAGCCGCTCATCCATCCCAAGATGGCCAAGATTGTCGAGGGCCTGGTGGCGCAGGAGCGGTATGTGTATCTCTGCACGAACGCCATTTTGATGGAACGGAAGCTGGATGAATACAAACCATCGAAGTTTCTGACCTTCAGTGTGCACATGGATGGATTGAAGGATGAACACGATTTGGCGGTGTGTCGCGACGGGGTCTATGACGTTGCTGTGCGGGCCATCAAGGAAGCGTTGAAGCGCGGCCATCGCGTCACGACCAATACGACATTATTCGATGATGCCAATCCCGAGCGTGTCCGGAAGTTTTTCGATGAAATGATGGCGCTGGGGGTCGAAGGGATGATGATTTCCCCGGGCTACAGCTATCAAAAAGCGCCTGATCAGCAGCACTTCCTCAAGCGTGAACGTACGCGAGAGCTCTTTTCTCGTATTCTCGGCAGCCCCAAGCGGGGCTGGCAGTTCAATCAATCGCCGCTGTTCCTGGACTTTCTGATGGGGAAGCGGGAGTACCAATGCACTCCGTGGGGCAATCCAACGTATAACGTGTTCGGGTGGCAGAAGCCCTGTTACTTGCTGCAAGAAGGCTACACAAAGACCTTCCGCGAGTTGATGGCGGACACGGCATGGGATCAGTACGGAACCGGTCGGAATGAAAAGTGCGCGGACTGCATGGTGCATTGCGGATACGAAGCCTCGGCGGTCGAAGATACCTTCGGGACGGTGTCCGGGTTCGGTCGAACCGTGAAATTGACCCTCTTGCCTACCAGCCGCTGAACAGGGGAGCGCGAGTCGCATGACTGATACGAAGAACCACAGTGCGCCGGGATCCGCCAGCTCCTTGCAGGGGCGACAGTTTGCTCCGCACTCGTTTGCAGAGCTTGCAGAGGCGATTGAGTTGGCGTTCGACTATCGCGGAGATGTGACGGTGACGCTTCGATCGGGCCAGCACGTGACCGGTTATCTTTTCAATCGGACGGTAAAGGGGCAGGACTCGACGTTTGAAGTGTTTCCCGAGGGTGATTCTGGAGTGCAGGTGATTCGGTATGCAGATGTCGTATCGGTGGCCTTTTCCGGAGAAGACACGGCGTCAGGCAACTCCTGGGAGAGCTGGGTTGCGAAAAAAGAGTCGGAGCGGAAAGCCGAGGCTGACCGGATCGCACAGGATGCCCGCGCCCGCGGGCATCTCTAGGCTCTCGCCGTTGTGTTTTCATCCCTTCCAGCGCGGATATTTCCCCCCGCGCCTCCTCTGAAAATATCGTCTTCGTTTGAGTGTGCCAAAACACGCGTTTCCCTCTTGTTCAGGGCCTTTCTTCCTTCCATCGCAATTGACAAAGAATAGGGGCTATGTTACAAGAATCGGCCTTAAAACTGGCTGGCGCATTCGACGATATTCTACAAGTCGTCGCGTGTCATGGGATGAACCGGAATAAGGGGATTGGCACGGACGAGTGGAGTGGAAACCAAGAAGGAAGTCTGGCTTTCGGTGGATCATCGTTGTCGCCACGGCCGGCATCTGGGTCTTCGTTACACATCCAACCATTCTGTACGCTACCCATGAAGCCGACCATCGGTATACGGTTGAAGGGTTCGTGTGTAAGGCCGATGGGACGCCGAGCGCCAATACGGAAGTCTTAGTCAAGGATACGAGAATTTCTTATGGGCAGACCGTCACAACGGATGACGGAGGGTACTATAAGGCAGCGTTTCACCTGCATAATGACAACCTGGGTGATCCGCTTCTGGTTGAGGTAAAGGGCGAGCAGCAGCACCATAAGATTCAGTTCGATCCGAAGGATCTTGAGAGTGAGCGAAGGATCCAGGTCAATTTCGGATCCGGTTGTGTTCGTGATCGTTCGGCGCCTCCAACATGGTTGTGGGTGGTGCTTGGGGTGGTCGGCGGGTTGGTGGCTCTCTTGGTTGGCGTGAAAGTCGTTCGGTCTCAGCGCAAGCAAGACGGAAGGCGAGAGAAGGGGCAGGGTAAGCGGAAAAAGTAATCGGCCGGTCCGGGAGCGGAGTGGGGCGCTCGCCGGGGTAGAAGGCCAGAGATGTTGGGGCATGAATAGCTGTGGTTTTTTGGTGAACGCAGAGTAGCGCTTTTGTAAGGGTCGGCCCCTTGCGGAGGCGTTTTTTTCTGCCTTGAAGATGAATGTGTCGGTCTTGAAATGCATTGTCGGGCGTAGAAAAGGAGTGGAGGAAAGCATATGAAAATGTCGTGGCATCTGATGATGGTGTTGGGTTTGGGTATGACGGTGGCTGCTTGCGGCGGAGGCGAGGGTGGTGGTGAAGGCCCGGTCGTTCCTCCTCCTCCTGCCCCTGCTGAGTATGCCGATAAGCACATGCCTGCCGGCTGGTGGGCGGATGCGGCAAAGATGGAAGAGGGCCGGAAGCTTTTCATCGGCGAGACGAATCCTGACGTGAATTGCGCCAGCTGTCATGGCAAGGACGGCAAGCCGGTCAAGGCGGGCGCCCGCGATTTCCGCGTCGGCGACCGGATGAAGCTGTACTCGGATGCCGTGTGGTTCTGGCGCATTTCGGAAGGCGTGCCGAACACCAAGATGAAGGCCTGGAAGAGCAAATTGTCGGACGAAGACCGTTGGAAGCTCGTATTGTATGAGCGCAACTTCGGATTGGCCGGCAAGGGTTGGGATGAAGGTAAGAAGGCGTGGGTCGATGCGGCGGCCGTGTCGACGGCTCCTGCGGCGGCAGCGCCAGCGGCGGCACCTGAGGCAGCGCCGGCTGCCCCGGCTCCGGCAGGCAAGTAAGATTTCACTCTTGTGAGGAGGAGCGGCGAGGCATCATGAAAACATGGCAGCGCAGTCTCATGGCTCTCATTGCGCTTCTAGCGCTGTTTGGCGGGACGGCCTATGCACAGGCACCTGGTACGCCGCCGGTTGAATTCCCTTATACCGGGAATCGGACAGCTGTCTGGATCGTCGCTCAGCTCCACATCCTGTTCGCAGGATTCATTCTCGGGGCGCCCATTTTCGTGGTCATCTCGGAGTGGCTGGGATACCGGAAACAGGATCCCCGTTATGATCGATTGGCAAAAGAGGTCACGAAGGTCACGGTTATTCTGTACAGTATGACCGCGTTGACCGGTGGTCTGTTCATTTTCGTGTTGCTGGCGACCTATCCGCAATTCACGACGTGGCTGATCAATCACTTCTTTATCGTCTTCGCCGTCATCTATCCACTGTTGTTCATCGGCGAGACGTTTGTTCTCTATATGTATTTCTATACGTGGGATTCGTGGAAGGGGAATAAGAAGGCCCGGCATATCGCGCTCGGAGTTCTGTTGAACCTGATCGGATCCATTACGCTCTTTGTAATCGATGGCCCTACCTCCTTCATGAACACGCCGGTGAAAGCCGAGGGTGTCTCTCCCGTTGAATTCCTGGCGACTGCCAGCATCTGGGACAAAATGTTCAACTACAGTTGGATGCCGCTCAATATGCACCGGCTGGTTGGGAATGTGACCTTCGGCGGCTTTGTGGCCGGCCTGATCGCCGCGTACATGTACATGGGGGCGACGAAGGATGAAGAGCGGGCCTATTACGATTGGATGGGCTTCGTCGGCAATATGATCGGTGTGGGTGCGCTCTTGTTCCTCCCGTTCATGGGCTATCTGTTAGCCTATGAGCTGTGCGACTACGATGCGTCCATCTGTCCGTACATGATGGCGGACCAGTTGTCGATGTTCTTTGAGATGCAGGGGGCGATGATCGGGCTCATCTTCCTGGCCAGTAACTATTACATCTGGCTCAGTATGAAGCGCATCGAGGGCGTCGAGAAGGTTCGTATGACCATTATAGCCCCGATCGTGATGATCGCGCTTCCCTTGGTCATGACCAAGGTGTTGACGGATTATCCGGCGCCCGATCCCAAGTCGCTGATGTTCCTCTTGCCGATGTTGTTGGCGCCGGCCATTCTCGGTCGCTTTATCCCGATCACGGTCTCCTCGCGGACGGTCATCAAGATCGGTTTCCTGATGGTGGTGGTGGGCAACGCGATCTGGCTCACGCCGCACGGGTTTGCCCCGACCGGCGCCAAGCTGGTTGCAGAATTGGAATTGCCGTCCGATTGGAATTTTCTGGCCTTGATGCCGGCGAAGAATTCAGCGGCCTTCACGCTCGTCTTCGTCACGGTGGTCAATTACATCATCTACAATCGAGCCGTGACGCAAGGGACCATCGTCTGGGGCAAGATCGATTATGCCTCGCAATTCGTTCTGATTTTCCTCGCGTTCAGCGCAATCTGGACGATGGGGCTGATGGGGGCGGTTCGTTCGCTCCTGCGAAAATACTTCCACACATATAACTTGCTGCCGGACTTTACGGCGGAGTCCTTTACGCCGACGCTGGCCTATTCAGCTTGGTACATCACGGGGATTACCGTGGTGTTCTACGCCGTGGTAAGTTTTGCGATTCTGGTGACGTTGCGTGCGTCGCATCCGAAGGAGCATGCGCCTGAGGGCAGTCCGGTTCCGGCTGGAGCGAAGTAGGGTTCAGATTTATCCTGGTGCATTCATAGCGACTTAGTACGAGGAGCACTATGGGCAAGGCAATCATTAAGATCATCGTCGGATTAGTGATCGGGGCCGGACTGTGGGTGGCCACGATGACATTAGAATTTCCTCCCGTCTTCCGATGGCTGTTCTTTGGCTATGCGGTGCTCGGCACCGTTGTGTTCTTGATTCTCGATGCACCGACCATGAAGGTGATGAGCGGCGGCAAGGCACTGGTTTCTCTCTTAGTGTTTTATGCCATCCTCTGCACGGTATTCATTGCCGGCGCGTCACTCTGGCCGCAATACGATCCGGAAGACGAAAAAGGGAAGATCGTCAAGATCCTGAAGGGGAAGCCTAACATTCTCGATCCCTGGAAGGCCGATGAAGTCATTGCCCGCACCAAGGAGCTGGATCTCAAGGCCAAGGAATTGACGGAACGGATTAAGGCGTTGGGAACCGTGCAGGGTGCCGCCGGTCAAGAGGCCGGGGCGGCTGCGGCGGCTCCTGCTTCTGCCGGAGCGTCAGGGGGCGATGTTCTGAAGATCGGCGAAGAGCAATGGCAGCTCCAGGAATGCTACAACTGCCACAAGCTGAAGGGTGAGGGTGGAAAGAAGCGCGGACCGGAACTCGATAACATCGGGACGCTCTTGCCGCAGGAAGAAATCACCAAGAAGATTCTTGATCCCAAGTCTTACAAGGCCGAAGGATTCGATGCGGAGTATGACAAGGGCAAGATGCCGGATAAGTACAAGGATCTGATGGAGCTCAAAGATGTGCAGGCCTTGGCGGCCTGGCTCGCGACGTTCAAGAACACGTCAGTCAATACACCGAAACCCATCAAGATGAAGTAATGATGCAGCCGAAACTTAAAACAAAAGTCCGCGCGACGGACCGTGAAATCGGGGAAATCTCGAAAGTCATCGTCGATCCGCTTTCCCATGAGATCAGCCATATCGTCGTCTCGATGAATGGCAGCGGGGAGCGGCAGATCGCCATGACGTTCGTGCAGTCGGTGACCGACAGTCTTGTTGAGCTGCGCGCGGCTGCCGGCGATATCCTCGAACTGCCGCCGTTCAAGCGTGACGACTACGTGACGACCCATGAGGTCGAGATCGCGCATCTTGAAGAGCGTGTGCATGTCATGCCGGGTGAGGTGCTGGTTCCGTTCCCCGAGTTGGAGAAGAGCGTCAAGCGCCGCACGTTCTTCATGAACTTTACCCACGTCATCGGCTTTCTGATCGGGTTGCCGATTGCCTTTCCGGTTCTGCGCTATCTCATGAAGCCGATGTATTCACCGTTCGACAACGGATGGCTCAAGATCGGCAATGTCAGCAAGATCAAGCAAGACGATATCGGCGTCCAGTTCAAGTATAAGCGCAAAGTCAAAGAAGCCTACATGCCCGAGTCCGAGATCGAGAAAAACGTCTGGGTGTTGAAGGTGACACCTGCCGTCCTGGAGAAGGTCTATCAGGGCAAGGACATGGAATTTAAGGATGCCTTCGGGAAGACGGTCTGGACAAATAAGAAAGATTTCCCCTTCGTCGCGTTTTCCGGGAAATGTCCGCACCTCGGGTGCGGGTATAAATGGCGGCAGCACAAAGTATTGGGGCAGGTCTTCCTATGTCCCTGCCATTTGAGCATCTATGACGCGTCCGGCAAGGTGCTCGACGGACCGGCGCCGCGTGCCCTTGACGCCCTTCCCATTAAGGTGTCCGCCACGGGCGAAGTCGAAATCATCGATATGGAATTCAAGGCCGGTACTAAAACTCAAATCCGGATCATCTGATCACTATGCAACAGACACCGTCCTCTTCAACTGAGCTCACCGCACTCGAAAAGGTCATTGCCTTTGTCGACGAGCGGGTCGGCCTTAAGACGATTCAAGCGAAGATGCTCAACGAGCCGGTACCCGGCGGCTCCCGTTGGGCCTACGTCTTCGGCTCCATCCTGTTGTTCATTTTCATCATGCAGGCCGTCACCGGCATTCTGCTGATGTTCTACTATGTGCCCACCGCCGACCACGCGTTTGCCAGCACGCAATACATCATTCACGAAGTCGATTACGGGTGGTTCCTCCTTAGCTACCATTTCTGGGGTTCGACCGCGATGGTGGTCTGTGTGTTTGCGCATATGTCGCAGGTCTTTCTCTGGGGCGCCTACAAGAGTCCTCGCGAATTGATCTGGCTGGTCGGTCTGGCCCTTTTTGGAATCGTCATGGGCTTCGGGTTTACCGGTTATTTGCTTCCATGGGACCAGCGCGCCTATTGGGCGACGACGGTCGGCGTCGAGATCATGGATAAGACTCCGGTCATCGGAGATTTCATGGCCCGCTTCCTCAAGGGCGGGGCGATTCCCGGACAGATGACGCTCAGTCGCTTTTTTGTCATCCACGTGATGATTCTGCCGGCGGCCTTGATGGGTCTTGCCGGGTTGCATATTTTCTTGTTTAGGGCCGCAGGTCCAGCCGGACCGTTCCGTGGCACTCCGGAAGAGATCAAGGCGAAGACCGACTATTTCTTCCCGCGCCAAATCTGGAAAGATATCGTCGGGATGATCACGGTGTTCTTCACTATCTGCGCGTTGGCGTTCTGGGAGCCGGTGGTGCTCCTTGAGGAAGCGACGCCGGATCCTGGCGACTATCATCCTGAGCCGGAGTGGTACTTCCTGTTCCTGTTCCAATTGCTGCGGCTTAAAATGTTTGGTGGCGAGTTCGGGCAGTTCGTGGGCGCCATGGCTCTGCCTGGCGCGTTTATGGCCTTGCTGGCCGCGCTGCCCTTCATCGACAAAGATCCGGAGCGGAATATTTTCAAGCGCCCCATCGCGCTGATCGGCTGGATTGTCGTGATGGCGATGATTCTTCTCTTTACCGTGGCCGCCATTATCAACCGGGAATTTTTGGACTAGTTGAGCGGGGCGACGTGAACCGCGCCCCAGATGAAACTATGACCGAGCGAGAATTACCGTCCCCTGTGAAGCTTGGATTGAACGTCCTCTGGTCCACCTGTTGGACCGGGTTCCCAATCAAGATTGGCATTTGTCTTCTGTTTATGGCGTTGGGCCTGATTCATTTTGAGGCCCGCATCGGCCTGGCGTGTCTGATGTATCTCGCCAGCCCCGTGACCGTCTTTGCCATGCCGATTCTCGCGATGGTGGCTGAGCCGCATCTCGGGGAAGGCGCGGGGATTGCGTTGCTCTTCCTGATTTGCATCCCCATCGATATTTGGGCGACCGGCGTCGTAGCCAGAACGTTATTCCTTGAGAAGCTCCGCAAAGAACCGCCGGATGGACTCGGCTTATCCCTGTGGCTCAAGACCGCCTTCGTGGGCGCGTTCTTCATGCCGATCTTGTGGATCGTGGTGAGCTTCGCCACCCAGACGTCCATTGAATTGTCCCATGGTCTCTTTGAAACCGAGATGCTGAAAGCGGTTCCCGTCGCCGAAAAGATCGGGATCGAACTCACCCTCTGGGGCGGCGTCTCTATCACCGTTCTGATCGTCATGATGCTGCTGGGCGTGTCTCTCGTCGGTCGTGTGATCCGGAGCGCGGCGCAGAGTGCTGGACCCGCATCGGGAGATTATCAAGCATTGGTCACGCGGTGGGATTTGATGCGTGTGCCGGCCGATCAAGGGCTGATGCTGACGGCCACCACGCTGGTGGGCCTCGTGCTCTCGATGCTGTTTTGGTCCGGACTGCCGGTCAGTACGCCCCATCCGCATGAATGCTGCAAAAAGCCGGAAGTCAAAGCCGCGCCGCTCTACAAGCCCGTTGATACCCTCAACAAGGCCGAGAAGCATGTGGCTCAGCTCGCAGCGCAGGTTGAGGCGATCGAAAAACAGAAAGCCGAAGAAGAGGCAGCGAAAGAAAAAGACAAGGGGAAGGCCGGCAAGGCCAAGCCCGCTGATGCTAAGGCACCGGTGAAGGCTCCAGCAACACCCTAAGACTGGGCGACGGAGAGGTGATATCCATGATGCAACGGCCTGGAATGATTGAACGGCTTATTCGGTTCTTCACCGAATCGCCTGCTGCAGTGGCTGCCTTCGTGGCGACCCTGGGAGTGCTTGCCGCTCCGGTGGTCGGGTTGGCGGCGGATTCTGGCGGTGCATCGGCCGTGGCCTATCGTGACGTGCCCGGTATCGGCAGCCGGAACCTGGTGTGGATCGTCGCGCAGCTGCATCTCCTGCTCGCGGGCTTCGTGCTCGGCGTCCCGATTTTTGCGTGGTTGTGCGAAGTGGTGGGCTGGAAGAGCGGCGAAAAGCGCTACGACAAGCTGGCCAAAGAATTTACCAAGCTTCTGAGTTCCGCCTATTCGACCACCGCCCTGTTCGGCGGCATTCTGTTGTTCATCCTCATCGGCGCCTATCCCAAGCTGATGGCCTATCTCAGCGACATCTTCTTTCCCTCGTTCATGGTCTATTGCGCACTGTTCCTGCTCGAGACCGCGACGCTCTATATGTACTGGTACGGGTGGGATGCCATGTCGGAAGGCCGCAGCAAGGTCTTTCACTTGGTGCTGGGTTTCCTGCTGAACGTCTTTGCGTTCTTCATCATGATTATCCCGAACTCCTGGGCGACGTTCCAGGCGAGTCCTGTCGTCATTGCTGAAGGTTCGGATATGGCACGGGCCTGGGCCGCGACGTGGAATCCCACATGGTGGCCGGTCAATATTCACCGGCTGATCGCCAACGTCGTGCTCGGAGGCTATATCTGCGGTGCCTATGCCGGCATCCGGTATCTCTCTGCGCGGACCCCGGAAGAACGCGAGCATTACGATTGGATGGGCTACGTCGGTAATTTCATCGGCGTGTTCGGTCTTCTCCCGTTGCCTTTCGCCGGCTATTGGCTGATGCGCGAAATCTATCAGTACAACCAGCAGATGGGCATCACCCTCATGGGTGGATTCCTATCCTGGCTGTTCATTCTGCAGGCAATGTTGATCGGCGTGCTGTTCATCGGATCGAACTACTATTTCTGGATGGGGATCACGCATCGTATTCCGGGATCGGAACTGCGGTACCGCAGGCCGATTCTGGCCATGCTCGTCATTCTGCTCCTGTGTCTCGGTGTCTGGATGACGCCGCACTCCCTCGTGGCGAGTCTGGAAGAGGCTCGAAAGATGGGAGGCACGCATCATCCCCTGCTCGGGGTTTTCGGTGTCATGTCGGCCAAGATGACGGTGTCGAATCTCATGATTCTTGTCACCTTCATGAGCTTCATCATGTACTGGAGAGCCGGCAAGGAAGACACCGCCACCTGGGCGAAACTGGCAAATGCCGTAATGGGTGCGGTCCTCATCATTGCCGGTATCGTCGTCGTGGTGCTGGGCGTCTGGGGTTACTTCGTCCCGGCCATCGTCCGCATTAACTACTTCTCGACCTCGCAGGTGTTGCTCGTCATCTTTGTCATGGTCACCATCACCCCGTTGACGGCGCTCCTGCTGAAAAGTGCGAAAACCACGACGGAAATGGTGTGGGGTCGGATGCCCCCGCGCGCCGGTTATGCATTGGTGCTGAACGCCATCATGGTTATTCTCTTGATGACCTTGATGGGTTACGCCCGGTCATCGTCCCGCGTGCATTGGCACGTGTATGGCGTCATGAGAGACTCTTCGCAATACGCGTTCTCTCCTGCGCTGGGTTACGCGGCGGCTCTGATGGCGGCGAATACATTCATGTTCTGCCTGATCGTGGCGTTCATTTTCTGGGTGGCGACCATGGGGGATAAAGCGAAGAATACACATGGCGGCACAGAAAAGAGTGGCGACAGCCACGGGGCATTGCCGGCTATGGCAGGTGGCTCTCAAACATTGGACAAGCAGATCTAACCGGATCGTCTTGCTCAGAGGAGTCCTATGAGTGAAGTCGTCAAATTGCAGCTGATCGGCCTTTCCGTCATCGGAAGCGGCGTCCTTATTCTGCTCTTTATCCGCTCGCAATTTCTGCGGGTCATGGGATTTGTGGCCATCGTCCTCGGCCTCTTCTCGTTGGTCGCCTTGGCCGTCCCGCAGATGGCCTCATTGCCGCCGGCTGAAGAAAGCATCGACATCGCCAGTATCAAGACGCCGGCCGATATGGCATCGATTGGCCAGAAGATTTTCTTCAGTAAGGGCCAGTGCGCGCTCTGCCATACCATCGGCCCGAGCGAGTCTGCCCGCTGTCCCGACCTCAAAGGCATCGGGGCGAAACTGAGCCGGGAATTCATCTTCGAAAGTTTGACTCAGCCCCAGGCCTACGTCTATCTCGATTATCGCCACGAGGGACTGCCGAAGGAATATCCGGCCAGGATGCCCTATATCAATAAGAATCCCATCGGACTGTCGAAGAACGAAATTCTCTCCGTGATCGCGTTCCTGCAGCAGATGAGCGGGGAACCGATCTCGGTGAATCCGTCGGAACTGGAAATGCCCGGGGCGGCCCCGGCGGCTCCCGTGAAGGCGGCTCAAGCTGAAACCGTGACGATCGCGCAAGCGAAGTAAGGAGGGGATATGGGCGGCTCCCTCGCAAAGCCAGTGCTTCTGATTCTCGCGATGTATGCGTTTTTAAAGTTTGTGGTCCCGAATCTTCCAGGATCCGCACCCTTGCCGTCCAGCCTGATTTTTCTGTATCTGATGCTCACGACGACCGGGATCGTCGTATTTAAGACATTGAGCCGTGAGTCGAAGGATGCCTTCTTCGCTCCGATTCTGAACTTTTTGACAGGCGAGAACATCGGCGCGATGAGCGCGGCCCGTTACGGATTCTTGATTCTCTTCCCGTTGCTGGTCGGTTGGCAGACCTACGGCAGTACGGCCACGAGCGACGCCCCGCCCGCTGAAAACCGGACGATCCATCCCGCTCCTCCAGGAGAATATACGGGTCTGTCGAATCCGGTTGCGAAATCGCCGGAAAATATTATGCAGGGAAAAGGTTTCTACGCCGCGTTCTGTTCTCCCTGCCACGGCGGCAAGTTTGACGGCAAAGGGCCCGCAGCCCGAGGCTTCAATCCCCCCCCCGCCAATTTCTCCGATCCCACAACGATCGCCATGTTGCAGGAAAGCTATCTGTTCTGGCGGATCAAGAAGGGGGGCGTCGGCCTCCCGATCGAGGGCATGCCCTGGAAGTCGGCGATGCCACGCTGGGAAGTGGAGTTGCCGGATGAGTGGATCTGGAAGATCATCATGGGTGAGTACGATGGCGCCCATCAATCACCGAGAACGTGGGAATAATGCGAGGCGACGATCGGTCGTTGTCCTTCTGTGAATCGAATACGAGGCCCGTATGAAACCGGCGAATCAGATCAGACAATGGGTGAGCGGAGTTGGAGCGGTCGCAGCGACGGCTCTTATTCTGTCCGGAGCGGCTCCAAGCTTGGCGCAGGAAAGCGAGAGCGTGTCCGTGAGCGCTCCGATGGTCAAGGGCACCCTTCCCGTTGACGATCCCAATGCGGCTATCTGGAGTACGGCCAAACCGGCGAAATTCCCGATGTCCCCGCAAGTGCACTGGCCAAACCGTATCCTGGAAACCACCGTCAAGGATCTCTCCGTGCGGGCGCTGCATGACGGCACGCAAGTGGCGATCTTGTTGGAATATGCCGATCCGACGGAGGACCCTGATGATGCCGCCGCGATCGAATTTATGGTCGGCGACAAAAAGGCCCACTTCGCCCATGGTCAGCCGATGGCGCAAGTCGAAGGCGGCCCGGTCAACATTTGGTATTGGAAGAACAAGGACAAGAAGGGCGTGGATATGAACGCCCAGGGATTTGGGACGCTGAAGGTCCAAACACATCAAGACGTGAAAGCCACCGGAGCGTTCTCGAACGGGACCTGGAAAGTGGTCTTCACGAGGCCGTTGGCCACCGAGCATTCGGCCGAAGATACCCAGCTTGCTCTAGGCGGATTTATCAATATCGCATTCGCGGTCTGGGATGGACGGAAAGACGGATCAGGCGACCTGGTCGAAAAGGGCTCTCAGAAGGCCGTGTCTTCCTGGTGGTATTTCCGTGCAGAAGCGCCGCCGGATTACTCCGGCTACTACTATGCGGCCTTCGCGGCGGCCCTGGCGCTGGGGTTCCAGTTTGTCCTGATCAGAAAATTGAAGAAAGGACAGGCAGCATGAAGGCGGCAAGGCTACAAGTCATAGGCGCGGTCGCCGGCCTGATTGGAATCTGGGCCATGACCGCAGGCGGATGTGCCAGTGAGCAGCAGAAGAAGGGGCATGAACTCTATACCCACTACTGCATGCATTGTCACGGCGAGAGCGGGCGGCAGAACGAAGGCTTCAACTGGTCATCTATGCCGGATCCCAAGCCGAAAGATCTTTCGAATAAATCAGAAATGAGCACCTTCAAAGACGAGGATATTTTCAATACGATCTCCCGCGACATGAAGGACACCAGCCCGGGTGGAGATAAGATCGGCGACGACGACTTCGCCGTGCCGACGATGCCCACCTTCAAGTACACATTGTCCGAGGATGAAATATGGGCGATCGTCGGGTATGTGCGGACGCTGCACGGGATGAAGCTGGAGTTCAAGGTTGAAGAGCGCAAGAAAGAATTGACCGATGTGCTGAAGACGGCCCAGGACAGTTTCGATCAGTCCAAGCAGGCCTATGAAGCGGCTGAAAAGAAGGCCAGCGAGGAAGCCGAGAAAAAGAGCGAAGCTACAAAGAAGGACGTGGAAGTGGATGAAGCGTCCTATGCGAAAGAGCAGACCGCGATGGTTGTCGCCAAGAAGGCGCTCGATACTGCGCAGGCTATGCTCAATAATTTCGGGACTCGCCCAGGCAAAGGCCTGAATATCACGCGCCCGGACATGACGATGACCCCTGAGCAAGCAGCGCAGCAGGCCGAACTGGGCAAGCGCCTCTATCAGAATAAGTACGGGTGCAACGGTTGCCACAGCTTGGCGGGCGAAGGCGGCAAAGTGGGTCCGGCTCTGGACCGCGCGGGCTTCCGGCTCAATTCGACCTGGGTGTATCGCTGGTTGAAGAACCCGCAGGCCATGAAGGCCGAAACCAGGATGCCGGCTCTGGGCCTCAGCGACGCAGATGCCAAAGCGGTGAGCATGTACTTGAACACGATGCGCGCGCCCAAAGCAGAAGAACTGGTCGCAGAGAAGCCAGCGAGCTGAGCCGCGCTTACCAGATGAATCCGGCGATCAGCCCGGCGAAGATCGCCAGTCCGACCCACACGTGAGCCTGAAACATTCGGAATGCCTGCGACGGGGTTACCGCCCCGCGCAGGATTCTGGTCTGCATCGCAAAAAATACACTCACAGCGCCCAGCATCAGAAAGTAGGGCCAGCCGATTCCGGTCTGCAGGCCTGCTGCGATTAAGAGCACCAGCATCACGCCCAGCATCAGACCGACCGCGAGCCAGAGAGATGAGCCAAAGAAGAGCGCGGACGATTTCACGCCGATGCGCCGGTCATCCTCCAGATCTTGAATGGCATAAATAGTGTCGTAGGCGATCGCCCAGACGATGGTGGCGGCAAAGACAGTCCACGCAGTCGGTTCAAGCGTTCCTCTGGCGGCTGCCCAGGCCATGATCGTGCCCCAGCCGAACGCCAGGCCGAGCATCGCCTGAGGAATATGCAGGACGCGCTTTGAAAACGGGTACAGCGCGGCCAAGAGCAGGGCCGTCGGTGAGAGCCACAGGGTGAGCGGATTGAGCAGCCACAAGAGACCGGCCGCGGGGAAGAGGAGCATCGCGAGGACGACGAAGGCCTGCCGTCTCGTCAATTCTCCTGAGGCCAGCGGGCGGGTTTTCGTTCTCGCGACTCGGCGATCGAACGATTGATCGGCAACATCGTTCAGCACGACACCGGCGCTGCGCATCAGAAACGATCCGGCGACAAAAATCGCGAGCAGCCTGGGCGATGGAAATCCACGCTCTGCCAGGGCCAGCGCCCAACAGGTCGGCAGCAATAAGAGGGCGGTGCCGGTTTGATTGTAGAATCGAATCAAGCGCAGCCCGGATTCCCAGGGGGCCGATGCTTGGATCGCGGGGACCTCTTGCGGTTGATCAGGCATGGGCGGGACCTTAGCCGAGGACGGAATAGCTGTCAATTTGTGATCTGAGTTGTGAACGGTCCTGCGATTTCTGTATAAAACAGTGGTGCAACGAGTGATGCTACGACGACATCAGACGGGTTGGTTCCGTGCTTCCATCGGGCTCCTGCTCATGGGGATTGCGCTGACCACGGGGACGGCCTGCTCCTGGTTCAAACGAGCCGACGGCTTGGCGGGGATCGCCCCCATCGCGCTCTCGCCGGTTTTGCGGGTGCCCCCTTCGATGGCCACGTCGACCATTACCTACCAAAACGCCTGCGGAGCGGCAGCCACAGTGCCTATCGGCAGTCCCTTAGTGGCTGCGCTCCAACAAAAGATGGGCCGGGTATTTCAGCATGTGGTGACGGATCAAGCCGTATCGTCAGACGGCGTCATTGAGGCGGCCGTCGGCTTGAAGCAGATCGATCTGGCGATTCCCCGGCGTATCAAGAAATCCTATCCGGTCACCGTCACCGTCGGCCTCGACGTCGCGTATCTGGCCGGCGATGGCTCGACGTTGTGGACGAAGAAGCTCCAAAGTTCCGGTCTCGGCGAGGTCGAGGTGCAGGAAACGTCGTGCGACGTGACCGGGCTGGAATCCGTCGTGAAAGAAGCGATCGATCTGGTGGCCGAAGGTGCAGCGAAACAGATCAGCGACTCGATCAAGATTCGTGAATATGCCGGAGCCAAACCGAGCCGCGGGCCGGCCCTCGCATCGGTTTCCGCCACGCCGCTCGCTACCGTATCCGATGTCGCGGCTGTGTCTGCCCGGCCGGTGGAGCCGTCGGCGCAGGCATCCCGTGAGAGGCTGCCGGTTGTCCAGAGCGCTGCCGCAATCCCGTCGAATCAAGCGGGGGAGGCCTCGGCGATGCTCACGTTCCGGGTCATCCTGCGGGATGACAACCGGGATCACATTCTTCAGCCGGATGAGCCGCTGACCGTTGATGTGGAAGTGAAGAATGAAGGGCGTACCGAGGCCCAAGGTGTCGAGGTCCTGGTGGAAGGGACCGGAGTCCTGACCGCCCAGCTTCCGTCGACCATGGCCGTCGGCGATGTCCTGCCGGGAGAAATCAAGCGTGTGACCGTGACGAAACCGATGACCAGCGCGAAAGAACCACTGCGTGGGGAATTGCTGTTCGGACTTCGATCCGTCTCGCCCCTGGCCCAGATCCCGCCGGTCAAGAAATTCACCATCCTGATCAAGCCGAGTCCGGCAGACGGAACTCAGGCGGCGATGGACGTCGATCAGCCGCCGAAGGGAACGGCGTCGCTCAAGCAGCAGAAAGCGGTCGTCGTGGCAGTCGGCGTGGGCCGCTTCCGCGAGGCCCAGGTGCCGTCCGTGAAATTTGCGGCCCGGGATGCCGAGGTCATGGCCGCCTACCTGCAATCCATCGCAGGGCTGCCGGCCGACCGCGTGCGGGTGTTGACCGACGGGCACGGGCTCAAACAGGATCTGGCCGAGACGTTCGATGAATGGCTGCCGAAGCGTGTCGATCCCAGTACGGTGGTGTATGTCTATGTCGCCGGACGGGCACTGGTCGACGGGGTCACCGGCGCGGTGTCGCTGGTGCCGTACGACGGCACGACCGCGTCGACGGGCCGCCTGTATTCCATCCGCCGCTTGCAAGAAGCGCTGGGGCGCCTGCCGATCCAGCGGGCCATCCTCATGTTCGATGTCTCTTTGGAACATGCGGCCGGAGCCGATCCGGCCACCGGCGCGGCTCCGGTGTGGGATGTTGGTGCGACGGACGCGAGCGCCAAAATGATGTGGATGATCGGAAATAATGGACTTCAAGAATCCCAGGCCTTTGAACCAGGCCGGCACGGACTGTTTACCTATCAGCTGCTCCGGGGCCTGCAGGGACCGGCCGATCTCGATCGCGACGGGACGGTGGCGGCGGGTGAACTCTGTGCGTTCGCCCGCGGCGAAGTCGCCCGCATGACGAGTGAGCAGATCGGGAGTAGTCAACAGCCGGTCTGTTTGCCGGCTCCCGGCCAAGGGGCATTGGTTCGGATCCAGCCCATGGCGAAAGGGAACAATCCGAAGCCGGTGGCGCCGGTCAAGAAAGAAGTTCCCGGACCGGGAGAGAGTCCCGCCTCGTTGCCGGCGGGGGTCGGGCCAGGGCAGTAAATACAACAGACCTGCGCTCCTTCGTTGACAGGCCGCAGGTTGCGCCGCTATCATTGCGTCGGGCTCGCGGGATAGCGTACAGGATGCCCGAGCCTATCGCCGCAGGTCAGGATCGCCGACGTAGCTCAGTTGGTAGAGCAGCTGTTTCGTAAACAGCAGGTCGCCCGTTCAATCCGGGTCGTCGGCTCCATCTTTTCCTCTCCAAATCATTGAACGGGCGAACTGCGGAGGATTCGAAGGGGGTGCGCCCCCTTCGTGGGGATCGTACAAGGTGGTTGACCCCCTTTGTAGGAATCGGTGAGGCAGGTTTCAGGGCCGAACCGATGACAGGTTGCTCCGTTCAATCCGGGTCGTCGGCTCCATCTTTCCTTCTCTTTCTACTCTCTTCGTTTCTGTTCTCGTCTCGCGTCCGCTACAAGCCCGTCTGGTGCAGGTCTTCCATCGTTGCCGTGACCACATAGCGAAGCGGTCCACCGGTTTGAATCGCCTCAAAGGGATAGCAGGTCACCAGCACAAGTTGGGACTGATCTTGCTCGATGCCGATCGAGTCGTTGCGTGAGTCTGCGATACGAAGAGTCTTCACCCGATAGCGCCGGCGGACGCCGGTCGTCGTGTCCAGTTCAATCACATCGTTCAGTTGTAGCTGCTTCAAAAATCTGAAATGGGTATCGCGATGGCCGGTCAGGATGATGTTGTCTGCTGAGCCGATGGGTTGTGTCGACTCGACATGGCCCGGGCCGAAGGCCAGCGTTCTCCCATAGGCCCCTTCCAGGACAATTTGATCAATCTGCTGCGAGGGGACGAGCAGCCGCGCTACCGGCCAGGTGTCGGCCCAGGGCCAGGGTTTGCTATTCGTTTCCCCGGCGAGCGTGCGGGACCAGGCCCGCTGCAGCAAATGCTGCGCGAGCCCGGCCTTCGCATAAATCCACGATCCTTCCCCGAGCTGCCAACCTCCGAGAGCGAGGAGGCACACCATCAGCGTTGTCAGCATCCGGGGAGTAGGACGGATCGGATTCATGCGACTCGACCCCGCGAGCTCCACATCAACCCTGCCGCCAATAGCCCGGCGAGGCCCAGCAGAATCTGCAGCTGTCCGCTTGTGGCCGTCTGAGGCAATCCAAAGATCGCCTGAGAGTCCTGCCCGTCCGGCAGATTCGTTTTCATCGCATGGGTCTGGAGCAGCTTGTCGGCCGGGCGCACCGGCGTGACATCCACGGCGACCAGGCTCGTGTACTTGCTGACGAGATGATGGAGCAGAGCCACATCGAGCACCGCCTGTTTCGTCGCAGCCTCGTCCTGGCCGTAGCGCTGCTGATCCATGAGGGCGGCGATCTTCTGCCTCGCCCAGTAGACGGACAAGCCTTCACGACTGTCCCGATGTTTCAGCCTGATCGACGTCGTCCATGGAGCGGACCCGATCATGCCCTGGATCGTGACGGATTCCGGAAGCGCAGCGCCTTTGAGGACAACGACCACCGGCTCGCCCTCGTAGAGATCCGGAATACGCGCGGGAAACATCTCGATCTGTCCGTCCAGTCCCTCGATGTGGAGATCCGTTAGCGCAGGCCGTTCCAGCTTGCGGAAGATTGCATCCATCTGGGCTTTCACTTCACTGGTGCTGCCGATGTGGGTAAAGGTCCCGCGTCCGAACTCTGCCGCCTTCCGCATGAAGTGGCTGTTCGGCCCCGAGCCGATCCCGATGGTGAAGAGGCGGCTCGTGCCGAGTTGTGTGCGGATAGTCTCGAATAGCTCATCTTCATTGCCGACCTGGCCGTCCGTCAGAAAGATCACCTGGCGCAAGTGGGTGGCCGGGGCGCTGCCTTTCAAGGCCATCTTCAGTGCCGGGAGAATTTCCGTTCCGCCGTTGGCTTTCAGATTGTCGACATAGTGTACGGCTTTGCGCAGGGTCTCGGGCTTCACCGGCTGGGCCTGGGAAAACAGCACATGCGTGACGCTGTTGAATTGGATCACGTTGAAGCGATCCTGCGTAGTCAGGCGATTCAAGGCGAGCAGCAGCGCGGCCTTGGCCTGCTCAATCGAGGTGCCGGACATGGATCCGGAGGTGTCGATGACGAAGATCGTTTCGCGGGCCACGGCTGTCGGCGAACGATCTGACCCAATCGGGGGCATCGCCATCAGGAACGCATACTGGTCATCGCCGCGCTGTTCCCGAAAGACCGAGAGGGTGGGCGCCTGACCCGTGGCTGGGTTCCACGTCAGGACGAAATCACGATCAGCCGGGACGGTGTCTTCACGCAGCGTGATGTGCTGCCGGCCATCCGGTTCGGCGATGGCGAGAATCTGGTGATAGGGTGACTCCAGCTTGCCGAGGGAAAATCCAGGAACGAGATCGATGTTCAAGCTGAGTGGATTGATCGGACTGACCGGATTGATCGGGTTGATTGGATTGTAGTCCGGATGCTGCACCGGCGGTGTAATTCGTGATGCATCCGGCACGCGATCTGTATCCAGCGACCAGCCGTTGCCGGGTTGCTGATCTTCCATCACGACCGGCGTGCCGGGGATATAGCGCGGGCCGACGACCATGGGGAATCGCAGCGAGAACGCGCCCTGGTCGTAGCGGATGGTTTCCTGATACTCGATCTCGACCGTGACGCGCTCGCCGGGGCCGATGTTGGCCACAGAGGTGGTAAAGATGTTCGGCCGTTCCTGTTCGACGAGACTGGCGCGCTTCCCTTCCTGCTTCGCCTGTTCGTAGACCTTCTTCGCTTCCGCCTTTTCCTTGATCTGGCCTTCGATGATCCGCTCGCCGATCTTCATGCGGAGATGATCGACCGCGGCGCGGTCTGGCAGCGGGAAGACATAGACCCCTTCTGCCCAGGCGTTTTCCTCCAGACTCGGATTCAGGAATTCTTGTGACACGGTGGCGCGGGCGATGAGTCCGGTGACCGAAATGCGGACGTCGGTCTTGAGGGTGGGGGCTGGGAGAAAGCGGCCTGGCTGATTCGTTTTGAAGAGCAGTCTGCCGCCTTTCACGTCATTCAGGGAGATCGTCTGGTCCGGTTGTTCCAGTTCGTTCCCGCAGGCCGGTGCCAGCGACAGGCTGCCGGCACCCAGCGAGAGGAAGAGGGCGAGCGTGGCGCGAAGGAAGAGATGTCTGGTCATAGAGTCCTCGTCTGCGTGAGTCAGGATGGTGGATGAAGGCTAGTCTGCGCGAGGTATGCACCTCGCGCAGAACCTAACCAAGGCGATACGTTAGCTGCCCGATGCCGGGTCAAACGTGGTGACGCCTGGCGAAGCGGGAGGGACATTGCCGGTCGAGCCGTCGGCCTGGCCTGAGGTCTGTTGCTCAATGCTCGAATCAGCCGGGTCGATGGCGGTGGTGTTGGCGACCGTCGGGATCACCAGGTGCTCCTGGCCGATCTTGCGGATGTCCAGGTGCACCCGGCGATTGAGGTGCCGGCAGACGTCGCTGTTGTCCACGCAGAGCACGCCGTCCTCACCGAGGCTGACGACTTTCATCTGGTGCTCGGCCACCCCGCCGTTCAGCAGTTCCTGCTTCACGGTTTCGGCCCGCTTCATCCCCAGCTTCTTGTTGTAGGTGGCCGACCCCTGTTGGTCGGTATAGCCCTGGATCAAGACGGCATAGTCCTGGTTCAGCTTGAGCAGATCGGCCTGGGCGGCCAACTGTGCCTTGGCTTCATCCGTCAAACCCTTGCGGCCCGTTTCGAAGTAGACGTCGCTATGAATGATGTCGGCCACCGACGAAACCGGGGCGGTCACCGGGGTGGAGGGGGAGATGGAGGCTTCGGCTTGAGAGAGCCCGCTGGCCTTTTTGAGGATCTCCGACACCTTGGCCGACTCAACCTTGTCTGTTGGGGAGGTGAGGGCTTTCGGATTGTTGGTTTCGGTATAGATCCAGGCCACGGCCGAGAGGCCTGCCAGGAGCAGGACGAGGCTGGAGAGGATGACGATGTCCTTGGTGTCTTTCTGCGGCCCCATAACGGCGGGGCTGATGTTGCCTGACGAAACCTGGGATGGACCTTTCTGCATGATGGCTTCCTCCTCGTACGTTCAATTGTTGAAAGTTGTGATCTCACTCGTCGGCTGATCCGGCGGCGATCTGGCTTTTTCGCCGGCCTCGTTCCTGCGTCACCCCCTTTCCGGCCGTTTGCGCCGCGCACCGACGGTCCTATGCTTGAGCAACCGGAGTGCCGGTGGGAACGTGCGAAGGAATTGGGAAAGACGTGAGTAAAATTCAGGGGTTCAGAGAATGAGGGAGTAGCGAACGCGATGCGGGGAGATTCATTCCATCAAGGGATGCGGGGATAGCCCCGCATGGGAAGAGGGGTAGCCCGGTTAGTCCTCCGTGCTCACGGAAGGCGCACGCCAGAGTTTATCGTATTGTCAGATTGCGGGCGGTGCTCCTTCCACGTGCGCAATAGAGGACCAATCCAGGCCACCCCTAAGAGTAAGGGAACAAGCAAGCTTGGATGGACGATCATGGGTAGTGCTCACGCAACGCGTGGGCTCAGGAGGGCAAAGGGGAGTCGCTAGGCGGTAGTGGACGTTTGAGGCGCAGGATATACCTGGTGTGTATCTGCTATCCTCAACGTCACCATAGGAAAAGATGAACAGGAGGGCGGAAGTGGCTGAGTGGGTGACGTATAAAAATCATCAGATTAAGGCCTGCTCCCAACATCTCGGAGATGACCGATGGATGCCTAAGGCGCTCGCCTGGCTTTCAATGGGAGGCCGAGCGCCAATGAAGACCCTCCAGGGTGAGTCGCATGAGGTCAGCAATACGGAAAGTAAGGCGAATGTGATCGCGCTTGGAAAAGCCAAGAAGTGGGTCGATCAGCATCAATAGGGTGAACCTGATTCACTCTCCCCATCAGACTATTCTTCTTGTTCGCAGAACCTCCACGATAACAATGGTATGAATAACACCCCTGCTGATCCTTTGCTTCCGGAGCAGAGGAGGAGAGGGGATAGGGGCTGATGATCTTCTGTGCTCGCGCAACGCGCGGTCGAGGACTCCCCTCGTTGGACGCGCGCAGTGGAAGATCAATCATCCCCCATCCCTGGAGAGGTGAAGAGCGAGTTTGGAGGGATGGGCGAGCCGCCAGACCATCCTTCTTGCTCGCTGATCCCTCACGGTGAAACGGTGGTCGCTCAATGTGCGCAGGGAAGGACAGTCCGGCAGCCCCTAGAGAAAGAAGGGGTGGGATGGAGAAGAGGAATAAGGGGATGTTCGACGCGCGCAATTGAGGGTCAGCCAGGCAGTCCCGCGATGAAGTGAGCAAGCGAACGTTTGTTATCCGCTCGATGGGTTGTGAGCCTATGTAAAAAGAGGGTTATGTCGATCTGCATAGGACTTCGTAGTAACTGGGCGCACACTCGCACTTCATTGAAAAGGGAGCGGTCGTGGCGTATTGTTCAAGGTCAATAGTGAAGTGCTATAGGGACAGAAAATGGCAGATTCGGCTCTTATGCGGATCGGCCTAAACATTGTTAGGCGAGGAAAGCTTCATCGAGGGGCACACCCATATGGTCGTGGATATCTAACATGCCATTCTCGTTATCAATCCCTACCGGCAAGGCGACAGGCGCTCTAGCACTGACGGTAAACGCTGGGCAGATGCTCTTCATCCTTGGTGCAAACGGCACCGGCAAATCGAGCCTTATGCAGGCTTTCGCATCGGCTAGCACCGGGAAGACCCGGCGAATCACGGCCCACCGCCAAACTTGGTTTCGATCTGGAGCGCCCGAGTTCACCAGCAAACAGCGTGCAGACTATGAACAGAATATGTTCCATTCTGATCGACAGGCGAACGCGCGTTGGATGGACGACTACTCGCAGCAGCGCGCTCAGATGGCGATCTACGACTTAGTTAACTACGAGAACGTGCGTGCCCGCGAGATTACGCGGGCTGTCGACGCAAAAAAACAGCCGAAGTCAATATACTGTCTGCCAAAGACGGTGTATTTGCGACCCTGAACCGCTTGCTACGGCTGGCCAATCTCGACGTCGTCGTGTCCGTTGAGGCAAACGACGAGATCGTGGCGACTCGGAATGGCAGCAAGTCCTACAGCATCTCAAAGCTTTCCGACGGAGAGCGCAACGCGATTCTTATTGCCGCCAACGTACTGACCGTGCCAGCAGGAACGCTTCTCCTCATCGATGAGCCAGAGCGGCACCTGCATCGTTCGATCGTATCCCCGCTTCTGTCGCTTCTGCTCAAGGAAAGACCAGATTGTGCTTTCATCGTGTCTACGCATGAGCCATTGCTTCCAGTGGACAATCCGGGATCGAAAGTCCTGCTGACGCGTGCCTGTGTCTACGAGGGCGACGGGGTCGCGTCTTACGATATCGATTTGCTGGAGAGCATCACTGGGATTGATGACGATCTGAAAAGAACCATCTTGGGCGAGCGTCGGAAGATCGTGTTTGTTGAGGGCGTCGAGCACAGCCTTGACAAGCCGCTGTACAGTCTCCTGTTTCCGAATGCGTCAATCGTGGCCAAGGCCAACTGTCGTGAGGTCGAGAATGCGGTCGTTGGTATCAAAGGCACGGCTGAGCTTCACTGGGTGAAACCGTTCGGGCTGGTGGACAACGATACTTCAGAACCAGAGCGGATCGCGGACTTGCAAGCCAAGGGTGTGATTCCACTGAACGTATATTCGGTTGAATCTATCTACTACCACCCCGAAGTGCAGAAGCTGGCAGGCGAGAAACTGGCAGGGGTAGTAGGCGGCGATCTGACGGAAAAACTGGAGAAGGCAAATAACGATGCCATCAAAGCGATCCGTGAAAATGCCAAGCATCTCAGTGTACGGATTGCTGAGAAATCGGCGCGGGCTCAGGTCTTCTCGCTGCTACCTAAAAAGGGTGAGGTGGCAGCGGGCGGCAAACGTACCGCTGAAATCGATTTTGCGAAGTATGCGAAAGATGAGGCAGCGCGTATCGAGGCATTGGTCAACGCATCCGACTTCGTCGGTGTTTTGCAGAGGTATCCAATTCGAGAATCACCCGCGCTCGATGCCATTGCTAAGGCGCTTAATTTCGCGAATCGTGCTCAGTATGAAGCGGCTGTTCGTAACCTCCTGGTGCACGATTCGGAAGCGGTAAAGCGTGTCCGAACCTTGCTCGGGTCTTTCCCCGCCGATCTGATCGCATAGCTGTCGTGGTGGGCAAGAAAAGGGGGTAGACGAATTTCCGGCAGGAACCGATTCGACAAAGAAAACAAAGGTGGCAGACACCGTTATCTCTGCTACGGCGTTAGGCATCAGTGCTTAATTGGGAGTTGAGGATTGCCAGAAGCTGGCGGACATGCTCCGATTCTAATTGCCACCAGTTGGCAGGCTCTTGGCCGGGCTCTCAACGAGGGGCCCGACACCCAGGTCTGCAACTGCACAATTGTGGTGTTGTTCGCGGGCTTCTACGTCGAGGCCAACCTCAATCACATCGTACGGGTGCTGAAGTTGAAGCGGCGCGTGAGGCAGTTCATGGGTCACCGGAAGCATCCAGGACTCGGAGACAAATTGGCGTGGTTCTACAACGACTTCATCTCACCTGTCCGGGCGGATGATCTGGGTGCCGCCCGGAAGCAGGAAGTAGATCGCAAGGTGCGACGGCGCTTTCCAGGATTCGCGCCACTACATCGCTTCCGCAACGACATTTCACACGGTGTTATCAATCGAAGCGGTCGTTCGCTGGCAGAAGCGCAAAGGCTTCGGCAACAGGCCAAGGACATCGTTTTGGAGTTGTTTCGCGTCCTCGACCAGCGCGGCCATAATGTCCGGCGCGCAACGAGCTACTGGCAGGCGATACAGCGATAGCCGAATACTGCCGCCTAACAGGCTGCTGCGGCCGACGAGCGGCGGCAAAAAGTGTGCTCGGCCTGAAGTGATCATGAATACCGCTCGCCGCTGACCGGCAGTACATTACAGCAACTCTATGGCAGAACTCATTTTCACGAACGTCTCGACCTATAGGGCGATAGCGATTGAAGCTTTTGAAGCGATGCAAGAGCTCGTCGAGTCTGGGCGCCGGCCAAAGGAAGATGGGTCTCCAGGCTGGATCCTGCAATTCGATCCAAACCAGAAGAGCTTCAAACAGGCAATGGTCGCCATTGTCTTTACCGGGATGTGGCTAGAGGCCTTGCTGCATTTGCTGATTGTTCGTAATCACGGCGAAGAGAAATTCAGAGAGGTCGACTTCAAGCCCTACGAAGAGAAACTCCGGCTTATTGGAATTGATGACAACTCCATTCTTGAAGCCGCTGCACGATTCAGAATAGCTCGCAAAGAGCTTGTCCATGAGAAAGCTCACTTTGATACTGGAGAAACGCAAACAGCACAAGATGAGGCTCGCAATGCCTACCAACTCCTGTTGGCAATCGATACTGCGCTTCATGGTTTACTGGGTAACTGAGTTGCCTACCGTCTCCATCAAGGGGAAACCAACCACGAGATTCTTCATTTCTGCCGGTGGGAGAAATTAACGGCAAGAAAAAGGTTCCAGGAACTATTCATTTCTCCTTCGGGTGGCAGTGTTGGCCTCCGCACACTGGCGGAAAAAACGGGGACATTCTACATTTCTGGCGTTGGCGAGCGAGGGGCAGGAGCCATCACCTTCTTGGTTGAGGGAATCACGGTGATCAGATCTCATGACGTGCCGAAACTCACATCATGAAAACTCAGTACTACACCGCCACTAGTCTTGACGGATTCATCGCCACCGAAGACGACTCGCTGGAGTGGCTGTTCCCTCTCGGTGATCTGAATGATTCCAGCTATCCGGCATTCATATCGGAAGTTGGTGCGTTGGCTATGGGGTCGGCGACCTACGACTGGATGCTGCGCAACACAGAAAAGGTTGCGGCTGAGACTGGTTCGCCGTGGCCCTATACACAGCCGGTCTGGATATTCTCCCGCCGCACGCTTCCACTAGTTGGCGGCAAAGATATCCGCTTCGTCAGTGGCGATGTGCGCCCAATCCATGCTGACATGCGAGCTGCCGCTGGCGGCAAAAATATTTGGATCGTCGGAGGCGGCGATCTCGTCGGTCAATTCTACGATGCCGGCCTGTTGGACGAGTTGATCATCCAGATTGGCTCAGTCACGCTCGGCAAGGGGAAGCCGCTCTTCCCTCGCAGGGTGTTCAGCCCACATCTGCGCTTAGTATCGGTTCGGCAGATCGGTGCTGGTATGGCTGAGTTGCGCTATGAAGTACATAAAGGCGGCGCAGCTTGATTCCCGCGTTAGGCGGGGGAGGGGATAGTTACGCGGAAGGAAATGGCAGGCCCAGTTTTTATGCGGATTGGCCCGAACATTGTCAGGCGGCATATCAAAGTTATCACTTCACGTGAGAGGTCGGACATGAATGCGAACGAGATTGCCGTACTGGCAAAGGCCGCGCTGGATGGCTCGATCCCGTTTCCTGAAATTGTGG
The DNA here is from genome assembly GCA_030653545.1 of Nitrospira sp. NCBI lineage: Bacteria > Pseudomonadati > Nitrospirota > Nitrospiria > Nitrospirales > Nitrospiraceae > Nitrospira > Nitrospira sp. The sequence goes on along the minus strand of JAURZE010000024.1, from coordinate 220,810 downwards.
GCAAGCTCATTGCCAACGGGGTCGAGTATTACCATGTGGACTATGCTACTGGTTCATTCACCTTCTACAGCGCATCAGGGGCAGCGGTAGTAGCGCCTCTCGCGTTCGAGAAACTGCCCTCGATATCGGGGGACTTCGATGTGGGCGCACTCAAGGCGGCCATTCTAGACAGCCAACAGCACGGGCAAAAGTTTCGGGCATTTTGCGAGCGTGCCATACAGGCTGGGGTGCAGGGATACATTGCGTATCTTCGAGGCAAGCGAGTCACATACTTTGGTCGTCAAGGGGATCAACATACCGAGTGGTTTCCTGGCGCAAGGCCACATGATGCCTAAGATCCGGTTGCAGCGGACGGTTCGCTATGCAGCCTGCCGCTGGGAGGAGATAAAGGTTTCAAGCACCTTTATCTTCACCAAACGGTAGGTGGGGCTTGGATCCTTGCGTATAGAATCCCACAGGGGAGAGTTTTCTCCCTCTGGGTAGTAGAAAAACAGCCAATTCTTCAGTAGACTTGCCCGTAGCGAAGGGTTGGTCTTCGTTCATGACGATGTGCTGGCGAGAGATCTGGTCGGGAGGCGTCTATCATGGCTGAACTTGTTGATCGTATCACCGTGAATCCTGAGCAGTGCGGAGGTCGGCCCTGCATTCGGGGGATGCGGATTCGAGTGATCGATGTACTCGATCTCCTGGCCGCTGGGCTGACGCAGCAACAGGTGCTTGAAGAGCTGCCGGATCTCGTCGCGGAAGATATCTCTGCCTGCCTTCGCTTTGCCAGTAGCCGACTCAATCACCCGATCCTCGCTGCGTGAAGATCTGGCTCGACGCCCAGATTTCTCCTTTCATTGCGCCATGGCTGAGTTCGACCTTCAACATTGAGGCGATCGCACTCAAGGATATAGGCTTGCGCGATGCGACGGATCGGACCATCTTTCTTGCCGCACGCAGGGCCAAGGTGGTTGTGCTGACGAAGGACCGTGACTTGGTCGATCTCGTGACCCAGCTTGGTCAGCCACCGCAAATTGTCTGGGTCACTTGCGGGAACACCTCAAACGCAAAGCTGAAAGCGATCCTCACGCAGGCGTGGCCATCAGCGCGAACCCTCATTGAGCGAGGTGAGGCTATCATCGAAATCAGCGACATAACGATCTGATGGCGCGACATGAGAAACAGAGATGTCAGACACCTTTGTTCCTTCAGACGAGTGAATATCGCCTATTGGACGGCAGGTAGCTGATCGATATGCTGTATCGCCTCAGTGCGGATCTGGTCTTGTTCGCGCACTTTCTCTTTGCTGCATTTGCAGTCTTCGGCGGACCGTTGGCGTTTTTCGATCAAGCCTGGGCCTGGGTGCATATTCCCGTGGTGCTCTGGTCTTCGGTGGTGAATCTCATGAGCTGGACCTGCCCATTGACTCCGATTGAGAATGCCCTCCGCACTCGCGCCGGTCAGCTCGGCTATTCAGGTGGCTTTGTACAACACTACATCGGACCCATTGTTTACCCGCGGGGCATGCCGCGACAATTGGAACTCGTGGCAGGTGTGTTCATTGTGGCGGGCAATGCGCTGGTATACGCAATCATTTTTGCGTGGGGCTGGCGTCGGGCATTCAATTGATAGAAACGCAGTGATGCCGTAGCTCGTTATTTCGCGTATACTCTTCTTCCCCAGGGGATGGAGTCCCCCGTATAACCGCCTCGGCCAGGCTGATGACTCCTACGCTACTACTGCCGTAGCCGTAGGATTGCCGCCAGCGTGGCGGCGCCCGGTTTGTACAGCCAGGCCGAAACGGAGGACTCCCGAATGGAACCCATCTTCATCACTGCATCCTTGTGGCTCGCCCTCGCAGTTGTGTCCGCCCTCATTGCTTCTTCCCTGGGTCTTTCGATCGCGCTCGTTGAAATTTGTGTGGGTGTCGGTGCCGCCGCCGCCACCGGCTGGTTCGGCCTGGGCGATGTGCTTGCCGCCAATTCCGAGTGGGTGCGATTCCTCGCGGCCGCCGGCGCAGTTGTGCTGACGTTCCTGGCTGGTGCGGAATTGGACCCTGACGTGATCAAAACGAAGTTGACGGAGGTGAGCGTCGTCGGCTTGGCGGGGTTCCTGGCGCCATTTTTCGGTTGCGCCGCAGTCGCTTACTATTTGTTGGGATGGGATGCGAATGCCAGTTGGCTCTGCGGTATTGCTCTCTCGACGACCTCCATGGCGGTGGTCTATGCCGTCATGTTGGAAACAGGCTTCAATAAGACGGATTTCGGGAAGGGGATTCTCGGCTCCTGTTTCATCAATGACCTCGGAACCGTGATCGCCCTCGGCCTGCTCTTCGCGCCCTTCACGTATAAGACAGTGGTGTTCATCGCGGGGAGCGTGGCGGTGCTCGCGTCGTTGCCGTTCACGACGGCGTGGCTGACCAGGCATTATGCCCATCGCACCGCTGCAATCCGGACGAAATGGATCATGCTGATTCTCTTTGGATTGGGCGCGCTGGCTTTGTGGTCTGGGAGCGAAGCTGTGCTGCCGGCGTACCTTGTCGGCATGGTGTTGGCGGGAAGCGCTGCGAGAGATACGCATTGGATCCGCCGGTTGCGAACGCTGACGGTGGGGTTTCTCACACCCTTCTATTTCCTGCGCGCCGGGACGCTGGTGTCGCTGCCGGCGCTGCTTGCGGCGCCGCTGGTGTTCATTGCGTTGCTCCTGGGCAAAGTGGCGTCCAAGATTTTCGGCCTCTATCCGATTATCAGTGCCTTCCGGCAGGATCGCAACGAACGCTGGTATTACACGCTGCTGATGTCGACCGGCCTGACATTCGGGACCATCTCGTCTCTCTATGGATTAGCGCATGGCTTGGTGACCCAGGAGCAATATTCCTTTCTCGTGGCTGCCGTGATAGCGAGCGCGGTGGTCCCCACGCTCATCGCGGGTTGGTTTTTTGTGCCAACGCATTTGCTGCCCCCGATCGAGCATCCAGGGAAAACCACGCGGCATAGCAATGGCCTGAGCGACGAGGGCTAGATCGAGTGAGGAGTGTAAACAGTTCTTGCGGTAGGAGCCCTTGGCAGAAGCCATCGGCTTCCCGGTTGATCATAGAAACTCGTCAAACGTAGAATGCAAAAAACGGGGATAGTCCGGTCAGCTGGCCCGGCGACGTTGGGCTGTCACGGATACCTATGAGCCTGGACCATGGTGTTATGCGTCTCGCTGGCTTTATTGCACTGGTCGTATTGTCGCTCGCGGTTGCGGGCTACGCTCTCGCCGTCTATGGCTTCCTGCCTGTCGGGGCGCTGGTTCATCCTGACATGCGCGCCACCTTCGAAGCCCATCCCGTCGGCATTTATGCACATGTGTTCGGCGCGGCCGTCGCGCTGGCCCTGGGGCCGTTTCAGTTTTCATCGACGTTGCGCGACCGGCGGCCTGCTCTGCACCGCCGGCTCGGCCGGCTCTACCTTGCGATTGGTGTGCTGATCGGAGGGCTCTCGGGCCTGTTCATGGCGTTTCATGCGTTCGGCGGCCTTCCGTCCCGGTTAGGCTTCGCCTGTCTCGCTGTTGCTTGGCTGTACAGCGGCTCCCGTGCCTATTTCGCCGTTCGGGCCTGCGACTTCACGGCTCATCGCTGCTGGATGGTTCGAAACTTCGCGCTCACCTTCGCCGCCGTCACGCTGCGCTTGTACTTGCCTGCCTCCGTGGCTCTTGGGGCGGCGTTTGAAATCGTCTATCCGATCATCGCGTGGCTTTGCTGGCTGCCGAATCTTGTCGCCGCCGAGTGTCTCGTCAACCGTGCCACGCACCCTCTTATCGAGCGGCCCAATGCGGGGTTCAGGCCCTCGTCGGCCGCTCACAGCAAAGGTTAGCCAGACCCATGCCCATTCCCGGTTTCATTCAATCTCTCCGCTCCAAGGTCGGCACGGAATTGTTGCAGGTTTCCACCGTCGCCGTGTTTGCTTATGACGACAGCGGGCGTCTCTTGTTGATTCAGGAAAAGTCCTCAGGTTTGTGGGGTGCGCCGGGGGGCATCGTCGAGCCCCTTGAGTTGCTCGCCGATGCGGCGGTGCGGGAGACCTGGGAGGAAGCCGGAGTGTTTGTCGAGTTGACCCGCGTCCTCGGCGTCTTTGCCGGAGAACACTTTTCCGGCACCTACGACAACGGCGACCAGATAGCCTGTGTGTCGACCGTCTTTGCCGCGCGTCCGATCAGCGGCACGCCTCGCCCGGATCATGCTGAGACGGCCGATGCGCGGTTCTTTCTTCCCGACGAGATCGCGGCGCTGCCCTGTCAGCCGCATTTCCACGTGATTCGTCAGGCCCTGAGCCACGACCGATCCCAAGCCTACTTCAAGCCGGCCACCTGGCAGCTGCCAGGCCTGTAACTATTCGCCCGCCGACCTTCTGTCTTGACAGGTGATACCTGTGGAGGTAACACTTGCACATGGGTAAAGTTCGTCGAGGAGGGTATGTGTTCGTCACCTGGAAGAGCGATCACCCTCCCCGGCATGTCCATGTGTATCGGGACGGTGTCCTCATTGTGAAATGGGATCTGGAACGTGGACAACCGATGATCGGCAAGAGTGCAAGGCGAGTGTGTACGCTGATTGAGGAATTGGAACGTGAGGGGGTTCTATGAAGATCCAAGCCGTGAGCCTGAATAATCGCAAAAAGGCATTCCAGGTCAAGACGTCGAAGCAGACATTCCAGCTTCCTTACTCAACGGTGGATCTGAAACCAAGTGCAGCTGATCCGATCATTCGGATTTTTGTCGACAAAGATCTGGGGAACGAGGGATTTACCTATGTCCTGAAGTCCGGCAAGGAAGGCACGGTTCATAGTGAGCAGGTGCTGGCCTACAACCAGGATCCTCGTTACCTGAGGGATGCCTTGCTGTATAAGCTGACGGTTGAAGCGCAGAAGCGGGTTGAGGCCAGTGCTTTGTCGAAGCGCGAGATCATCCGGCGTCTGGGAACCTCGGCCACGCAATTCTATCGGTTGCTCGATCAAACCAACTACAGCAAGTCGGTGGACCAACTTCTGTCGTTACTGCATGTGCTGGATTGCGATGTCGAGCTCTTGGTGCGAGGGAGGAGGACGCCAGGGAGAGCGGCCTAGCTCAGTGACGGGGGCAGAACGAAATTTACAGGGACATTCCGGTCGACTTTTTGAAATGTGTCAGCGAGCTAGGTCAAGCTAGGGACGTATAAATATTGTACGGGGTGCACATAATGCCGATTCCAGAGTTCATCAAATCCCTCCGCTCCAAGATCGGCACTGAGCTGCTGCAAGTTCCGACCGCGATGGTCTTTGCGTACGACGACCGCGGGCGACTCTTGCTGATTCAGGACAAGGACTCCGGCCGCTGGAGCGCGCCGAGCGGAATTATCGACCCGCATGAGTTGCCGTCCGATGCGGCGGTGCGGGAGGCGTGGGAGGAAGCCGGAGTGTTTGTGGAGCTGACCCACATCCTGGGCGTCTTTGCGGGTGAGCACTTCTCTAAGACCTACGACAACGGCGATCAGCTTGCCGCCGTCACGACGGTGTTCGCCGCGCGTGTCATTCGCGGGACGCCTCGTCCGGATCATGAAGAGACATCCGATGCGCGATTCTTCTCGCCGAGTGAGATCGATGCTCTGTCCTGCTCCACGCATTTTCTCGTCATCCGCAAGGCCGTCAATCAGAACCAACCTCAGGCCTACTTCAAACCCGCCACCTGGCAGCCCGGCGGCCTCTAGCAGATTACAAAAATATTGTCCTCTGTCCCTGACGGATCGTTTCTCTATACACCCGCTACACAATTCGCCGCAGGCCAGGCACTCGCTGCATGAGGGTGACGAGGCCGAATGTGAGGACGCAGGTCGCGAGGAAGGTGATCGGTACGTAGTAGGGGGGACGAAGCAGGATTGGAACAGTGAGGAAGTACCCATAGCGCAGCAATTCCACCACGATGGGATGGGCCACGTAGACGCCGAGCGTGAGCGGTGCGAGCGTCTGCGCAATGGATTCTACTTTTGGAGAAATCGTCCCCTGCAGGATCAGCAGGAAGAGGCCGACGGCCATCACCATGTCGGTGGGGCTGAAATCCTCGTAGAAATAGAAGGCCCAGCGGTCGTCGTATCCGCGCGTCGAGACGAGAATAGCTGTCAGGAGCGTGGTGGTCGCAGCGGCGATCATGATCGCGAATGCGAGGCGCGACGGCCGCTCGATCCGGAGCCGCGCGCAATACCAGCCCGCCAGGTAATAGGTCAGATAGGGGACGAATATGGTGAAGGCGCTGGAGGCGAGAAAATCAAATAGATTAGCCCCCATCGCCAGCCCGGCCATGATCAGAATCAGGTCGCGCAACTGCGAGAGGCTGAAGGCGGCGAGCGCTTTGGCCAGAAAGGGTGTGACGAGATACAGTCCGGCGATGAGAAACAGAAAGTATAAATGGATATAGGGCCTGCCGAGGACCATATCACGGCCGATGATCTCGATCGAGAGCGGCTCATGCCAGTAGAAGGCGCGCCAGGCGAAATAGATCGTCGGCCAGGCGATGAGGGCCGGCAATAACCGGCTCATGCGTTTGGCCCAGAAGGCGCCAGGGCCCGTACATTTTTGCGGGTCGAGCAACAGTGCACCGCTCAGCATGACGAAGACCGGGACGCACCAGCGGGTGGCGGCGTCGAGGGCATTGGAAAGGTGCCACTGCAGCGTGCCGAAGAGCTCGCGTTCCATCACGATGGTGGCGGCCAGATGCAACAGGATGACCGCGAGACAGGCGCCGACTCGCAGGACATCGTACCGGGCCGAGCGTCGATCAGGCTGAGTGCTTCTGGTGGAGGCTTCTCCCGATGAGCGTGGTGTCGCTGATGTCTGTTGCATCGGTGCGGTCCTGTTCGGGAAAGGTCGAGGGGTGAAGGGGGTGTCGAATTCAGAGACGGGCTTAGTCTTCTGCGCGCGTGAATCGAGCCAGGACGTTTCGAGTGATCTGCTGGACGGCCGGATTCAACACGGATTTGCGCAGGTGCGGAGCTTGGAAATCATCAAGCCCCCAGCTCCATTGCATCGATCCGCTAGAGAAGACCAGCGCGTTGCTGGCGGCGCGATAGAGGGTCACGGCGCCGGCGAGTTGGCCTGCCGGCATACGTGCGACGATGTGCGTGCCGGTCGGGCTGGCGGCGCTCAGTCCATCGACTTCATACCCGGCGACGCCCGGCAGCGACGAGCCTTTGGCGAGGCCGGTTTTTGCGAGCATCCAGGCGTCGGCCTCCTCGATTACGTACGAGCTATCGACGGGATTTTCTACTTCCAGATACATGGTGCCGAGCAAGCCTGCCTCGGGGCGGCTCACGGGTGCGTTGCGCCAGCGCGTGGTGGCGAGGTGATCGTTCTCCGGACTCTGGTCGGTCATGAAGGGGTCGCGACGCGGCGTATTCTCTTTGTAGGCCACCATGGTCCGGAGCGGCTCCCCAGTGATATGGCCGGGCTCCATGCGGATCTGCCAATAACAGGTATTCGACGAAAAAATGCCGAGATGAACGCCCCGGTCGCGCGCCTGTTCGATATGGCGCCGCATCTCCCAGGTCCAATATTCATCGTGCCCGATCGAGAGGAAGGCTTGGTGCGAGACGAGCAGCGCAGGGTTCGCATGCACATCGAGGTTGGTGGCATAGGTGACGTCGTAGCCTTCTCGTTCCAACCAGCGGACCATATTGTACTCCCAGCCAGCGGGGGACGCCGGGTAGCCGGGTGGGATTGAGTTGGAAATCAGAAAATCGCCTGCGCCGATTCCGGAGGCTGCGGCGGGAATCGCGCTGCCGGCATAGGGCCGGTTGAAGGACACTTTCGCGGCCTGCCCGCCGGGACTATTGAACGAATACAGCGAGCGTCCGCCCCAATTGTTGTAGGCCTGATAGGTTGTGATGCTGGCTTGGACGAGATAGGTCGAGGGGCGCTGATCGTCCCGGACGATAAACAGAATGTAGCTCTCTTCTCCCGTGGGTTCCGCTGTCAGCTTCGCCAGGTAATACCCTGACGGCCAGGTGCTCTCGCCTTGGGAGCCGGCCGGGATGGTTTGCGCGACCGGGTATTCCCACTGGCACTCGATCAAGCCGGTTTCACTGTCTACGACAGGGGCTGGCTGTCGGTGCCCCGGCAACTCTATCGGTCCGGACATCTGCCGGGCGCCGAGCCCTCCGTACCATCCCATGCGGTAGATCGTGAGGCGGTACGTGGGGGCGAGCGAATGAACATAGAGACGAATCGTCTCGCCCTGGTTGACGCTGGTTGCGGAGGCATAGCCTTCGATCTCATGATTCCTGGCCGGCTTGGCCAGGATCCAGTCGCTGGTGCCAGGCTTGAGATTCTCGATTTGAACGGGATTGAGCGGGGCCGTGGAATGTCCGGTGGCGAGCGCGGGAGAGATGGCTTCGAGCGCAACCAAGAGGCTCCAGAGGATCTGACGGGAGGCGACCCGCGCACGTATCGGAAGGACGAATTCTTTGCTCCACTCGATCACCGGGGTCAGCGGAGCGAGCATATTCGTCATGAACCGCGCGCCGGCACGCTGTGTGCGACTTGCCATGCTGGTGAAGGTTTCCGTGAGGCTGAGGCGAAGATCTTGCTGCATTTCGGCGAAGCCGATGAATTGGCGGATGCCGTAGATCAACAGGCCGGCATTGGCGAGGGGAAAGGCGCCTGCCATCCATCGGAACTGCGAGACGTAGTAGAGCCCCAAGGCCAGGCTGGAGAGTGCCATGCCCAACTGCAGGGCCAGATCCAGTCCCGCCGTTCTGGTTCGTCCGGAGATTTTTGGCGTCCGACGGAACGGGATCTTGGTCCCGGCGATGGCCTGTTGCATGGAGGTGACGGCGCCGGTGAGATGAATGGGAATTAAGAGCAGATTGAGTGCGTAGACGCGAAAGAGATCCCGGAACGGCCGATAGCCCATATTCGCCAGGTCCCTGGTATAGAGGGCGAAGTAGGGAAGCGCGGCGATGAGCATCCAGGGCGTCATTAACTCGGAAGAAAACGGGATGGCCAGCAGCAGCAAGACGCTCAAGGGGGCGAACGCCAGCGAGGTCAAATAATGAATTTGCAGCAGGGCTTGCGGAACCGTTCTCGCCTGCTTCGGTGTGTGGCGCAGGAAGGATAACAATTTTGGCAGAATGATCAATCCCCCGTTGGCCCACCGCGCCCGCTGGATGACCAGCGATCCGAAATCCGGCGGGGTGGCGCTGTAGGCCAGCCGCTCGGGGTGATTGTGCAGCGACCATCCTTTGGCGAGGAGATCGACGGTCGATTCGGTGTCTTCAATGACCGTCCGGTCCTGGATATAGCGGTGAACGGTGTGCCCGTCTTCGTTCGATTCGACGCAGATTTCTTCGAGCGCCGACTTTCTCAGCAAGGCATTGGCGCCGACCCAAAAGGTGGCGCCGAAGTAGGTGAAGCCCTGATGGACGAGATACTGAATGTCGGTCGTGGCTCCGGCGGTCCGCTCCAGCACGCCCGGTGCGTTGGGGAAGGCGCTGTAGGGCGTTTGGGCGACCGCTACCCGCGCATAGTCCGGCTGTTCCATGAGTCGGACCAGCGTGCTGGCATAGTGGGATTTCAAGAGGCTGTCGGCATCGAGTGTGATGACGTAGGGCGTATTGGGGATCAGGCGGCTGCCGGCTCGTGAGGCGGTTTCCTCCAGGGCAAGCCCGGTCTGGCGGACCACCGGGCGGACGCGGCGGCCCATGAGGCCCAGGTAGCTGTTCAAATTCATCGCCTTGTTGGGCTCGTGGGATAGGTTGCAGTATTGCTTCCGCTCGAAGACATCAAACTCAACCTGAAAACGGGCCGCCAGTTCCGTATAGGCATCCTCGATTTCGCCGAGGACTTGCTCGTCGGAGACCAGGCCCGGCTCCCTGCGTCGGGCGAACCACTGCGCGCTCTGTTCCCGGTAGGACTCGGCGGATTGGGTGAGCACATGTTCTACGAACCAGATATCGGTGTGGGTCTCGGTCGAGGAGTGTTTGGCCTGGGTTTCAAACCACTGCGTGGCCAGCCTGAGACAATCTGAGAGCCGGACGCATTCGTCGCTGACGGTGACGGTGTGATGTGCCCGTCTAGCCAGGAATGCCGCCCGAGCCTGGGTGATGTGGGAGGCTGGTTCGTCGAGCAAGGCCTGCAATTCAAAGGGAAGATTGCGCGCTGCCCATAAGCCAGCTCGATCGGAGTGGGTTTTGGGGGCAGGCGGGTCATCGAGGAGCAGCACGACTCGCTTGTTCGGGTAGTTCTGGAGTGCGGCGGACAACAGTGTTTGCCGGATGACGGGGAGTTCTTCTTTGTATGAAGGCACCAGCACAGTAAGGGCCGGGGCTGACAGGGGATCGAAGGGTTTGGTTGGCTGTAAGGCTGCCAGGCGGAACGCGGCATCCCGCTTCAGCTGTCCAAGCCGCGCCAACTGGTAGCAGAGGTTGCCGTAGACTAAGAATCCGGCGAGCGACCCAAAGAGCAGGGCTTCCAGCAGATCCTCGACGTGACCTTGAGCCAGGGCGGTCTTTGCGATCGTCCCGGTCGACCAGATCAGTATCGCAGCGGCGGTTGTGGTGATCGCGAGAGATACCTGGGTGAAGCGGAGTTCATGAATGAAGGAAGAGGGTGTCATGGATACGTCCAAGAAATAAAAAATGGTCCTAAGTGGGCGCGTGGTCATGTGCAATCCGGGTGCCGTGGTACGTCTGCTGTCGGTATGTGGAAAAAGCTTGATAATCGGTGGATTGTAGGATCCTTGAACCGCCGATTCTGTATAAGTGTAGGGGCGGGCCGCTACACTGCCTCATGACCTGTGGCGATTATGTTGAGAGGGAATCTGATTCTGACTACGCGGATTCTTCCCCTGGGGCGGGGCGGTGCGCTTGGCAGGTCTCAGGAAGGGGTGCGGTGCGGCTCGATGCGGGAGTTAGGGGCGTGGAATCTTGGAAAAGTGATCTCGTACGAGGGTTTCGACCGAGGCAAAGTGCCGGTCTGGCAGGTTCTTGAAGCGGCGTCTGCAGTCGGCCAGGGCTTCCTCGGCGGTCTTGAAGGGGGCGATCACCGACAGGAGGTGGCTATGGTAGTCCAGAAGCTTCAGTTCAACGGTTCTCAGGTGGCTTGGATCGCCGGCGATGGACAGGGCGGCTTTCGCCTGGTCGCCGCGGGAGTCGACGAGCGCCTGGAAGCAGAGGCCTTTCAATCGCTGCGTCACGGTGCTGCGGTCCCAGCCGAGGGCCTTCGCCGTGCCCTGCATGTCGAATCCGTGCTGCCGGAGGCAGCTCAGCACGGCGGCATCCCCGGCTGGTTCAGGAAGCACGGTCGCCCCGCTCGATCCCTTGGGAGCCTGAGTCTCGACGGACCCTTCCAGGGAGAAGGCTGCCCTCGTCAGTACCGGTTCATCACTTAAGGCGATGGCTCGTTCGAGGGCATGACGGAATTCCCGGACATTGCCCGGCCAGTCATGCTCGGTCAGCAGGCGTAGGGCGTCGTTGGAGAGTTTGGGGACCGGTCGGCTCATCTGCGTGGCGATCTCGGCGAGGCAGACGTCGGCGAGAAGCGGAATATCGGCGGCCCGTTCGCGGAGCGGTGGCAGCCTGAATACCAATCCCTTCAATCTGAAGTACAGGTCTTCTCTGAACCAGCCTTCCGAGACTCCGCGCTGCAGATCGCGATTGGTCGCGGCGACAATGCGCACATCCACGGTGGTCGGGGTGGTCGCTCCCACACGGTAGAAGGACTTCTCCTGTAATACCCGGAGCAGCTTGCTCTGGTGATCCAGTCGCAGATCGCCGATTTCATCAAGAAAGATCGTGCCATGGTGGGCCAACTCGAAGTAGCCGCGCCGGTCCGCGGCGGCGCCGGTGAAGCTGCCCTTGGTGTGGCCGAAGAGTTCGCTTTCAAATAGTTCGGGCGAGATGGCCGCCATATTCACGGCGATGAAGGTCCGGCTCGATCTTGGGCTGAGCCGATGGACTGCGCGGGCGAAGAGTTCTTTGCCGGTGCCAGGTTCTCCGAGCAGTAGAACGGTGAGCGGCGATCCGGCCCCCTTCTTTACGTCTCTGAACAGGCGCAGAAGCGATGCGTCTCTGGTAACGATCCCGAGTTGGCGGCATTCAATGGACAACTGGTTAAGCGCCGCGTCGCCGACCGTACCGGATTCTGAACCGGCGGCGCGCAGATCGTGGAGTTGCCGCTCCAATCGTTCGAGTTGTTCGCGGGCGGTCTGTTCCTGCATCTGGACGTCGGCCAGTTCGGCTCGCAGGGACTCGGTGGCGTGGGCGAGATCCTGCCGCTGACCGGCCGATTGCGCGGCGGCTGCTTTGGCTGCGTCCAAGTCTTCCTGCAAGGCTTCGGCGCGATTCTCCCGCAGCACGAGGGCTTCCCGCACGGCGGCGGCATCCTGTTGGATGCGGAGCATGTCTCGCTCCAACAGAACCAGACGTTGGCCTGCCGTGAGGTGTGTCCAGGCGGTGGTGCCGAGCAGGACCATGAGCGCGGCAGTGAGCGGGAGGGCTGCCGGCAACACGAGATGCAGTCCGCCAAGTACGACGGCGGTCACGGCGGCATAGAGGGCGATGGCTCCGGCGGCGAACACCAGACTGATGGAACCGTGAAATCGCAGGAGACACCAGGCGATGAGCGAGGCGAACATCATGGTGACGCCGGCGCGTCCGAGCGGCCCGAGCTGGCAGAGGCGGGTTTCAGTGAGCAGACTGTTGAGGAACTGGAGATGCGCGGTCATGCCGTCGACGGATTGTCCCGTCGGTAGCAGCCAGAGGTTCTGTGAGGGGACCTGAGACAGAATGACGACCACCTTGCCCTTCAACCATCCGTCGAGCGCGGTACTGTCGTGATGATGGATCGCTTCCCATACGGTGGAGAGCGGAATGGTCGGCAAATCCGCCAGGGTTCCATTGCCGACCACGTTCACGAGGCGGGTTTCTGCGGTTTCGTGAGGAAGCGGCTGGCGTTTCGCGAGGGAGAACAGCGCCAGTCCGAATGAGGGGAGAGGCGGAGAGCCGTGTTCTATGAAGAGGGGCAGTGCGCGAGCCACGTGATCGCTATGGGGGGACAGGGTCAGATGCCCTTGAATGATGGCATCCGAGGTCGGCGGGGCCTCGTCATCGAAGACGGTGACGACGTGGCCGGCAGATGTGGTCGCTTCCAGGAGCAGCGCGTCACTGGCGGCCCCGCCCAGGTGGGCGGGACTGGCGTGGTTGAGGCGATGGTCGATCCCGATGGCGGCTGCGCCGGTTTCATGGGCCGTGGTGATCAGCTGAGCCAGGACGGCCCGGTCCCATGGTCCGGGCCCGAACTGTGCTTCGCTCACGGGATCGCGCGCGACGATCGTCAGCGCGGGGCTGACGGCGACCGGTGCGCGGTGGCGGAGCCACGTATCGTAGACCGTCCAATCGAGGGCGCTGACAGTCGCGGGCGCAATGAGCCAGAGCAGCCGGGCCAGAAGGGTTGCCAGCACGCCGATCGTGAGCGCCTGAAGGGGCAGCGAGGTGATGAAGTGCCGCCAGAGTTTGTGCCAGTCGAGCATATGAATTACTGGAGGTTCAGTTCATCCATCAGGGCTTTGGCGTCTTGCTTTGGCAGGCCTTTGAGCGAGGCTTTCGCCTTGGCTCGGTCCGGCACCACGCCGAGGCCGCGGCCGTAGATGCGCGCGAGCGCTTTCTTCGCCGGCGCAAATCCCTCGCCGGCCATGGTCTCCATGCAGAGGAGCAGCTTTTTGTCGAAGGGGGCGAGGTGCTGGTCGAGCCCGGCTTCATAGAGCGCGGCCAGCTCGTTCAACGCCACGTCGCTCAACGCATAGCTCTCTTGAAGGAGCATGGTAATTGCTTCGTCTGGGCGATGGCTCTTGAGTAACGTCACTCCCAATGTGTCTTGGTCGCCAGACCGGCTGTAATCAGGAAACTCCTCCCAGAGCCGGGCGCGGTAGGCATGAAACCCTTCGAGTGCGTCGGTGCGCCGTCGATCTGCCTGGTCGGTCGAGAGGGCTTGCCGCCGGAGTTTGGCGAGGGCGTCGCCGGCCGGCTGGTGGCCGAGTTCAACCGCTTTGGTCCACCAGAAGATGGCCCGGGCCAGATCTTTGGCAACGCCCTGCCCGCTCTTGTAGGCATTGCCTGAAAAAAACTGCGCCTGCGGGACCCCGCCGAGGGCCGCTTCTTCCATGAACTGTGCCGCTTCCTGATCGCGATTCGTCAGTTTCAGCAATAGTGCAAGCCGATAACGGGCGTCGGGGAAGTGCGGTTGCAGTTCAATAGCCCGTCGATAGGAGTGAATCGCGGCTTTGATATTGCCGAGCGAGTACTGGACGCTGCCGAGACTGTAGTGCGCATGAGTCAATTCGGGGTTGAGGAGAATGGCTTCCATGAAGGCCGTGGCGGCGGCGCGTCCATCCTGTTTCGCCATGAGTATGATGCCGAGTTGCAGCAACGCTTCGGCATGGCTCGGTTGCAGTTTGAGCGCGATGCGGCATTCGTCGAGTGCGGCGTCGAGGTCGCCGACGCGATAGAGTTCTTGCGCCAACTTGAGGCGGTCTTCGGCGCTGGCGGGAAACGTTCTGACTCGTCCACGCAACTCGCTCAGCATGAAGACGGCATTGTTGCGCTCTTGTTCTGTCCATTCGGAGAGGCGATGCTCGTCTTGTTGCGGGGGCTGGGGCGGTGGCGCTGGAGATTCGAGAACGGGTGGATCCGCGGTCTGTTCGTCAGGCGTTTGGGCGAACGACGCGCCGTGAAGTTCGAAGAGGAGCGGAACAATAAGGATAGTCACGAGCCCTGCACGGCGACGCATCGAAATCTGTGCCCCTCCTGAACTGGGTATGGATGGGAGGTATTATAGCATCCGGTCGGGCAAGGCAGGCTGTTTAGGAATGGCAAAATGCGGCGTGTGCATGACCTAGCGCAGCTTAGCCATCGCCCCTTTGATGTGTTCAATGCTGCCCTGGAGTTCTTGGGCGGTCGGACGGATCGGTTCATGTTGCACCCGCCAGACCGGTTCCAAGGGGGCCGGGTCGGTCGCCAGGCGGGGGATGAGATGCCAGTGGATATGGGGGAGTTGGTTGCCCAGCAGCTCGTAGTTGATTTTCCTGGCATCGAAAACCTGCGCCAGCGTCTTGGCCACCAGGGTGACTTCCTCCATCAACTGCATCCGCTCCGTGGGGGCCAACTGGAAGAGTTCGGTCGCATGGCGCCGGAAGACGACGACGGTCCAGCCCTTAAAGAATTGGTCGTCGTGCAAGTAGGCCTGAGACAGTCCCAGGTCGGCGATGAAGTGGTCGGCGCGCGGCCAGGTTCCCTGACAGGCTTTGCATGTCGGATCAGTCATGGTTGGTTGGCCTTGCGCCATTCTTCTTCCGTAATGACGCCCTTCTTGAGCAGTAACTGAAGCAGTCTCTCGGTCTGCTTGTCCGTCTGACGTTGTTGAGGGGGAGCGGGCTGTGCCTGGGCGATCGGCTGTTTCGGTTCGGGCGGTGGCCGTTTGTTGCCATAGACCTTGAAGGCCGGCGTGAAGACCGAGACATAATCTCGGTTGCGGATCCGGACGGCGGCGGCGCGGCTATTGGTTTGCGGGCCTAAGTCCGCGGTACTGCCTGGTGGAATACGGAAGAAGGGTTTGCCCTCCTCGGTTTCTCCATCCTGCCCGAGGATATCAAACCGGCTGAGAAACGTTTCATTTTTCAGCGCTTCATGGTCTTCGCCAGCCAGGTTCGTAATCTTGTCGAGGGTGATGATCAGGGAGTCGGCGATCAGCGGATCGGCGGTCATATTGCGGACACTGACGTCATAGCGATATTCGCTCGTAAAATTGTCGCGCCCGGTGAGCGTGACAATGACCGTGACCTTTCCGGTCAGATCGGTGAGCTGGTCGACAGGGGACGCCGTCGAGTCCGTACTGAAACCGATTGCCCCGACGCTCAGCGCCGCGCCAACCAGCCATGTGAACAGCGATTCTCTGCATTGCATCATGCGCCTCAGGATTCAGGGGAATTGACTACGGAAGGACGCCGCGGAGCATAACAAAAACCGTTGGATTGATCGAGCCCCCGGGTACACCGGTTACTCCGTGCGTTGCCTTGACACCTCGTTTCGCCGAACGCTATTCTCGGCGCAGTCGATAGCCGTCTCCTTCCGATCTTTTTACGCATGACTTCTACAGCTTCTCGCGCCCCGTTGTTGATTCCCAAAGCTCTCGCGGCTCAGCTGCTGCGCCTCTACGACTATCCGCATCCGACGATTCCTCGCCGCATCATCCGCGGGTACGACCGGCCGCATGCCGTTCGCACGGCGCGCATGTGCGCGGCAGTGGCCGCTGCCTTGGGGCATGACGCTGCGCGAGTGCGCCAGTATCAGATTGCTTGTGTTTTGCATGATTTGGGCCGGGCGGGGCTCGATCGTGTGCTGTTCGGGAAAATCTGGTCCTGGGCCAAAGCGCATGGCATTCCGACCAGGCCGCGTGAATGGCGAGCCCTACATCCGGAGACGGCGTATGGACGGGAGACCGAAGCCTTCCTGCGTCAATACGGAGTCGAGCTCGATGCGGCCGGCATTCCGATGACGGCGTGGGCCAAGGAGCAGGTCGAGATGCGCCTCGGGTATTCCCGGCGCCTTTCCCGCCGGCTGCGAACGGTGCGCGGCGAGATCAAGCAGATGGGCGTGCGGTGGGAGCCCTGGATGCAGCGGGTGATGTTGTACTACTACTATCCCGAGAAGCTGGCGGCCGCCCCGGCTTGGGTGAAGCAGTTAGCGGAGATTCTGGTCGCCTGCGAACAGTTTGAAGCCTACAGCAATCAGCAGCGCGGGCGCGATTACTACAGACGGAAGAGGGAAACGCTCGCCGATGCGTTTGCCTATCTGGAAAAGCTGCAGCAGGAAGGCCTCTTGAGTCGGGCGGTCATGTCTGCGCTTCGCGGGTTGGCCGCTGGCGGCGAGTTCGACCGGGTGTTGGAAGAAGCGCGGGGTTGCCGGCTCTCGCCTGGCGACCGGCGATTTCTCCGGCAGATGGAGTGGTGATATGTCTGTGAAAACCGTGACCTCTCGCGTGAATATGCAGGGCGATACGCATATCGAGAATCTGACGAAATCGGTGCAGGCCGCCGTCGCTGAGTCCGGTCTGAGCGCCGGTATCGCCACGGTGTTTGTGAAGCACACGACTGCGTCGATCATGATCATCGAGGACGAGCCGGGTATCCGTGCCGATACGAAGGCCTTTTGGGATCGCACCGTGCCGGCCGATCCCGCCTGGCAGCACAATACGAGAAATGCCGGTGAAGATAACGGGCACAGCCATCTCCGCGGGCAGCTGCAAGGGCCGTCTATCACGATTCCATTTTCCGACGGGGCGCTTCTGCTGGGCACCTGGCAGCAAGTGGTCGTGGTCGATTTTGACACGCGCTCCCGCACGCGCGAACTGATCTACCAAATCATCGGTGAGTGACGATGAACCTGCGGCGCTGGATGCGAGGGCTTGCTCGTGCGATAGCGGGAGCCAGTGTGCTTGCGTTAAGCACGGCCGTCACTGCGGCCGACTGGGGCAAACCGCTGGGCGGGACCTACGACGGAGTTGAGGGCAAGCCTCGACCGGTCGCTCCTGCACCGGCTGAATTGAGTCCCGACGAACGCGCGACCATGGCGGTGTTCGAGCGGGCCACCAAGTCGGTGGTCTTCATCGCGAACACCGCTATCCAACGAGATGTCTGGTCCTTCGATACGATGGAAGTCCCGCAGGGGTCCGGCTCCGGATTTGTCTGGAGTAAGCAGGGCTATCTTGTGACGAATTTCCACGTCATCTACGGGGCCGATACCATCAAGGTCACGCTGGCCGACCGGAGCGAACATCAAGCCAAGATTGTCGGGGCCGATCCGGACCATGATCTCGCAGTGTTGCAGATCAAGGTTTCTGAGAATCTCCTGGAGCCGTTGGCGATCGGGGCGTCGCACGACTTGCGGGTCGGGCAGAAAGTCCTGGCGATCGGCAATCCGTTCGGGCTGGACCATACCTTGACCACAGGAGTGGTCAGCGCTCTAGGACGCACGATCAAGTCGATGTCGAACCGGACGATCGAGGGCGTGATCCAAACCGATGCGGCCATCAACCCCGGCAACTCCGGGGGGCCGTTGCTCGACAGCAGCGGGCGGTTGATCGGCGTGAACACGCAAATCGTCAGCCCCAGCGGCGCCTATGCCGGCATCGGCTTCGCGGTACCGGTGGATACCGTCAATCGCATCGTGCCGGAGTTGATCAAGCACGGGAAGCTCATCAGGCCGGGATTGGGTGTGTCGCTGGTGCCCGATTCCATCGTCAAACGATGGGGGATCAAAGGGTTGGTGATTGGAAAAGTGTCACGGGGCGGGAGCGCCGATCGCGCCGGGCTGCGGGGGGCGCGCGAGACGCAAGCCGGGCGCATCGAGCTCGGCGACATTGTCGTGGCGATCGACGGGAAGCCGGTCGAGACGATCGACGACATGATGGATATCATGGAAGCGCATAAGGTCGGCGATCAGGTGACGCTCGACATTATCCGCGCCAATAAACGGCAACAGTTGCCTCTTACCCTCCAGGCGGTCAATTAACGCTGGTAGCGTCCGGCTTCGACATGTTGTTATGATGACGCCTGACCAACCTGGAGATTGCTATGAGCGACCACCGACCAGACGATATAGGGCAGACCGGCACATCCGGCGCGGGAGCAGGAAAGCGGACGGGCTCAACCACTCCCGACCCGCTTGAGTTGATCGAACAATGCCTCGCCTCTTTTCCTGAGAACGATCCGCGCCAACAGATCCTCTACAAGCTCCGCCACTCCGTCATGCTGGCGGCCGCCAGTCAGCAGCAACGGGAGGCCGAATTCAAAAAAATCAGCGAGGTCGTGGCGAAGCTGACGGCGCCGGCCAACCGGATCGGCACGTTGCTCGATCTGCCGGGCGAAGGCCTGGCGAGGATCATCGTCGGCGGGGCCGAGTATTATGCGAATGTGGATCCCCGTGTGGCGAATGCGGACTTAAAGATCGGTGCGCAAATTCTCGTGAACGAAGCCTATGCGGTCATCAAGACGCTGGGCTACGACCTGAACGGGCCGGTGCTCAAGTTGACGGAAGCATTGCCGGACGGGCGGTTGCGTTTCGAGCAGGAGATGGGCCGCCAATCCATGATCCTCCAGCGGTCGAGCGACCTTGTGGGGGTGGAGCTGAAGGCCGGCGATGAATTGCGGATCGACCCGGGCCACCGGATTGCAATCGAGAAGCTGGAGGACCGGAAAGCCAAGACCCATGTCCTCGACGAAGTGCCGACGGTCACGTGGGAGCAGATCGGCGGCCAGCAGGAGGCGATCAGCGCGATTCGCAAGGCGATCGAATACCCCTTGCTGCATGCGGAGACGTTCCAGCAGTTCAAGTTCACGCAACCCAAGGGGTTCCTGCTCTATGGCCCGCCGGGCTGCGGGAAAACACTGATCGGCCAGGCTGCCGCAGCCAGTCTCTCGAAGCTCGTGAGCGAGTCGATGGCTGCCGGCGGGAAAACAGAGACGTTGCCTGCGATCACCGGCGGCGCATTCCTCCATATCAAAGGGCCCGAGATTCTGAATATGTGGCTCGGCGAGTCGGAGCGGATGGTGCGCGACCTTTTCGCCAAGGCCAGAGCCCGCCGCCGTGAGGGAGCGCTCCCG
This sequence comes from Nitrospira sp., assembly GCA_030653545.1. NCBI lineage: Bacteria > Pseudomonadati > Nitrospirota > Nitrospiria > Nitrospirales > Nitrospiraceae > Nitrospira > Nitrospira sp. Next base: position 201,163 of record JAURZE010000024.1, on the reverse strand, counting down.
TTTATTTTCATCGACGAAGCCGAGTCGATTCTAGGGACGAGACGGGCGTCGCGTTCGTTCAATATTTCGAGCACGCTGGTTCCGATGTTTTGCTCAGAGATGGACGGGATCGAATCGTTGCGGGATGTCGTGATCATTCTCGCGTCGAATCGGCCGGATCTGATCGATCCCGCCGTACTGCGTCCGGGACGCATCGATCGCAAGATCAAGGTCAGCCGCCCGAATCGGGAATCGGCCGCCGAGATTTTGAAAGTCTATCTGACCAACGAGTTACCGCTGGATCAGGCGCTGGTGGCCGAACGAGGCGGGGACAAGGCGAAGGCCTTTGTCTCGCTGGCCGATGAGGTGATCGACCAGATTTACAAACGGACGGATGAGAACCGGTTGCTCTCCATCCGCCTCCGGAGCGGCCAGAACAAGGTACTCTATCGGGGCGATCTCGTAAGCGGGGCGATTCTTTCCTCCATTGTCCAGCGCGCGAAGGAAAAGGCGATCGATCGCATGATCCAATCCGGCCAGTCGGCAGGGCTTCTCGCGAAAGATCTCTCCGAGTCCGTGTTGGAGGAGTTCCGAGAAGGGGAGATGCTGCCGCCCGATGATGCCGCGGAAGAATGGTTGAAGCTGCTCGACCATCATCCGGAGCAGGTCGTCGGCGTGTCGTCCTTCCGGCGCGGTCGGCAGACGGAAGAGCGCTTGATCAATCAGATTATCTAATGTTGCGTCTCTTCGGCATAGAAACAGAGTACGGGATTACGCGCGAGGATCTCGATGAGGTAGATCCGGTCGTCGAGTCCATGGAGCTGGTGCGCGCGCATCTGACGGCGTCGTTCGAACGGCGCTGGGATTATGGCGGAGAAGATCCGCACGATGATGCCCGGGGGTTTCGGGTGTCCGGGCTCCAACAGGATAAAGAAGAAGACGACTTCGCCAAGATCGATGCGCACCGGCCCTTTTCATTTCATGAGATGAAAAGCGACCTGGTGCTGCCGAACGGCGCCCGCTTCTACAACGACCATACGCACCCGGAGTATTCCAGCCCCGAATGTCGGACCTTGCGCGATTTGCTCGCGCACGATCGAGCGGGAGAGCGGGTGGTGCAACGCGCGGCCGAGCGGAGGAATCGAACCCTTGGTGGTCCGCATGTGCAGCTCTATAAGAACAATACCGATCTCCATGGCCATAGTTATGGCTGCCATGACAACTATCTCGTCTCGCGCTCAATCCCGTTTCAGCAACTGGTCGCAGGTCTCCTGCCGTTCTTAGTCAGTCGTCAGGTGATTGCTGGTGCCGGTAAAGTCGGTATCGAGGCGCAGGAGAGCGGTTTCGTTCCCGGGCAGTATCAGCTCTCACAGCGGGCCGATTTCATGGAGACGGATCTGAGCGTCGATACGATGCATAACCGGCCCATTCTCAATACCAGGGATGAGCCGCACGCCGTTCGGGAGAAGTATCGACGGCTGCATCTGATCATCGGCGATGCGAATATGTGCGAGTATGCGACGGCGTTGAAGGTCGGCACAACGCAATTGGTACTGGAGTTGATCGATCGGGGGGCTGCACCTGCGATTGAACTGGCCGATCCGGTTTCGGCGGTGAAGCAGATTTCGCGGGATCCCGACCTCAAGGCGACCGTGCGCCAGAAGCAGGGGCCGGCTCTTTCCGGTCTGGACATTCAGGAACAGTACTATACGGCAGCCAGGCGCATGCTGGCCGGCGCGGATGCCGAGACGGACTGGGTGCTGCGCGAATGGGGTGAGACCCTGGGGCTGCTCAAGCAGGATCGCAGTCAATTGGTCGGTAAGCTCGATTGGGTGACGAAGTTGTGGTTGCTGGAGACCTTTGTACGGGAAGAGCGGATCGGCTGGGATGATCCCTGGCTGGCGAGTCTGGATCTCGAGTACCACAATCTGAACGCCGACCGCGGACTGTACCTCGGGCTGGAAGCCGAGGGGAAGGCCTGGCGTATGACCACGGAGGCCGACATTGAGCAGGCCCTGTCCGCCGGTCCTCACGATACCCGCGGTGGGTTGCGGGGCCTGTGTGTGCGGCGGTTTCCCGATCAGATCAAGTCGATGCAGTGGGAGCGTATTCAGTTCTCAGGCGGGTTAAGGGGCAAGACGCTGGAGATGGGCGACCTGTTCGATCCGATCGAGGTGCGGGTCTGTGCCGAGATTTTTGAACAGGCGGCCTCTCCGGCCGAGGCCGTGGCTGCCTGGAGGATAAGAAAGGAATCACAGTCATGATCTACCAGATGATGCCTGAGCGACGGGAGGGACCGGTTGATCCGATGCCGAAGGCGCCGAGCCCGTCGGAAGAGGGCGGCGGGCCGCGGCGTCCCGATACCGGGTCGCCAGACAAGGACAGTTTGATGAAGCGGATGAAGAAGGTCGATCCGAAGCAGGCTGAGCGGTACCGACAGCGGACGGGGGAGTGACGGGGCACCGAATCAGGGCTTGTGCTCGCGCAACGCGCGGCCCGTTGGGAAAACGCGGCGTCTTGGCGCCGCGAGGGCGGGTGGGTGAAATAGGCGTAGGCCCTCGGTGGACGCGCGCAGTGAGCCCTAACCCCGGCGTCCCGTCTTGAAGGAAAAGGGAGAGTAAACCAGGAAGGCGTGGTGGTGACATGGGGATGCAGGGAGATTTGTTTCAGCTGTTGAAGGAGCAGGGCTATCAATTCGGCCAGCCGACGGTTGCCGGAGCGGGAGTCGATCTGCCGAGCGCGACGACGATTCTCGCGTTCAAGTATCGCGATGGCGTCCTCGTCGCTGGGGATCGCCGAGCGACGGCCGGCAACATGGTGATGTACGATCGGACGGACAAGGTCCTCGAAATCGACCGTCATAGTGTCATGGCCATCGCGGGGGTTCCTGCTACGGCCTATGAGATGGTGCGGATATTGGAGCACTCGTTCAAATACTACCGGCGGACTCAGCTTCAGGAGTTGAGCTTTGAGGGGAAGCTGCGTGCGGTATCGAAGCTCTTGAAGGAGAATGTGCCGGCGGCCTTGGCGGGAACCGGCGCCGTGGTGCCGGTGTTTGCCGGGTACGATTTCGAACAGGGCGCGGCCAAGATATTTTTCTACGACATTCTCGGCGCTGAGTTCGAAGGGGTTGATTATGCGGTGTCGGGATCCGGATCGCCGACGATCCGCGGCATTCTGCACTATGTGAACACCTGGGGCGAGCGCTCCCTGGCTACGATGACGGAGGAAGAGGCGACCGTGCAGGCGTTGCGTCTCTTAACCAGTGCCGCCGAGTTTGATTCGGCCACGGGCGGCGTCAATCGCGAGTCCAGCCTCTATCCGATTATCAAATTAATTACGCAAGACGGAGTGCGGATAGTTCCTGACGACCGGTTGAAACCCCTCTTTGAGTCCAAGGTGGTGCGCCATGCATGAAGCACGCTGTCGATGGCTTGGATCAGTCGGCAGTTGCCGGACGGGTAAGAGTCGATTGAATCTATCTTGCGAATCTAAGGTGGTGCGCCATGTATGAAGAACCGTACCGGTGGGTCGAAGCGGTCGGCAATCGTCGGACCTATCTCGATGAGCAGTTCAGGCAGGGGAGTCCTGTGGTGGCGCTGGGCTACGACGGGGGCCTGCTCCTGACGACGGTCAGCAAGGGAACGTCGAAGTTGTACGAGATTTATGACCGCATCGCTCTGGGAGGCATGGGGCATCCGGCAGATCTGGAAAAACTCCGGTTCAGTCTATTGGAGATGGCGCACACCGAGGGGTTTAATCGATCGCCGTCCGACGTGACCGGTTCGCGCCTGGTGAAATACGGAATTGCTCCGGTCATCAAGCAGGCCTTCGAAGAAGTCTATAAGGCGCCGTTCATCGTCAGGATTCTGCTGGCCGAGTTGAGCCAGAAACCGGAGAAGGATACGCTGCTCACGATCAACTATGACGGAACGTTTGAAGAGCTCAAGGAGTATGCCGTGCTGGCCGCGACGAAGCAGGCACAAGCGCGGATGCAAGAGTATCTGAAGGCGCAGAAGCCGTCTCCCTGCACGCTTGAGCAGGGTTTAGTGCTGGCGTTGCGTACCTGGGCAATCGGGTCGCTCGCGCATCAACAGGATTCGGCAGAGGTGCCGGCTGATGGAGGGCAGGAGACTCGTCGAGAAGCGGTTGCATCGATTCCTGATCAGGCCGCGTTGCTCGCGCATCTGCGTGAGGTGCTGGCCGATAAGACGCTGGAATGCGCGGTCTTGGACCGGCAGCAGGTCGGTTCCTCAAAGTATCGTGCGCTGAAGCCGGCCGAACTCGCGCGCTTGCTTCCCGGTGACTTTCAGACCGGCGTGAATCGCTAATATGCTGAACCGTATGTGCTGGCTTGAAACGGAGTACGGACTATTGGTGTATCGGGAAGGCCCCGAGCACTCGCCGGCGTGGGGTGCCAGCCAGATGTATGATCATCGAGTTCGCGCGTACGATAGGGGCGCGCCAACATGCTGAACCGGATATTCGGGCTTGAAACGGAGTACGGACTTCTCGTCAATCAGGATCGGCCCGATCACTCCCCGACATGGTTTGCCAACCAGATCCGGGATTATCTGTTCCAGGTTCAGCACCGAGGGGTGCTCGACCTGCACCATCGCGGGCATGATGAGCCTCCCGGGAACGGGGGCTTCCTCACGAATGCCGGGCGGATGTATCTCGACATGGGGCACCTCGAATATGCCTCGCCCGAATGTCAGTCGCTCGTTGATCTCGTCGCGGTCGATCGGGCCGGGGATCAATTACTACAGGAAGCGATCGAGGCCTTGGGGTTCGGCGAGACCATTTCGCTCATCAAGAACAATATCGATCATGAAACGGACGCAACCTTTGGATCGCACGAGAACTATCTGGTCACCCGCCGGTTTCCCTTCAGCCGGAGGGGGTTGAGTCCTCTCGTGACCTTTCTGGTTACCAGACAGATTTTCACCGGATCCGGCCGTATCGGCGCGGCGAATCCGCAGGATGCCTGGATTCAGGTGGATCGCCTGATTGTGCCGCGTGGGGCGCTTCGGCAACGGTCCTCCCAGACCTTGATGCCGTTCCAGATTTCGCAGCGGGCCGATCATATCGTGAACGATTTCTTCGAGTGGGTGCAGCAGAACCGCGCGATCGTGAACACGCGGGACGAGCCGTTGGCGGATCCCAATCAATACCGGCGCATTCACCTGCTTCTCGGCGATTCCAATATGGCCGAAGTGGCCACGGCGCTCAAAATGGGCACGACGGGCCTGGTGTTGCAGCTGATCGAAGAGGGAAAGGCGCCGGCCGGCGTGGAGCTCGACGAGCCGGTCGAAACGCTGCAAGAAATCTCGCAGGATCAAGAGCGCCAGTGGATTGTGCGGTTGCAGTCGGGCAAGACAATCTCGGCGATCGATATTCAAGAGCAATTTCTCGCGGCAGCACGAGAGGCCTACGCCGGGCAGGATGAGGAAACGGACTGGGTGCTCGACCAGTGGGAATCGGTTCTGACGGATTTGCGCGGCGACTATGCCAAGCTGGTCGGCCGGGTCGACTGGGCCTCAAAATTGTGGCTACTCGAATCCTTTCGCGAGGCCGAACAGCTGGATTGGCAGGATCCGGCGCTCAAGAGTCTCGATCTCGAATATCATAATCTGCATGCGGACCGTGGTCTCTATTTCGGGCTGCTCGAAGAGGGGCGGGTGCCTCGCATGACGACGGACAAGGCGATTGCGCTGGCGATGGAACATCCTCCACGCAACACGCGCGCCTTCGGCCGGGGAGAGCTGGTTCGCCATATCCTAGCGGCGGGTTCACCTGAGGCCTTTGAGGATCAGACTCAGGACCAGGGATTCTTCCCGGCCTATGTCATCAATTGGTCGATTTTCCAGGTCAACGGGCGTACCCCGTTCCCAATGCCCGATCCCTTCAAAACCTATGTCCAGGACGTTCGCACCTATCTCCAATCCATCTGACCGGACCGTGACTCAGGCTCACCGCGTGCGCGCATAACACGTTGATTCTATGAAATCGCCGGTGGAATGATATGCTTGTTACGGCACGGGTGATTCTTCCCGCGACCAGCAGGAGGTCTACGATGAAAGCACGGACGTGGATGATGCAATATGGTGTGGCGATGATGCTTTCGTGTGCGTTCGCCCTGATTCTCGGGCAAGTTCCGCTGTTTCGTGAAACGGCCGTGGGAAAGTTAGCTGCTTCCGATCTGGTCCAGTTCCTCGGGTACGGTTGCACTATTGCCCTCGGCTGGCTTGGTGCGCGCCAGTTGGCGGCCGATCCTCCCGAGGAGTGGAAATGGCTCTCGCCCTATCGGGCGTTGATTCTTCCGGTCACGACGCTGGTCACGGTGATTTTGGCCTACGGGGTCCTGTTGCTGGTGGGTAGCCCGTTTCTGAATAAGTTCGCCAAGGGAATCTATAACTGGATGTTTATCGTGGGAATTGTGTCTGCCATTGCCTGGCTCATTCTGACCTGGGTCAGAACCTGTGCCCCGCTTGTCGCTGCGACTGCTCCCCGCCGATTGAAGAGAGCCGCCTAGCTGATCGTTCCCGGTGGCGGCTTCTTGGTTGGGGCCGCCACGTCAGTTACCGCGCGCGAGTCACAAACTCGACAATTCTGTTCTCCGCCCAGTAGGAGTCTTCACCGTTTTGGCTCAGGCTGAAGAATCCGCAATGTCCGCCATGGCGGGGAGCCAGAAGCGAGATGGAATGATTCCCGATGAGCTCGGGTTGAGCAAATAGTGAATAGGGAATGAATGGGTCGTCCTGGGCAGTGATGATCAAGGTCGGGACCGCGATTTGATGCAGCACATGCCGGGCTCCTGCGCGATCATAGTAATCGGCTCCGTTTCGATAGCCTCCGTCGCGGGCCGTGTAGTAGTCGTCGAATTGGCTGATGGTTTGCATCGAGCCCATCGGACGCAGATCCCACTTCCCCGGAAAGAGCCCGGCCTTCCGTTTCATGCGCGCTTTGAGCCGTGACAGGAAGTGCTGGTGGTAGATCCAGTTGCGTGGTTGCTCCAGGGCCGCTACGCACTGGGTGGGATCAATGTTCGGGCATATGGCCACCACTCCTGCAAGGGCTGGGATGGCCCCTCCCATTTCACCGGCCGCCTTCAGCACCAGATTGCCACCCATCGAATAGCCCACCAGCCAGATGCGCGTCAGGCCGTCCACCATCGCCAGTTCTTTGACGATCTCGCGATAATCGCTACTCAGTCCGCTGTTATAGAGGGTTGGCGTAAGGTGCTCGGTGCCGCCGCAGGTGCGTTGGTTCAGCCGCACGACATTGAATCCCCGTCGGTAGGCTTTTGCGGCTATCCCACGCATGTAGTGGGAGTCTGCGCAGCCCTCCAGTCCATGAACAAGAATGAGTGTGGGTGATTCCAAGGAACGTGGCTGCCAGTGGCAGAATCCGAGGAGCTGCGTTTTCGGTTCAGTGGTAAAAAGACGTTTGTGCTGAGGGGTCTGTCTCAGTGAGAGATCTCGTGGCCAGTACCGTGGCGCCAGGGTCATGAGATGCGCATTCCGGAGTATGGCTGGCGGCGCAAAGTGGTCTGTGTGGTTCATCTCGCCATATCATAAACAATATTTGCTCTGGAGCGTAGACTGAAAGTTCCACAGATGCGACTCACGATCGCCCCTCAAGCGGGGACGCCCAGCGACCGATAACGGGACCTGGGAGTTCGTATAAGGAGGCAGGCATGTTAACAGCAATCGGCGACGTCATGCGGCGGGTGTACGAGCGAGGGTGGATTACGACCAGAGACGGCAATATCAGTATGCGGAAACGCGAGGGCAAGTATCTCTACATCACGCCTTCCGGATGGCGGAAAACGATCGTTCATCCGGAGCATGTGGTTCGATTAGAGATTGTGAGCGATCCGGTGACGAATCAACTGAGTCCCAAAGTTCGGGATGGACAGCAACCGTCCGGTGAACTCTGGATGCATTGGAACCTGCAACGGGACTCCAAGAAGACGCGGACGGTGGTCCACGTGCATGCGACTCACATTGTCGCGGCGATTTATGCGGGAGTGGACTTACAGGCCATGAGCGCTGAGTTTCCCGAGATCTCGCGCTATACCCGAGTCGGTCGGACCGTTCCAGCCCTCCCGGCGCTTTCTCGCGATCTGGCAGATGCCACGGCGGAATGTTTTGGACTGAAGAAAGATGGGGCGCTCGAATTCGACATCGTTGGGCAGGCAAATCACGGAGTCTGCGCCGTGGCCGCTGATCCATGGTCGGCCTATGAACATATCGAGCGGCTGGATCATATTTGCGAGATCGTTCTGAAAAGCGGGGTTGCCGCTCGCGCGTTCAATCAACGGTCGGCGAGCCTGGCGGCTTAAACGAACGATAGGTGAAATGAAAAGAGGGCTGACGACATTGTGCCGTCAGCCCTCTTTATATTTTGGCTCCCCGGGCAGGACTCGAACCTGCGACCAGCCGGTTAACAGCCGGCTGCTCTACCAACTGAGCTACCGGGGAACGGAGAGTTCACATGGAAGCGGGATCCATTCTAGCAAAACTTCTTGCAGAGGGGGAGTCTTTTTTAGACGTCAAAGTCATCAGTTTCATCTTCGTCTGAAGAAGCATCCGTATTGCCGTCGGCTAACGCGGCATAGTGCTTCGCCCAGGTCAGGTAAAGATTCCCGCTATCCCGCATCGTATCGGCCGCTTTGACGAGTTTATCGACGAGTTCAGGATCTTTCCCAGAGGCTTGGATTTGCGCCGCGCGCCGCTCAATCGCCTTGGGGTATTGTGTGATCAGACCGGAGATCTCTGCGAGGAGCTCATTGATGACGTTGTCTTCAGTGTCCATGGGGTTCCTCTTCTCTCAACAAAAAGCCCCATAGCGCGGACGCTATGGGGCTTCCCGTTATTCACATCGTAATGGATTAGCCTTGGTAGGCTTGTCCTAGAGCTGCTGACTCGCCTTTTTTCGCCATCAGCTGACCGGTGGCGCTCACGGCCTGCATCTCAATCGCATTGTGCTTTGCGGCGTCGCAAACGACTACGCACAGTTCGCACCCCTTGCAGCGATCAATATTGACCTCGGCGACCATCTTGCTGGAGTTCAGGTCCAGGCAGTTGGCTTCCGGGCAATACATGATGCAGAGGCGGCAGCCCTTCTTGGCAGTGCATTTCTCATCGATGACTTGCGCTACGTTATACATGCGACGTAGTTCCTTCTCTTACGCGGCTACGGCAGGATTGCCGACTCGTAACTCGATTTTGTTCTTATCCGCCCATTCGCTGGCGATTTCATAGGCCGCCTTCACGGTGGCCAGATTCTTGGCGAGCAACATTTCCTTCTTGGCGAACTTCTTCTTGATCGCTTCGTCCAGTGAAGCCGTACCGCCTGACGCGACGAACTTCTTTCCGAAGCGCTCTTGAAGCGCGCCATCCAAGGCTTCCATCGAGACGCATTTGGTAATGCCTGCCACAGATCCGATCATGGCCATGTTCGTGGACAGCTCGGTGCCAGCGACTTCGATGGCGAGCTCAGTCCCGGCGATATAAAACAGAGCGACGTTCAAATCTTTGAGCCGCTGAATGTCTTCTTCTGACAGAAGGGGCTGCGCGGAGTTGATAACCACGACGCCGCCTTCTTTCACGCCGGAATAGAATGGCATCGTATAGCTCTTGCCCATCGTGATGACCTGAGGGTGAAATACCTGGATCACATCCGGGAATACCAACTCGCCGCGGTCGTAGATCCGCTCGATACCGATACGGCAATAGCTCTCCGCCGGAGCCATCCGCTTCTCCGCTCCAAAGAACGGGTTGGAGATCGAAAACTTTCCGTCCCGGTTTGCGGCCATGGCCAAGACATGGGCTGCAGTGACCGCGCCCTGTCCGCCTAAACCCGACATCCGGATATTGAGTCTCTTCTTAATCATGGACAACCTCCGGTTTCGTTAGGCTTGCCCGGCCAATTGCTTGGCGGCCGCTTTCCGTTCTTTATCTTTCGCTGCCAGTTCAGCCAGCAATTGTTTGGCCGGCTCGCTGACGTATTCCTTGTACGCGAACCGCTCGGTCGGCTTTTCGGAGTCACGCATCTCCTGAAGGCCCTCCATGCTGTTCTTCCCGATTTCCAGAATGCAGGGCGTATAGAGCTGAAGATAGGTCGGGCCGATCTCGCGCGCAATATGCACGGCGTTACGGATGACTTTTTCGACCAGGGATGGCTTGCTGACAGTGCAATTCACCACATAGTGACAGCCGGACTCGCGGGCGATTTCCGGCAAACGCACCTTGTCAAACAGCTTGCCGACCGGAGCCATCTTGGCGACGAAGCCCTTCTGCATCAGTCCGCTCTCCTGGCCGCCAGTGTTGGCGTAGAGTTCGTTATCGAAGCAGATGGTGGTGAACTTTTCCTGGCGGAACCAGGCTTGAAGGGTCATGTCGAGGCCGATGTCAACGGTGGCGCCGTCACCGGCGAGGACCACGACGTCTTTCGTCCGGCCTGGAAAGCGGACGCTCAGGGCGCGCTTCAGTCCGGATGCGATGGCGTTCTGGTTGCCGAAGAGAGAGTGAATGTTGTGGACAGCCACCATCGGGAACACCAAGCTGGTGCAACCGGTTGAACCAACCATCACGGTGTCTTCTGGATTGGGGAGTGAGGCCAGGATATAACGGAACGCCATAGACTCCGGGCAGCCCGCGCAGAGTGAGTGCTGCTCGATGAGTTCCTTGCTGTTACCGATATCTTTCCAGCCACGATCTTCCTTGCCGTAGGTCGCGCTCTTGACCAGGTCCTGATAATCAGACGGCATGATGTCGTAGAGGGCTTCTGAAATCTGAATACGTTCTTTACTCATATATGCCTCCTCAAAGGGGTCTCGTTCAATATTAGGTAGCTTGCCCGTTCGTTAAGTTGTTCAGCTCCCACGACCAGCCAGGGAGACGGTCTTCATCCCGAGGACTGTTTTGATTTCCTGAACGATGATTTCCGGCGGCATCGTCATGCCTCCGCACACGCGCGGACCGGCATGGACTCGATGGTGATTGGGAATCGTCGCCTTGATTTCTTTCGCCAGCCACCCGGTGACGTTAAACTCCGGCACGAAAATGTGCTTCGCGTTTTTCGTGGCTTCCCGGATTTCCTCTTCCGGCCAGGGGCGCAGGGACTTTACTTTCACCAGTCCGCAGCGGATGCCTTCGTCCTCTAAGAGGCGGATGGCTTCGCGTCCCTGTGAGACGGCTGTGCCAGAGGCCACGATCATGATCTCGGCATCGGTATTCTCAGTATCGACTAATCCGTTGATCCACTTGATGGTATGTTTTCTTGAGCGTTCAATCGCAGCCCAGATTTCCTGCTGCCAGCTGGCATGGGTGGCGTAGCTGATGTAGTTACTCTTCATGACGAAGGGGTCGCGCATCATCCGGACCGGCGGACATTCCATGTCCATGCAGGGGACTGGTGAACGGTAGGGGTCGTAGGGCGGCAAACACATGTCGGCCGGAGTCAAATTTACGACGTCCTTCGTGTGTGTCACAAAGAATCCGTCGCAGCAGAGCGCGAGGGGCAAGTGCACGTCCGGCTCTTCCGATACCATGTAGCCTTTGAGGATCCAGTCGAAGAAGTCTTGTGCGGTTTCCGCATGCCAGACCAGCATTCCGGTATTCAACAAGTACGCGATTTCGAGTGTGTCCGGTTGGATAGAGAGCGGCGAGTTGATGCCGCGGCATGTGACGATCATTTGAATCGGCAGCCGCGCACCGGACCACATGGGGAAGTTTTCCATGGCGCGCATTGTGCCGGGGCCTGCGGTCGTCGTAAAGACGCGAGCGCCACCGAATGCGGCGCCGGCGCACTGGGACATGACGGCAAATTCGCTCTCACCGCGGAAGTAGTCACCGATGTAGCCTTCGGCGAACAATTCGCCGATCAACGCCGCTGCTTCACTCTGCGGGGTGATCGGATAGGCAATCATCACGTCGCAACTGGCGCGTCGCAACGCTTCTTTAATGACTTCGCTACCTGTATAGAACGACGGGGTACGCGGGGCGTCGTTCATCATCGTCCAGGTATCGGTAAAGGTCTGTCCTTTTTTATTCTTTGTCCCGATGAGGGATTTATTCTCTGCCATGGACCTAGCCTCCTTTTCACTGCACGGGGAGTTTCAAACGATTTAGTTTGACGCCCCGCTCTTGGCTGACGTCAGCCGTGGTTGGACTGTCCCTTTCAACTTTCTCACCCAGTCTGCCAGGGTCATGATTTTTTCGACCGATGCATCGCGGAATGAGAGCATCGCGTCTTCATGGCCGGCCTGCGCGCACATTGCAATTGTGTAGCATGAGGTCCCGCCCCGAATAATCTTGAGCGACAGGTTCGCCTGGTGGCAATGCACACCGATGAACATGCAGCAGTCAATTTTGTTGTGCCAGATGGTCAGATTCGGATGGTTGGGGTTGATTTCAACTTCGGGATTGATCTTGGGGTACTTGGGGCGATAGTCCGGCATGGGAATCAGCATGGGCTTTTGGCCTGGCTGCACACATTCCTTCAGCGTGTTGTACAGATGGCGGATTGCCGTGGCCTTTTTGGCGGCCTTTTCATTCCAAGCCCAGAGCACCAAGGGCCCAGGGAAGAGGGTCGGCACTTTGGCCATCAAGAATTGCTTGGCAGCCTCTTCATAGGCTTTTTCTTCGGAGACAATGACGCCGTTGATGTGGGCTTCGCCCGGGTTCGGTAACCGAATGCCCATACTGGCGGCAGCGGGGGGCAGAAAGTGTTCTGGTCCTGGAAGCACGCGGTATTGACTCATTACGCCTTACTCTCCGGGCAAAAGGGTGAAGGGCCTCAGCAACGACTCAGTTCTGACTCTTGAATCCTGTCAACACTCTAAGCTTTTCTCTACACCTTCTGCAACCTCACAGAAGGCCCACCTCCCGGAGCTTTTGGGCTATAAAGGCAGAGTTAGATTAGGCCTTTAGGGACTACCAACTGTGTGCTCAGAGCGTGTGATTCTGACTGCAATTTGGCCGACATTATAGGGGGCAGACTTTTTCCTTGTCAAACACGATACGGCCGATTCTGACCTGGACTGCACCTCGTCAAACTGTATTGGATTGACGGGTCAGGGGAGCTGCTCACAGGCGGCTGAAGCGCCGAGAATGCAGGCTTGCTCAAAGTCCTCTTTGGCAAGACGGCCTTGGAGTTGTTCCTGGTAGAGCTTGCCACGCATGAAGAGCGCCTGGAGGTGCGTAGGGTCTATGCCGATGACGACGCTCAAATCATCAATAGCTTGCGCAGGCTGATTCATCTTTTGATGGAGTTCGCCTCGGAGGAGGTAGGCCTCTTTTTGAGAAGGGATCCAGCTTTCAGAGACCGATAAGTTGAGGGTCCGATTGAGGGTCGTCATCGCGGGCCCCCATTGTTTGGCAGATACCAGTTTGCGGGCCTGAGTGGTGGTAACGCGAATGAGCCTCTGGCGGGCGATGTCGAAAAACGGATCGATTTCCAAGGCCTGCGAGTAAGCCCTTTCGGCCTCTTCCGGCTGATTCAGCCACGTATTCACATCTCCTTGTCCGAGGAGTGCCCACGGATTTCTTGCGTCCAAAATGAGGGCGCGGTCAAAATCCATTCGAGCACAGTCGATAGACTCCGAATATTCACTCGGGCGAGATTTGTTGGAAAAAGCCAGAGAAGCCATCTTTAGATAGGTCTGTCCCCTGACAATCAACGGATCTACGAACTGAGGATCCAGGGTTGTGGCTTGTGATGTCAGGTCGATTTTCTGGCGAAGGTTGTGTGAGTGGAGGGCAGTCTCTAGGAGGTGGCGCGCCTGTCCCTGCGGGCCTGTGCGTCCTGGTGGCTCGATGACGAGCGTGCGCACACCTGAGGGCGGCGCCTGTGTCTCGCGGAGTTGCGCTTTGAGCTCGGCATTTTCCTTTTGTAATTGTCGGAAATGTGCGGCTAATTGCTCTTCGGACCGCCATCGGCGAACAGCCTCTTGGAGCTGGTCTAAATTCACAACGGCTCGAATGCGAATGGTGAAAACCGGTCGATCATGCTCAAAGCTGCGCCGGGATTCCAGCACGTCCGTTTTGGTAATGGCCGCAGCGAGCGTTCGAATTTCAAGGGAGCTGATTTGCGTGCGTTTCCCGTTCCGAACCGATTCGTAATCGTGGAAAGTTGATTCGAGATAAATTCCGGCCTCCTCAACGGCTTTGCGTTGGGCGCGTTGCAGAACTTTGTCTTCCGCCATAGCCAACGTATCGCCGTCGGCCATGACATATTGCCCTTCGGCCACGACCGTGGTTTCGGTTGCGGTGGCGCCAGGAGCAACGAGAAAGAGTATGGATAGCGACATGGTGAGACGTGTGAGCGGCAGCAAAATCGAGCGATTCATAGTATAACTATACCGCGCGATGTCTGGACGGACAATGCACCCAAGGTAGGGCTAGCGCTTGAATCTTAGTTGGGCCAAGGAATGGTGAGATGAAATATTGTGAAGTGCAGAAGTGCTCAACTTATTTGGGTAATACCTGCATGAACGGGTGAACTTCAACCCGCTCAAAGACGCCGTTCACCATATAGGGATCCTGGTTGGCGAAGTGCTCGGCCTCAGCCTGCGACTCGAACTCCAGCACCATCAAACTGCCGGCTTTGTCTGTGAGGGGACCGGCAAGAATGACGCGGCCTTGTTGCGCTAATGGTTCAAGATTGGCGAGGTGGGCTGGGCGATGGATTTTCCGTTTCGCTTCTCCTTCAGGGCCGTCGTAACCAAGAATTACAAATTTCATTGTAGATCTTTCCTCGCGAGCAGGTCTGGCTCACTAATTTCGTTATGAACGGGATTTAGGCAGGGCCTTCAAGGGGGCATCGGTCTTTGTATCCATGCGTCACTTCATGCCACCAACGGACTTCGGTTTCTCCAAGCTTCCAGCAGAGATACACGATTCGTCCGTCACGGGCGTGAGGAAAGTCGCACAGGCCTAGATCGATATCTTTCACGTGGACACCCAATTCATGGATGGCGTGAAGATTGGAACTAATCGTTTGCAGGCTGATCACGTATTGGGTTCCCACAGACGTTCCGCCTCCATAGAGCGCTTGTTCTGAGGCCTTACGGACCTCATCGCGCGTTCGGACGAGGACAGACTTGAATTGCTTGACGGTCTCCAGGTGGGTTTGGAGCTGCGGAATGAGTTGATTCGCTTCAAATAGCGTAAAGACTCGTCCCGGACTGTCTTCATCTCGATCTTCAGCCATAGTCGTCGGTACTCCTTGAGGCTGTGTATCACAGCCCTTTTCCCGATTCAATGGGAGCGGGCGCTTTACGTAGAGACGGCCGGAGAATGGAGAAAAATGTTTTGTTCTGTTGACAATGGATGGAGCCATGCGTATCATCCGCTGTAGCATTCACATTTGATGCGAATCGCTCTCCACGTAATTTCAACCTCCGGAATCTTTCTCGAATCGAAACCACACTGAGTTGGTCAGCATTGAAGTAGAAGGCGAACGCCACTAATATCCATTGATCACGGTCAATTTCTCAGATGTTTCGGAGACTCGGGGCAGCATCTTCATAACCATGAAACGTGCGTAGCCAAGGCACCGTACGAATCGTCCTCTCAAAACTACGATATCGCTGATTCAAACACAAACACACATCTGTTCCCACGAATGGTCAATCAATCTAGTGAGTTCTTGTTCATGACAACAGAGCCGATGGCTCGATAGGAGCGCTATGCAAGCTGCTAAGGGAGAGGTCATGTATTTGGCGGAGTTGAAGCAGAAATCCATCGCCGATCTGAACGAGGTGGCGCGTGACCTCAAGATCGAAGGATCGGCCAATCTGCGGAAACAGGAGCTTATCTTCGCCATTCTTCAAGGCCAGACCGAAAAGAACGGCGTCGTCTATGGAGAAGGCGTTCTGGAAACCCTTCCGGACGGATTTGGATTTTTGCGCGCTCCCGACTCCAACTATCTCCCAGGGCCCGACGATATCTATATTTCGCCGTCGCAAATTCGCCGGTTTAATTTGCGTACCGGTGACACCGTCTCAGGGCAGATCAGGCCTCCCAAGGAGAGCGAGCGGTACTTTGCGCTGCTCAAAGTCGAGAAGGTCAACTACGAAGACCCGGAAGTCTCGCGGGATAAGATCCTCTTTGACAACCTGACGCCCCTCTATCCCGAAGAACGACTCAATCTCGAATTTGACCGCGAAGAATATTGCACGCGCGTGATGGACTTAACCACGCCAATCGGGAAGGGTCAGCGCGGACTGATCGTGGCCGCTCCCCGCACCGGTAAGACGATGTTGCTGCAAGCCCTTGCGCGGGCCATCCTGAAGAATCACAAAGAAGTGACGCTGATCGTGTTGTTGATCGACGAGCGGCCGGAAGAAGTCACCGACTGGCAGCGGCAGGTCAAGGCCGAAGTCATCAGTTCGACGTTCGATGAGCCGGCACAGCGCCATGCGCAAGTCGCTGAAATGGTGCTGGAGAAGGCTAAACGATTGGTCGAGCACAAGAAGGACGTCGTGATTCTGTTGGATAGCATTACGCGTCTCGCACGTGCGTATAATACCATCGCTCCGCCCAGCGGCAAGGTCCTCTCCGGCGGTCTCGATTCCAACGCGCTGCAGCGGCCCAAGCGCTTCTTCGGTGCCGCCCGCAACATCGAGCACGGCGGGAGCTTGACGATCATGGCCTCTGCGCTGGTCGATACCGGCAGCCGCATGGATGACGTGATCTTCGAAGAGTTCAAAGGAACCGGCAATATGGAAGTCCATCTGGATCGTCGCTTGGCCGACAAGCGTCTCTTCCCGGCGATCGATATCAGCAAGTCCGGAACCAGAAAAGAAGAGTTGTTGGTGGATAAGGATCGGCTCAATAAGATGTGGATCTTGCGGAAGGTCCTGAGCCCGTTGGGAACGATGGAAGCGATGGAGTTCCTGATGGACAAAATAGGCGGGACCAAAACCAATCAGGAATTCCTGCAATCCATGAATCGGTAGGAGACGCTTGTTTCTACCCCTGTGGTTCGGATAGAGTGTACCGCTCCTGGCGTGGGGCCAGGAACCTGAACGAATGTTTGGCAAGGAGTCGTAGGTCATGCAAAAGGGTATTCATCCAATGTATCGGGAAGCCACGGTTCATTGCGCTTGTGGTAACTCATTCAAGACGCGCACGACCATCGGGGAAATTAGCGTCGATATTTGCGGTGCCTGTCATCCGTTTTTTACCGGCACGCAAAAAATTATCGATACCGAAGGACGGGTCGAACGGTTTAAGAAGAAGTACGCGAAGAAGGACAAGTAGCCACTCTACGTGTCATAGAAGAGACCCTGCTTCGCCTTGGAGCAGGGTCTCTTTGTTTTTTGGCCTGATCGAACGTTAGGATGCTCAAAAGGCCGTCCGGCAAGGCCGCAGCGAGTGAAGTACCGAGGCGTACCCTCTGGGGTACGTTGAGGGGTCTGAACGAAGCGAGAACGCCGCTGGCGGACTTTTTCAGTATCCTGCTAGGAACGAGAACGATGGAAGCCGCCCTACTCAAAAAATGGGAATCCGTGGCATCGCGATTCCAAGAGTTGACCGATCAGCTCATGGACCCCTCGGTCGTCAGTCAGCCGGGCCAACTCCACAAACTGAGCAAGGAGCGGGTAGATCTTGAGCCGGCGGCGCAGTTGTTTGAGAGCTACCGCGGGAACGTCCGACAGCTTGAAGAGGCGGCGCATATTCTCGCCGATCCCTCAGCCGGTCGTGAGATGCATGAGATGGCCGCTGACGAAACGGCGGAGTTGCAGCGGCAGCAAGCGACCATGGAAGAGCAGGTTAAAGAGTTCTTGATTCCCAAAGATCCGCGGGATGAGAAGAGTCTGTTGTTGGAAATTCGGGCCGGGACCGGCGGCGATGAAGCCGCGCTATTCGCCGGAGAGCTCTTTCGCCTCTACAGCAAATATGCGGAGCAGAAAGGGTTCAAGGTTGATACCGTCGAGGCCACCGAAACCGGCATAGGCGGGTATAAGAACATCACGGCATTGATCGAGGGCAAGGGGGCCTATAGTCATTTTAAGTACGAAGCCGGCGTGCACCGCGTGCAGCGTGTGCCGGTGACGGAAGCGGCCGGCCGGATCCATACGTCCACCGTGACGGTGGCGGTCATGCCGGAAGTCGACGAAATCGACGTCAAGATCGATCCGGGAGATCTCCGAATCGATACCTTCTGCTCCTCCGGCGCCGGCGGGCAGAGCGTCAATACGACCAAGTCCGCGGTGCGCATTACCCATATCCCCACCGGGGTGGTGGTCAGTTGTCAGGACGAACGGTCGCAACTGAAGAATCGCACGAAAGCCATGCGGACCTTGCGCGCGAGAATTGTTGAGGCGGAGCGGGAAAAGCACGACGCAGAGATCGCCCAGAACAGAAAATCCCAGGTCGGGACCGGCGAGCGGAGCGAGAAGATTCGCACCTACAACTTCCCGCAGAATCGCGTCACCGACCATCGGGTTGGCATGACGTTGCACAAGCTTGAATTGGTGATGGAAGGCGATCTGGATGAATTTGTCCAGGCGTTGAAAGCGCAACAGCAGCAGATCGACACAGCCAACGTGTAGGGGACTATGGCGGCCCTTGTCATGCCAGAGCTGAAGACGGTAGGTGCCCTCGTTGCGTGGGCTCGGCAGTCCTTGGTCCAGGCCGGGGTGAGCAACGGGGCGCAGGAGGCGAGGTGGCTCTTGGAGCATGCGCTTGCGGTACGAAGTCACCAGTTGGTGAGTCAGGTGGACCGGTTGGTCTCTCCCGATGTCTGGGCCTGTATTGAGTCCCTGGTCGCACGGCGTGTGGCCCGTGAACCACTCCAATATCTGCTTGGGACGCAAGAGTTTTGCGGACTCGAATTCGCTGTCAGCCCCGCCGTGCTGATTCCCCGTCCAGAGACGGAATTGCTAATTTATCACGTTATGGACCATGTCCGATCTCTTCCCGATGCCACCATTGTTGATGTGGGAACGGGTTCCGGTTGCCTGTCGATCACATTGGCCGCTCGACTGAAGGGGCAGCGCGTCATTGCAATTGACCGATCTCCGGAGGCGCTGGCGGTGGCGCAGGCCAACGCGATTAGACATGGGGTGCGTGATCGGATTGAATGGCTCGAAGGGGATCTGCTGTCGTCACTTCACGCTCGGCAGGCGGCTGACACGATCGACGTCATTGTCTCAAACCCACCCTACATTTCCGAATCCGATTGGACTGGCCTGGAGCCGGAAGTCCGGGTATTTGAGCCGCGCATGGCATTGGTCGGGGGAGTGCAGGGAACGGAATTTCACGAACGGTTGCTGCGCGAGTCCCGGGAATTTCTCGTTCCAGGCGGGTGGCTCGTCATGGAAATGGGGGCGGGGCAAGCCTCGACGGTTCGGCGGTTAGTAGCGGAGATCGGCGGGTATGGGGGGCTTCGGATTATCGAAGATGCGGCAGGGATCGAACGGGTGGTCATGACTCAGCGGGTGGAATAGGAAGCACAACGTCGATGGATGAGATTGTCATTACGGGTGGAAATCGGTTGCGCGGAGAAGTCCGGATCAGCGGGGCGAAGAACTCGGCCCTTCCCATTCTGGCCTCGACCATCTTAGGTGGCGGTGAATGTGTCATCACGAATGTCCCCCGGGTGGTCGATGTGCTGACGATGGGGAAACTCCTCGGCATTCTGGGGGCTCAGGTCTCCCATGAGGCCAACCGTGCCGTCATTAAAGCTGACGTGATTCATTCTACAGAGGCGCCGTATGACCTGGTGAAAACCATGCGTGCCTCAGTGTTGGTATTGGGACCCTTGCTCGCTCGCTGGGGGGAAGCGAAGGTTTCGTTGCCGGGCGGCTGTGCAATCGGTTCCCGACCGGTGAACCTCCATTTGGCCGGGTTGGCAAAATTAGGAGCTGACATTTCGATCGAGCATGGGTATATCACCGCGAGGGCGAAGCGGCTGAAGGGTGCGCGGATCTATTGCGATACCACGACGGTGACCGGTACGGAAAACCTGATGATGGCCGCCTCCCTCGCCGAGGGGACCAGCGTCATCGAAAACGCGGCGAAAGAGCCGGAAATCGTCGACCTTGCCGAGTTTCTGAACAAGCGCGGCGCCCGTATCGCAGGGGCCGGCACGGATATGCTCACGATTGAAGGTGTGCGGGAATTGCACGGTGCGGATCATGAGGTGATCCCGGATCGCATCGAGGCCGGCACGCACCTCGTAGCCGGGGCGATCACGGATGGAGATGTCACGATTACCCATTGTCGTCCCGTTCATCTTGAAGCGGTCTTGATGAAGTTGCGGGAAGCGGGTGCGGACATTCAGGTCGAGGCCCAGACGGTGCGAATCAGGCGGAATGGACGGCTCAAGGGGACGGATGTCCGGACCTTACCGTTTCCCGGGTTCCCGACGGATATGCAGGCGCAGATGGTCGCGCTGATGGCGATTACGGAAGGCACGAGCGTGGTGACGGAGACGGTGTTTGAAAGCCGTTTCATGCATGTGGAAGAGCTGCGACGGATGGGAGCGGATATTCGGGTCGAAGGTAATCGCTTGATCGTCACGGGACGTCCCACGCTGACAGGAGCGCCGGTCATGGCTTCGGACCTTCGTGCCAGCGCGGGGCTCATTCTGGCCGGCTTGGCCGCCGAGGGTGCGACGGAAGTACAGCGGGTGTATCACCTCGATCGCGGCTATGAACGTATTGAAGAAAAACTGCGGGCGGTTGGGGCGAACATTGAGCGCCGAAAGAAAACCCCCGCCACAGGAGTCCGTTAGAGGGATCTATGCTGACGATTGCGCTCTCAAAGGGGAAGTTAATCGAACCGACGCTGGAACTGTTCCGCCGGGCCGGCTATGACAGTGCCGGGTTAGTGGGGGAGAGCCGGCGGTTGATCTTTCCTTGTCCTGAGATCGACACCACCTTCTTGATTGTGCGGCCGAGCGACGTGCCCACCTATGTGGAATACGGGGGTGCCGACGCCGGAATCGTCGGGAAAGACGTGCTGATGGAGCAGGACAGCGACGTCTATGAGCCATTGGATTTGTTGTTTGGAGCGTGTAGAATCTCGGTCGCTGCGCTCCGGGCCGAGGTTGCGTGCGATCGGCTGTCATCCAAGGTGCGCGTCGCGACAAAATATCCCAGGATCACCGAGCGCTTTTTCAACCAGCGCGGGGTCCCGGTCGAGATCATCAAGCTGTACGGCTCAATTGAGTTAGCGCCGGTTGTGGGACTGGCGGATCGGATCGTCGACCTCGTCGAGACCGGCAGTACGCTCAAGGCGCACGATCTAGTCGAAGTGGACCTGATTGCCCAGTCGACCGCACGCTTCATCGCGAACCGGGCAAGTCTCAAGCTCAAACATGCACCACTGATGGATATGATTCGCCGGTTGCGGAAGGCCGTGGCGGATTCTCAGAAACCACCATCGAGGCCACGGGGCAATACAGGATTGAAACGAGCTTCCACATCAGCGAAGGATCGCGCATGAAAATTCTCACGCAGGCTGATCGGTCGTTTGCCGCGACGGTGAAGAAGGTCGCCTTGCGCGGGGCGGTTCAGAGCAATGCGGTCGAAAAGACCGTCCGGACGATCCTCCAGGCAGTCCAACGCGGCGGCGATCGTGCGGTCTTGCGCTACACGAAGCAGTTTGATCGTGTCGCGCTCAAGGCCGAGGCGCTGAGAGTGTCTCCTGAGGAAATCAAAGAAGCCTATCACCATATCCGTAAAGACGAAGGCGATGCCCTCCGGTTTGCCGCGCAGCGGGTCACCGCGTTTCACGAGCGCCAACGCACGAAGACCTGGATGTATCAGGATGAGACCGCGACATTAGGACAAGTCGTGACGCCGGTGGATGCGGTGGGAGTCTATGTGCCCGGTGGCAAAGCGGTGTATCCCTCGTCGGTGCTGATGTGTGCCATTCCCGCCAAGGTGGCCGGCGTCGAGCGGATCGTGATGGTCACGCCGCCGCAGAAGGGCCCCATCAATCCCT
Organism: Nitrospira sp.; assembly: GCA_030653545.1. Classification (NCBI taxonomy): domain Bacteria; kingdom Pseudomonadati; phylum Nitrospirota; class Nitrospiria; order Nitrospirales; family Nitrospiraceae; genus Nitrospira; species Nitrospira sp. Next base: position 179,213 of record JAURZE010000024.1, on the reverse strand, counting down.
ATTTGCTGGTGGCCGCTGATATCGCCGGAGTGACGGAGATCTATCGTGTCGGCGGCGTGCAGGCGGTCGCCGCACTTGCCTACGGCACCAAGACGATCGCGAAGGTCGACAAAATTGTCGGTCCCGGAAATATTTATGTGGCGACGGCGAAGCGCTTGCTCTACGGAACGGTCGGTATCGACATGATCGCCGGCCCCAGCGAGTTGCTGGTAGTTGCCGACGCCGATGCGGAGCCGGCTCATGTCGCCGCAGATCTCCTCTGCGAAGCCGAGCATGATGAAGATGCGCAAGTCTTTCTGGTGACGAATTCCGAGCGACTGGCCAAAGACGTGTCCAAACTGATCGACAGCCAGTTGAAGGGGCTACAGCGGGAAAAGATCGCTTCGAAGTCGATCGCGCGGCACGCGGTGGCCTTTGTCGTGACGACAATGGATGAAGCCATCGACCTGGCGAACGAAATCGCCGCCGAGCACCTGACCCTCTCAGTGGACAATCCCTTCGACTATCTGGAGAAAGTCCGCCACGCGGGGGCCTTGTTTCTAGGCCGGTATACCCCGCCGTCTGTCGCGGATTACATTGCCGGGCCGAATCACGTGTTGCCGACCGGTGGGTCCGCGCGGTTTTTCTCCGCCTTGTCCGTCCATGATTATGTGAAGACCAGCAATATCGTGCATTACACGAAAGAGGAGTTGAGGAAGGTGAAAGATCATCTGGTGCGTCTCGCGCATATCGAAGGATTCGATGCGCATGCCAAGTCGGCTGAAAGCAGGTTCTCATGAAGAAGCGCGGATCGGCATCGCGGCAGGCCTCGATTCATCGCGCCACCAAAGAAACCGATATTTCCGTCGAGTGGACGATCGACGGCCGCGGGCAAGGCAAGATCGACACCGGCATCCGCTTCTTCGATCACATGCTGGAGCTGCTGGCTAAGCACGGCTTCTTTGACCTGACGGTCAAAGCCAAAGGTGACATCGATATCGATGAACACCACACGGTTGAGGACGTCGGAATCGTGATGGGGAAGGCGTTGCATCAAGCGCTGGGCGAGAAGGCGGGGATCAAACGATTCGGGTTTGCCTCGGCGCCGCTGGATGAAACGCTTGCCCAGATCACCGTGGATCTCAGCGGACGGCCGTATCTCGTCTATAACGTGGCCTTGCCGGATCGGAAGATCAAGGCGTTCGACTTGGGTTTATTCGAGGATTTTTTCCAGGCCTTCGTGACGCATGGCGGATTGAATCTGCACGTGAACCTCATGTATGGCCGCAATCCGCATCACATCATGGAAGCTATTTTCAAAGGCCTGGCCAAAGCCCTTGATCAAGCGACCATGCCGGAAGAACGTCTCGCGGGGAAAGTCCTGTCGACCAAGGGGATGCTGTAAGTTCGCGCGGAACGGTAGGCGAAATGTTGTGAGGGGGCAGGCTGTGTAGAGCCTGCCCCTTTTTTATTTCCAGAGACAAGAGTGGCAGGTTGCAGCCGGTTGCGGTATTGTTACGCCTTTCCTGGAATTGGACAGATTCATGATCGCAATCATCGACTACGGCATGGGCAATTTGCGGAGTGTCCACAAGGCGTTTGAGGCCGTCGGCCATCATGCGGTCGTGACACGCGATGTGGGCGTGATCAAGAGCGCCAGTCATGTCGTGTTACCCGGAGTCGGGGCGTTCGGCGATTGCATGGCAAACCTCGAACAGTATGGGCTGGTTGATGCCGTTCGCATGGCGATTCAGTCGGGTAAGCCGTTTCTGGGCATTTGTCTGGGGCTTCAACTGCTGTTCACGGAAAGTGAAGAGTTCGGCATGCATAAGGGCCTGGACATTATTCCAGGCAAGGTGCGCAGGTTTCCCGCTGATCCCGCGTTGAAAGTTCCTCATATGGGATGGAACCAGGTGAATATGCAGCGTGCCTGCCCGGTTTTTGCCGGGATCCCGAACGGCGCGAACTGGTATTTTGTTCATTCGTATTTCGTCGATCCGGTCGAGAAACAAATTGCGGCGACGACAACGACCTATGGGATTCCTTTTGTCTCGAGCGTTTGGAAGGACAATGTTGTGGCCTGCCAATTTCACCCTGAGAAGAGTCAAACGGTTGGCCTGCAACTGATCAAGAATTTCGGGGCCTGGACGTGAGCGCCGTGACGTCACATGTTTGGAGGATAGGCTTGGTGTGCCTGGTTGGCAGTGTCTTGGCAGTGGCGGGGTGTAGCGGTTCGAAGGTCACCACGAAGGCGTCGAATGAGTTGCCGAGGTATCAGGTGAAGACCATGGCCTTCGTCCCGTTCACGGCGATCGCCACGCCGCAGGTCCGTAATCAGGGGGATCCGTTCATGTCGGCGCCGCAAAGCGTTCGCCGGTCGGATATTTCGGTCGGGGTACCGTCAAACGTGGAACCTCCTCCCCGGCAGACGGTCATCGTCCCGGCTGCTGCGGCAGAGAAGGTAACGCAGCTCTTTTGGTCCCGGCTTCGGCATCGTACCGGTGTCGTCGTCTCGTCACCCGGTGATACGGGGAAAGCCGCGGCCTCGCTTGGCGGAGATCCGCTGAAGACTACGCCAGAAATGACCGCCGCGGCCGTGGCCAAGAAGCTGAAGCAGGATGCCGCCCTGATCGGGCAGGTGTCGGTCTATCAGGAGCGAGTGGGCAGTCGGATCGGGGCAAACCCTCCAGCATCTGTCGGGTTTGAGGTCAAAGTGGTGGCAGCGGATGGGCAGGTGTTGTGGGTCGGCAACTACTATGAGCGCCAGCGCCCGATGACCGAAGACTTCATGGGGTTCATTCATCGCTGGGCCTTCGTCACAGCGGACGAACTGGCGGAGTACGGTGTGGATGAAGTGTTGAAAGAATTTCCATTCGGAGCAGGGGGAGAGAAGTAACGTGCTTGTGATTCCAGCCATCGATTTAAAAGACGGGCGTTGTGTGCGGTTGCGCCAGGGCGATATGGCCGCAGAGACGGTGTATTCGGAGGATGTCCCGGCGGTGGCTCGAAAGTGGCAGCAAGTCGGGGCAGGCCTCATTCATGTCGTCGATCTGAACGGCGCGGTCGACGGGGAGCCCAGGAATCTTCCGCAGATCGAAGCGGTGATGAAGACAGTGAGTGTGAAGGTGCAGGTCGGCGGCGGCATTCGCACGATCGAGACCGTGCGGCGTTATCTCAATGCCGGGGTCTCGCGCGTGGTGCTCGGGACCGCGGCCCTCACCGATCGCAAGTTTCTTGAACAGGCCTGCAAAGAGTTTCCTCAGCGCATTTTGCTCGGGCTCGACGCGCGTGACGGCAAGGTGGCGGTGAAGGGGTGGACGGCCGTATCGGAAACAAAGGCCATCGATTTGCTTAAAGACCTGGCCGGGCTCGCGATCAGCGCGGTGATCTATACCGACATTTCCCGCGATGGCATGCTGAGCGGGCCCAATATACCGGCGTTGCAAGAGGTGGTCGGACATTCAGCCTTCCCCGTCATTGCCTCGGGTGGCATCACGCGTGTAGAGGATCTGCAAACCGTTCATGCGCTCGGCCCTCGCATCGAGGGCGCGATCGTGGGGAAGGCGCTGTATGACGGGAAGTTGGATTATGCCGCAGCGGTTGCGGCTTTGAGCGCACGATGCTGACGAAACGTATCATTCCTTGCCTTGATGTCAAAGATGGCCGGGTGGTGAAGGGCGTCAGCTTCGTCAATCTTCGCGATGCGGGCGATCCGGTAGAAGTGGCGGCGGTCTATGATCGCGAAGGGGCGGACGAGCTGTGTTTTCTCGATATCACCGCGTCGCATGAAAATCGAAAGACGATTATCGACGTGGTCGAACAAACCGCCGCGCGCGTGTTCATGCCCGTGACTGTCGGCGGCGGGGTTCGGACGCTCGATGACATCCGCGCCTTGCTCAATGCCGGTGCCGATAAGGTGAGTATCAATACGGCGGCGGTTCAACGGCCGGAATTTGTGCGGGAGGCGGCGCAGAAATTCGGGACTCAGTGTATCGTCGTCGCGATCGATGCGAAGCGCGGTATCACGCCCGGTCGATGGGAAGTCTTTACGCATGGCGGGCGAAAAGCCACCGGGCTCGATGCGGTGGAGTGGGCGAAGTGGATGGAAACCTACGGGGCGGGAGAGATCTTGCTGACGAGCATGGATCAAGACGGCCAGCAAAGCGGCTATGATTTAGGGCTGACGGCGGCGGTGTCAGAAGCCGCCTCGATTCCGGTGATCGCGTCAGGCGGAGTCGGCACGCTCGAGCATCTCTATGACGGATTTACGAAGGGGAAGGCCGATGCGGTGCTGGCGGCCTCGATTTTTCATTTCCGGACGTATACGATTCCGCAGGCCAAAGAATATTTACGTGAGAAAGGCGTGCCGGTGCGGCTTGATCACGCCGTACCGGTTGCGTGACATCATGGGACAAGGCGACGGGGCACAGGCTTTCAAGTTTGATGCGCAGGGGCTGATTCCAGCCGTTGTGCAGGACTGGCTGGACGGAACGGTCCTGATGGTCGGGTATATGAACCAGGACGCGTTGAATCAAACCGTCGCCACCAAGACGGTTCACTTCTGGAGCCGGTCGCGCCAGAAGCTCTGGGAGAAGGGGGAAACATCGGGGCACAAACTCCATGTGAAAACCCTCTATGTGGATTGTGATCGCGATACCATTCTCGTGAAGGCGCAACCGGTTGGACCGACTTGTCACACCGGAGAACGGGCCTGTTTTTTCACGCCGCTGGATGAGTCGGGTGGGGTGGGCCCCGGTAAAACCGATGAGGCTGCAGGCGGCATTCTTGAGGCGGTGCTGCGGACGATCGAGACGCGGCGGGCCAATCCCCAGCCGGGGTCGTATACGACAAAGTTATTTGAGGGGGGGCACGACAAGATCCTCAAGAAAGTGGCAGAAGAAGCCGGCGAAGTGCTGCTGGCGTCGAAGGGCGGAAAGAAAGAGGAAATCGTGTACGAGATCGCCGATCTGTTTTTTCATACGCTCATGGTCTTAGGCTACCATGACATTCCTCTGTCCGTGATCTATCAAGAGTTAGCGAAGCGGTTTGGGAAGTCCGGCCTCAGGACGGAACAATAGCCAGGGAGGGCACGGTGAGTACCTGTATTTTTTGCCGTATCGTCGATGGCAGCATTCCCGCAAAAGTGGTGTATCAGGACGAGCATACATTGGCGTTCGATGATGTCAGCCCTCAGGCACCCGTTCACACCTTGGTCATTCCAAAGCGGCATGTCGCAGCCGTTCAGGATTTCGGCGAGGAAGATCAAGCGTTGCTTGGCCGCTTGCTCTTGACTTGTCGACAGGTTGCCACAGACAAGGGCCTTGCCGAACCGGGTTATCGAATTGTGGCCAATACAGGGCGGGACGGAGGGCAAACCGTTTTGCACCTGCATTTTCATGTACTTGGCGGTCGTCACCTCGGCTGGCCTCCAGGCTAGGCGGTCTCCCTCATAATTGACAGGGTTTCAAGCGGTCTGATACCCTGACCAGTCAAATTTTCCGATCATTTACAGGCTAGCTCGTCGGTCGACCATGACGGGTGCAAAGGAGCCAGGACTCTCGTGGGCCGAGGCCTGATTTCTGACGACATCATCAATCAGATTCGTGACCGGATCGATATCGCGGATATCGTCGGCCATCATGTCTCGCTCACTAGAGCAGGACAGAATCTCAAGGGGTTGTGCCCGTTCCATCAGGAAAAAAGTCCGTCGTTTACGGTGAGTCCCTCACGGCAGATTTTTCATTGTTTCGGCTGTGGGGCCGGCGGCAATGTATTTTCGTTTTTGACGCGAATTACGGGAGCCAGTTTCCCTGAAGTCGTGCGTGATCTCGGTCGAAAGGTCGGGATTGAGGTTCAGGAGTCGGCCGAGGTCAATCCGCAGGCTGCTCAGTTCGGGCGTATCGAGCAAGTGAACCAGGCCGCGTCTTCGTGGTTTCACAAGAATCTACAGGATGCAAAAGCCGGGGAGCCCGCACGAGCCTATCTCGCCGAGCGGGGCATCGAACCGGCCACGATTACGCGATTTGCCATCGGTGTGGCATTGGGGGAATGGGAAGGGTTGATCAAGGCGTTGACGCATCAAGGGTTTACGTCCGGCGATTTGGCGGCGGCCGGGTTGACCATTGCGCGGGAGCAGGCGGGGAAAGGGGCCACGGGTTTCTATGATCGATTTCGGGCTCGCGTCATGTTCCCGATCGTCGATTTGCGCAAGCGTGTGGTGGGATTCGGCGGAAGGACGCTCGGAGACGGCACGCCCAAGTATTTGAATTCTCCTGATACACCGTTATTCAAGAAGGGCCAGACGCTGTTTGCCTTCGACCAGGCGCGCGAGTCGATCGCTCGAACGAAGACCGTGATCGTGGTGGAAGGCTATTTCGATGCGATTGCGTTGCATCAGGCCGGGATCACCCATACCGTAGCCACGCTCGGCACGGCGCTGACGGCGGAGCACATTCAAGCCCTCCGGCGGTTTGCGACGAATGTCGTATTGCTGTTCGATCCGGATGCCGCCGGTGTGCGAGCGGCGCTGCGAGGATTGGATTTGTTTGTGAACAGCGGTCTCGGGGTCAAGGTCGTGACATTGCCGGACGGAGACGACCCTGACACGTACGTTCGGAAAGCCGGAGCAGAGGCGTTTGCGCAACTCGAGGCGGCGGCTCCGAGCCTGTTAGACTATGCGTTGGAGCATAGCGTGAAAGAGGCCGAGTCCGGATCGCTCGAAGGCCGGATCCGCAGTGTGGATGAAATCTTACGCATCCTTCAGAAGAGCGAACATCCGATCGAACGGGAAGAACGGCTGCGAGTGGTTGCGGAGCGTCTGGGGATCAATCAGCAGCGCTTGATTGAACGGTATCCGGCATTAATAGCTGAGCAGCGGAAGACCGCCGGGGTGCCGGCCCCGTCACCGAAACCCGTCCCGGCTTTCAAGGGCGTTCCCGAGGAGCGGGATCTCGCCTTTTTGCTGTTGCAGGGGAAATTGTCTCCGGCGGATATTCGCCGGTTGAAGCCCGAGCTCTTTTCAATCCCGGCCTGCCAGAAGCTCGTGGCCTGTGCGTTGGAGCATTTGGGAGCGGATGGACGCGTTGAAGTGCGAGCGTTCCTTGATGCGGCGATGGACGATCCAGATTGTGGGACGTTGGCCACCGAATTCTCGCTGCGGGACGATCATTTCGACGATCTCTCGGAGCATATCAAGGGCTGCTTGGATCAGCTGGACCGGAAACGTTCCGAGGCGGCCATGCGCGAGCTCATCTCACGCCTCAAAGGGGCTGAACGTGAAGGACGTTGGGAAGACGTGCAGTCGATCAATCTGCAAGTGAATGAATTGCAAATGCGGAAAGCCGGCACGCCAGTCGCCGGCACAGTCTCATTGGTGAAGGAGTAGTTATGGCGAAGCAAGAGTTGCTCGGCGAGGTGAAGAAACTCATTACGATCGGGAAGGAAAAAGGATTCCTGACCTACGATGAGTTGAATAACACCCTGCCGGCGGAGGTGGTGTCCTCCGACCAGTTCGGCAGCATCATGACGATGTTCGGCGAATTGGACATTGAGATTGTGGATGCGCCGGATGGCGAGCGGACACAGAAGCGGACGGAGCGGGGCGAGGCCGCCGACGATACGGAGGAAGCGGAGACCGAGACCGAGGCGGAAGCCGAGGAAGAAAACGAAAAACCGATCGATCTCACGCCCGGAGCCTTGAGCCGCACCGACGATCCCGTTCGTCTGTATTTGAAGGAAATGGGCAGCGTCGCCTTGCTGAGCCGCGAAGGGGAAATCGAGATCGCCAAGCGGATCGAAGAAGGAAAGAAGGAAGTGGCGTCGGTGATCTACGGATTGCCCATGACGATCGAGTTTGTGCTGGCCCTGCGCGATCAGCTCAAGGATGGAAAGATCGATGTGCGCGAGATCGTCCCGGTAAAAGAAACCGAGGAGGAGCTCGAAGAGGAGCAGCAGCCGATCGAGCGGGACTATGAAGAGCTGCGCGTGAAGACGCTGGAGGCGTTGAACACGGTCCGGAAAGTCTCATTGTCGCTGAAGGCCCTCGTCGAGAAAGAAAAGTCTCTCGGGAGTGATCCGGCGAAGCAAAAGCAATACAAGAAGCAGTTCGATCTGGCCCGGCAGCAGGTCGTCGACAAGATCGAGTCGGTGAATTTGCACGGCGTCCTGAAGGATCGCATGGTCCAGCGTGTGCGCGATCTGGCCGTGCAGTTCCGGATGGCCGAGCGGGAAGTGGCGAGCTGTCAGCGGCGCATTGGAATCGGCGGCGAGGCCGGTGCCGAGCAGCTGAGGAAAATGTGCCGGACGAGGCCGGATTTTCTGGCCGTCAGGCGAAAGGCCGGAGTGTCCGAGGAGACCCTCTCGGACATCAAGAAAATCTATCAGGCGGCGAAGGCACGGATCAGGCAGCTGGAAACGGAAGAGGCCTTGGTTCCGGCAGAAGAAATCAAAGATGCGGTGAAGCATCTGGATGTCGCCGAGGACAAGGTCAAACGCGGGAAGGCGGAGCTGGTTGAGGCCAATCTGCGCCTTGTGGTGAGCATTGCCAAGAAGTATACGAACCGAGGATTGCAGTTTCTGGATCTCATCCAGGAAGGCAATATCGGGTTAATGAAGGCGGTGGATAAGTTTGAGTATCAGCGTGGCTACAAGTTCAGTACCTATGCGACCTGGTGGATCCGGCAGGCGATTACCAGGGCGATTGCGGATCAGGCCCGTACGATCCGCATTCCCGTGCACATGATCGAAACGATCAATAAATTGATCCGGACTTCCCGGCATCTCGTCCAGAAGCTGGGCCGTGAGCCGTTGCCGGAGGAAATCGCCGAGCGGATGGACTTGCCCCTCGACAAGGTCCGGAAGATTCTCAAGATCGCGCGCGAGCCGATTTCTCTGGAGACGCCGATCGGGGAAGAAGAAGACAGCCATCTGGGGGACTTTATCGAGGACAAGAAGGCGGTCTCCCCGCTGGAAGCCGCGATCCGGTACGATTTGCAGCGCCAGATCAACAGTGCGCTGGAAACATTGACCCCGCGCGAAGAAAAAGTCTTGCGCAAGCGGTTTGGGATCGGCGAAGCCACCGACCACACGCTGGAAGAAGTCGGGCAGGATTTTGAAGTGACTCGTGAGCGTATCCGGCAAATCGAGGCCAAGGCACTGCGCAAGTTGCGGCATCCAAGCCGGAGCAAAAAGCTGCGAAGCTTTGTCGAAAGCGTGTAACACCAGGCCGTCCGTGGGCCATTTGACTCCATGGGAGACGCGGCCTAGAATCATCCGACCTGTGTCGGGTGAGCAGAGAGAGCGTGAATCACCGGTTCACCCGATCGGGCCCATAGCTCAGGTGGTTAGAGCGGCTGACTCATAATCAGCTGGTCCTAGGTTCAAGTCCTAGTGGGCCCACCACATCTGGCGTGGCCCGTTGCGCCCCGAGTCGTCTCACTACGAATGTCGTGTTAAGGAGTCCGTTGAGCCAGAAACTGTCCCCCCTGCTCGCCCTGCAAAAACTGGATCTCCGCATTCTGGAGATTACTGAACAGCGTCGGAAAATCCCTGAGCGGCTGAATATCGCCGAAGCGCCGCTTCGCGAGGATACGCAGTTGCTGACCGACGCGAAGACGGGGGTTGACGCGCTGGTGAAAGAGCGGCGTACGCACGAAAAAGACCTTGAAATGCACGAAGCGCAGACCGAGAAAATGAAGTCGCACGCCGCGAGTTTGAAAACGAACAAAGAGTATCAAGCGCACCTGTTCGAAATTGAATTGGCGAACAAAAAACGTGGAGAGTTCGAAGAAAAGATCTTGGTCTCAATGGACAAGATCGACCAGCTGCAAGGGACGATCAAAGAGCTGCAGGGGAAAGTGAATGCGGCACAGGCCGTGTTCGCCAAGGAAAAACAAGCCCTCGATGCGACGGACAAGGAGCTCGCCACGGAGTTGGCGCAGCTGGAGGCTGAACAGCGCGCGGCGGCGAAACAGATCGACCCCAATCTACTTGCGCGCTATACGCACATCAAGCTGTCCCGGAAAGACGGGGCGATTGCTGCCGTGCGTGAAGGGATGTGCGCCGGATGCCGGCTCCAGATCCCGCCGCAGTTGATCGCGCAAGTCAGACGATCCGACGATCTCCACGTATGCCCCTACTGCCGCCGGATGCTCTATTGGGAAGGCGAGATCCCGACCGAATCCGCTTCAGCCCTGAGTGTCGCCAGGAAGAACGACCTGGAAGTCGGGGAGTCGGTCTAAGCAAGTCCTGCCAGTACGGCCTGGGTAGTTTTGAAGTGCAGCTTCGCGACGGCTCCAAGCCGCTCCTGTCCATGTTTCTTCATCACCATTCTGGCGGCCAGTTCCACGGTGGCTGATGCTCCCTTCGGAAGTGTCGTCCCTACCTCTTCGGATAATCGTTTGAGTCGAATCAAAAACTCTGCGCGCGCGAGGATCGACGCGGCGGCGACGGCTATGTCGGACTCGGCTTTTGGCCGCTGTTCCAGCACGATCGTGCGGCCCTTGGCTTGGAGCGCGCTCAGAATCAGCCGCTCATCTCCGAACTGATCCGCAATCGCTCGACCGCACGACACCTTGTTGAGCAGATTTTCCAGGACACGGGCGTGGCCCCAGGCCAGCAAGCGATTCAAGTTCTTAATCTTCGCGTACAGTTCATTGTATTTCTGCGGGCCAATGGCGACGATGCTGTAGGGACAGATGGTTTTGATATCCGGCGCCATGTCGAGAATCCGACCGTCCGAGATCTTCTTGCTGTCCCGAACCTGCATGAGGGCAAGCTCGCCTTGGGTGACGGCGTCCACAAAGACGGCGGCGATGACGAGCGGGCCGAAGTAGTCGCCTTTCCCTGATTCGTCGATGCCGATGCGCTCGACCGATGGATGGGTAGCGGTCACTCTTTGCTCCAGGTAGAAAAAATATCTAGGGCGAGGTAATCTAACGAATTGAAACAGAGATGGTCAATTCAGTCGTCAGAGAGAATCGATACGCGATGTGATGTATGGAGACAAGCCGATGAGCCACAGAATGCGGGTTAGCCGACTCCTGGCAGCTGGAATACTGCTGAGCGTGTTGATGGGGACGGGCGGATGCGAAACCAATCCCTATACGGGTCGCTCGCAGTTGCTCATGACGTCAGTTGAGCAGGAAAATCAAATGGGCGCGCAGGCCTATAGCCAGGTGAAGAGTGATCCGAAGATGCGGCAGTCCCAGGACCCGCGTGAGATCGAGCCGGTGAAGCGCGTTGCCGCGCGGATTATTGAAGCAGCCAAACGGTCGAAGTACGGAGAGATGGCACAGCAGTTTCAGTGGGAAGTGACCGTGATTAAGGACGACAAAACGCTGAATGCATTTGCGTTGCCGGGTGGAAAGATGGCGGTCTATACGGGGATCTTTTCCGTTGCCAAGACGGAGGCCGGTCTCGCCGCGGTGATGGGCCATGAAGTCGTTCATGCTCTGGCGCGCCATGGGGCGGAGCGAATGAGTCAGGGGCAATTGACGAACGCCGCCCTGCAGGTAGCGGGAGCAGCAGCCGGCGCCAGCGGCGGCGGTGGGTTGATGTCGCAAGCGGCGATGGCAGCGCTTGGTGTCGGCGCCCAGGTTGGAGTATTGCTTCCGTTTAGCCGGAAGCACGAGTCTGAGGCCGACTATATCGGCATTCTCCTGGCGGCGGATGCAGGGTATGATCCGCGCGAGTCGGTAGGTTTGTGGGAGCGGATGGCGCAGTTATCAGGAGGCGGTGGCCCCGCCGAGTTCATGTCAACCCATCCCGGTCACGAGACACGCATCGAACAGTTGAAGCAATGGATGCCGGAAGCTATGGCCATCTACCAGACGAGACAGCCGGTTCCTCCAATGCTCTTACCCGTGGCCCCATAGCGGGCAGTTTGTTGAGACGCTGCCCTTGAAAGCCTGGGATTCCAGCCCTATAGTGTAAGTGCGCGAGAGAGGGGACTGGGTGATCGCTCGGCACCTTGTGTGCCGGGAGGAAAGTCCGGACTCCATGGGCGGGGCGCTGGGTAATTCCCAGGCGGAGTAATCCGACACCTGCACCACAGAAAACAAACCGCCGATGGCCAAGGCGACGGGATCCCATCTCGTCGCTACGGATCAGGTAAGGGTGAAACGGCGGGGTAAGAGCCCACCGCAGGGATGGTGACATCGCTGGCACGGTAAGCGTCGCCCGGTGCAAGGCCAAATAGGAAGACACGTGCGGTGCTCGCAAGGGCGCGGCGCAACGACTGGCCCGGTCGAGGTCTTCGGGTAGGTCGCTCGAGGTTCGGGGTAACTCGAATCCCAGAGAAATGATCACCCAGGCATGAACTCCGGTTCATGCGGGACAGAATCCGGCTTATAGGTTTCCTCGCTCGCGCTTTTTTCGTGTTAGGCGGTGCGTCAATTGTTCCCCCTCGGCTGTGCTGATGAGGAAGATGGCCCCGGCGGCTCTTGACCCTCATCTAGCGTGGTGTTAGGATCTCGCATTCTTTCCTATTGATATTGCACAAATTTCCGTGTGGATTGGCCAGAGGTTCTAGGATGGCCATTTCGTGAAGGGCTGCACGTTCTTGAAAACAGTACTCCGGGCATCCGGGGGAGGGAAACGATATGAAGCTCAACGGGTCTGAGATATTGATCGAGAGTCTCAAGCGGGAGGGGGTCAAAACGATCTTCGCGCTTCCCGGTGGCGTGGTCCTCAAGATATTCGATATGCTCCATCAGCAGAAAGACATAGACGTCATCTTGACGCGGCATGAACAGGGTGCCGGCCACATGGCCGAAGGCTATGCCAAAGCGACGGGGAAAGCAGGCGTGTGCTTGGTGACGTCCGGTCCCGGCATGACCAACGTCATTACCGCCTTGGCTGATGCCTACATGGACTCCGTTCCGTTGGTCTGTTTCAGCGGCCAGGTGCCCACGAGCCTGATCGGCAACGATGCGTTTCAAGAGGCCGACAATATTGGATTGAGCCGCCCTTGCACGAAGTACAACTTCCTCGTGAAGGACGTCAACGATCTCGCGATGACCATTAAAGAGGCGTTTTATATCGCGACGACAGGCCGCCCGGGTCCCGTCCTTGTCGATATTCCCAAAGACGTGTCGATGGCCACAGCCGAATTTGTCTACCCCACCTCCGTCTCAATTCGGGGGTATAACCCGACGTACGACGGCAACAAGTGGCAGATCAAGCAAGCGGCCGAAGCCATCATGAAGGCCAAGAAGCCGATTCTCTATGTCGGTGGCGGCGTCGTGTTTTCAGGCGCCTCGGCCGAATTGATCGAGCTGGCGGAACTGACGCAAATCCCGGTCGATATGACCCTCATGGGGCTCGGGGCATTTCCGGGAGAACACCAGCTCTCCTTGGGGATGCTGGGTATGCACGGCACCTATCAGGCCAACATGGCCATGCACTATTCTGATCTTGTGATTGCAATCGGGGCGCGCTTTGATGACCGCGTGACGGGAAAGGTCTCGGAGTTCTGTCCTCATGCCAAGGTCATTCATGTCGATATCGATCCGACATCGATCAGAAAGAACATCAACGTCGATATTCCGATCGTCGGGGATTGCAAGACCGTTCTGCGGGAGCTGAATCAGATTCTCCGCGCGTCGGTCAACGGGGAACAGAAGGAATTACGAAAGCCCTGGTGGAAGCAAATTCGTGAGTGGGAATCCGCTCATCCGTTGTCGTATCAGCAGGATGCGGACGGACCGATCAAGCCCCAGCATGTGGTGAAGCGGTTGTATGAACTGACGAAGGACCGGGACCCGATCGTTTCAACCGATGTGGGCCAACATCAGATGTGGGCCGCCCAATATTTCAAGCTGGCCAAGCCGAATCGCTGGTTGACGTCCGGTGGGCTGGGGACCATGGGCTTTGGGTTTCCCGCGGCGATGGGCGCGCAGGCGGCGTTTCCCGGTCGGTTGGTGCTGTGCATTGCGGGGGACGGCAGCATTCAGATGAATATGCAGGAGATGGCCACGGCGGTGGTAAGCAAGCTTCCTGTGAAGATCATCGTCCTGAATAACCGGTTCCATGGCATGGTCCGGCAGTGGCAGGATTTGTTCTACCAGGGCCGCTATGCCTCCAGCGACCTCGAGAATACTCCGGACTTTGTGAAGTTGGCGGAAGCCTATGGGGCCGTCGGGTTGCGCGCGAACAAGGTGGGCGATCTCGACGCGGTGCTTAGGGAAGCCATCGCGGTGGACGGGCCGGTGATTGTGGATGTGCCGACCTATCGTTTTGAAAACGTGTATCCGATGATTCCGGCCGGAGGGTGTAACCACGAGATGATCTTGGAAGATCCGCCGGAGTTGAAAAATAAACAGGCGAGCACATCCAAAGTGACGCCGGATGGTACCGATACCGTCCTGACCGCCTAAGGCATTCGAATATGGAACACATCATTTCCGTCACGGTCGAAAATAAGTTTGGCGTGTTGTCCCGTGTGGCCGGGCTGTTCAGTGGCCGGGGTTTCAATATCGAGAGTCTGTCGGTGGCGCCGACGCTGGATCCTTCGATGTCGCAGATGACGATCGTGACCTCGGGCGACGATCGCATCATCGAACAGATCGTGAAGCATCTTAACAAGCTCATCGACGTGATCAAGGTCGTCGATCTGAACGAGAGCGAGTTCGTGTCGCGCGAGACGGCCTTGATCAAGGTGCATACCAAGGCCGAAGATCGTGCTGAGGCGCTAAGAATCGCGGACATTTTTCGCGCCAACGTCATCGATTCGACGCCGGCGACCTATACCATCGAGGTCACGGGCGATCCGAAAAAGATTGAAGCCATCATCAATCTCCTGCAGCCGCTTGGGATCAAGGAATTGACTCGAACCGGGCGAGTGGCCGTGGCGCGGGAGCCGATTCGAGCGAGCGCGGTGCAGCCCAAGAAGGTGGCGCGCGAGTAGTCTGGAGTTTACGGGGCTATCTATTTCTGAAACAGGGCGTTCCTGAGGAGTTCATGATGAAGATTTATTACGACAAAGATGCCGACATTCAGCAGATTCGCAATAAGAAGGTCGCCGTGATCGGCTACGGCAGCCAGGGCCATGCGCATGCCCTCAATATGAAGGAGAGCGGCGTCAATGTGGTGATCGGTGTGCGCGAAGGCGCATCATGGAAAAAAGCTGAGCAGAGCGGACTCAAGGTCATGCCGGTCGCCGATGCCGTCAAGGCTTCCGATGTGGTGATGATCCTGGCGCCCGATGAAATGCAGGCGGCTATTTATCGTCAGGACATTGCACCGAACCTGAAGCCCGGTTCCTATCTCGCGTTCGGGCACGGGTTCAACATCCATTTCGGCCAGATCGTGCCTCCGGCGAACATCAACGTGTTTATGGTCGCTCCTAAGGGGCCCGGACACTTGGTTCGGTCTGAGTACACCAAGGGCAGCGGCGTGCCGTGTTTGCTCGCCGTTCACCAGGATCCGAGCGGGACCACACGGCAGGTGGGCCTGGCCTATGCGAGTGCGGTCGGCGGCGGTCGCGCCGGTATTATCGAAACCAATTTCCGTGAAGAGACCGAGACCGATCTGTTCGGCGAGCAGGCCGTGCTGTGCGGCGGCCTGACATCGCTCATTCAGGCGGGCTATGAGACGTTGACGGAAGCGGGCTATTCGCCGGAGATGGCCTATTTCGAATGTCTGCATGAAGTGAAATTGATCGTCGATCTGATTTATCAGGGCGGAATTGCCAACATGCGCTATTCGATCAGCACCACGGCCAAGTATGGGGATATTACCCGTGGGCCTCGAGTGGTGACCGAGCAGACGAAGCAGGAAATGAAGAAGATCCTCGGTGAAATTCAGACCGGTCAGTTTGCCAAAGAGTGGGTGCTTGAGAATCAAGCCAATCGTCCTGTCTACAATGCGTTGCTTGCCAAAGGCGAAGCGCATCCCATCGAGGCCGTAGGGGCCAAGCTCCGGGCGATGATGCCCTGGCTGAAGAAAGATCAGCTGGTCGATAAGACCAAGAACTAGAAGGGGCGAGCCCTGTGGCTGATCGTGCCGTCGGTGTCCCGTTTGCCAAAGAGGGGTTTCCCTTCATCGGTGCGGCAGCGGGCGTTACACTCTGTGCTGGATGGATGGGTTGGACGCCGGTTGCCGCGGTGGCGGCTGGTCTGACACTGTTCGTGGCGTGGTTTTTCCGCAACCCCGCGCGGGTGATTCCGGAAGGCCCTGGACTGATCGTGGCGCCCGGCGACGGGAAAATCATTGCCATCGAAGAAGAGTTCGAGCCTCGCTATCTCAAGGACCGCAGCCTCCGGGTCACGATCTTTCTGAATGTGTTCGACGTTCACATCAACCGGATTCCCTGCGAAGGGGTCATTGAAGATGTGCAGTACCAGCCGGGGCTCTTTTTGGTCGCCAGTAAGCCGGAGGCGACGATCAAGAATGAGCAAAATGCGCTGATGATTCAAGCGGCCAGCGGTGCAAAGGTCTTGTGCGTGCAAGTGGCGGGGCTCATTGCCCGGCGCATTGTCTGCTGGGTCTCCCCTAAAGATCGGGCAAAGCTCGGAGAGCGGTTTGGTTTGATCCGATTTGGTTCGCGGATGGACACATTTCTTCCCATCGGTACGAAACTCAGAGTGGCCGTTGGAGATCGTGTGAAAGGCGGAGCAACCATCTTGGGAGACCTACGATGAAGGGAAACGGCTTGCGACAATCGTTGGGGAAGGAAGCGCGGAAACGTCAGGCGATGCATCTGATTCCCAATCTCTTCACGACGGGGAACCTGTTTTGCGGTGTCTATGCCATCCTGTCTGTCTTCAATGCCAACTATATGGCCGCAGCGATTGCCATTTTGGTCGCAATGATTTTCGATGTGTTGGATGGAAAGTCGGCCCGACTGACGAACAGCACGAGCCATTTCGGATTGGAGTATGACTCCCTGTCCGATGTGGTGTCGTTCGGTGTCGCCCCGGGTCTCCTGATCTACTCCTGGGCGCTGAGCGGACAAGGTATGTTTGGTGTCGCCGTGATGTTCGCCTATGTCGCGATGGGGGCGGTCCGGCTTGCGCGTTTCAATTCAACGGTCGCGCTGGCTGACAGCAAGTACTTCACCGGGTTGGCGATTCCCGCGGCTGCCGGAGTGGTCGCGTCGCTGGTGATTCTCGACCATCATATTGTCCGGATGGGGACGGAAGTGAAGCCGGTGTTGGTGTTGGTCATCACGCTCGCTCTTTCCTTCCTCATGGTTAGTACCGTGAAGTATCGCAGCTTCAAGGATATGAAGTTCAAAGGCCGCCAGCAGATTACCTATCTAGTGTGGGGCATTCTTGCGCTCATGATGATTGCGGCCTGGCCTGAGGTGATGCTGTTTGTGGTATTTTCGGGCTATGCGTTGATGGGACCGACCGAACGATTGTTCTGGTTGATGGCGAAAGCCGTTGGGAAGAAACCTCTTTCCAAGTCTGACCAGCCTGTGATAGAACCCAAATCGTAAGGCGACGACGAGGAGTAGTACGCGAGCCGCACAGATTTGAGAGAGCCGGCGGGTGGTGCAAGCCGGTCTGTGTGTCGCCGAACTCGCCTCTGAGCCGAATCCGTGAACCTCGAGTAATGGATTCCGCTTCGCCCCCGTAAGGGGCTAATGAAGGGTGATGGATGACCATATGTCATTCGTTGCCGAACCAGGGTGGTACCACGAAGCGCGCGAAGCCTTCGTCCCTGACCGTAATGGGGGGGCGAAGGCTTTTTCTATTTGAGGCTGCTGAAAAAGCTCCCCTGCAGTGTTCTTGGTCGTTCGACCCCTTCGACGTACTGCTGCCGTACGCCTTGAGGATCGCCCTCTCTGCGGCCTTGCCCGCAGAGCGGTGTGTCTCGTCGTGCCGGGGCTGAATGGGTGAGAACGGGGGGGCTGTTTGAGCATCCTGATGGAAGCGTGAGGGAGGAGAAACCATGGAACGGATGATTCGCATTTTCGATACGACGTTGCGCGACGGCGAACAGTCGCCCGGCGCCAGCATGAATGTGGAAGAGAAAGTCATGGTGGCGAAGCAGCTGGCGCGGCTCGGGGTCGATATCATCGAAGCCGGTTTTGCCTACAGTTCGCCTGGAGATTTTGAGGCGGTTCGCCGGATTGCGTTGGAGGTTGAGGGACCGACGGTCTGCAGTCTGGCGCGGGCTCGTCCGGAGGACATCGATCGAGCCTGGGAGGCGCTCAAAGGAGCGCCGAAGGCCAGGATTCATACGTTCCTCTCGACGTCCGACATCCATTTGAAGCATCAGTTCAGGATGACGCGGGAAGAGGCCAGGAAGCGCGCGGTCGAGATGGTGCAGCGCGCGCGGAGCTATATGCCGGACGTGGAGTTCTCCCTCATGGATGCGAGCCGCTCGGACCAATCCTACGTCTATGAGGTCATTGAAGCGGTGATTGCCGCCGGGGCGGGAACGATCAATATTCCCGATACGGTGGGCTATGCCGTGCCGCAAGAGTTCGGCGCGTTGATCAAAGGGATTTTCGACAAAGTGCCGAATGCCAAGCAGGCCGTGATTTCAGTCCACTGCCACAACGACTTGGGTGTCGCTGTGGCGAATAGTTTAGCGGCGATCGTCAATGGCGCGGGCCAAGTGGAGTGCACGATCAACGGGATCGGCGAACGGGCCGGCAACACGTCGCTTGAAGAAATCGTCATGGGGCTCCGGACCCGGAAGGACTTTTATCAGGCCGATACCGGCATCCGGACGGAGGAGATTGCCAAGACGAGCCGGTTGGTGAGTAAGATTACCGGCATGGTCGTGCAGCCGAACAAGGCCATCGTCGGTGCGAATGCGTTCGCTCACACGTCCGGGATTCACCAGGACGGGCTGTTGAAGGATAAGACGACCTACGAAATCATGCGGCCGGAATCGATCGGGTTGATCGAGAGCAAGATGGTCATGGGCAAGTTGTCCGGGCGTCATGCATTCCGGCAGCGATTGGATGATTTGGGGTACAAGCTCAGCGAGGAAGAGCTCAACCATGCTTTTGAACGTTTCAAGAAGCTGGCCGATCAAAAGAAGGAAATTTTCGAAGAAGATTTAGAAGTGATCGTGTCGGAAGAGTTGGCCAAGATGACCGAGCGGATTGTGTTGAAGTCGTTCCATGTCGAAAGCGGCACGAATCTCGTACCGACAGCGACGGTGGAATTGAACATTGACGGACAAGTGATCAAGGAATCAGGCACCGGCGACGGGCCGGTCGATGCGGTCTATCGGACGATTGCGGCCATCACAAAGACGAAGAGTAAACTGTTGATGTTCGGCGTCAACGCCATTACCGGCGGGACAGATGCGCAGGGAGAAGTCTCCGTGCGCGTGGAGGAAGACGGCCGCACGGTCTCGGGTCATGGGGCGGATACAGATATCATCATGGCCGCGGCCCGGGCCTACCTCAATGCGTTGAATCGACTCGCGTATATGGCCTCGAAGCAGGCGGAGGGGGAGCAGAAAGTCCGCTTGATTTGATCGTTCCCGCCACGCTAGAGTGACGGCCCCTGGTGTCTGCAAGTGGCGGTTGGCCTCGTTGCGGACAGGTTGGGGCGGTCTCCCATGCTCAAGCGCACTCTCTTGGAATGCCCTGAATTTCTTGCCGGAGACCACACGGTTCTTCGCGAACTGTTGCATCCGGCCAAGCAGCCGGTGCAGCTGGGTTACAGTCTTGCGCATGGCCGATTGGCTCCCGGCTGCCGGTCTAAGCGGCACAAGCTGGCTTCGTCAGAGGTGTACTACTTTATCGCCGGGCAGGGCCGCTTCAGTATCGGGAGTGAGACCGAGCTCGTCGAACGCGGATCCATCGTGTACGTGCCGCCCGGGGGGAATCAGTCGCTGGAAAACATTGGTACGACGGAAATAGAATTTTTGTGTCTGGTTGATCCGGCCTGGCGGAGTGAGGATGAGCAGGTCGAGGAGTAGAGAGTCCAGTCTGTTCGCAGGAAGGAGTGGCGTGACGTGAAAGCGAAGATTGCAGTCTTAGCGGGTGATGGAGTCGGGCGTGAGATTGTTCCCGAAGCGGTCAAGGTGTTACAGGCTATCGGAGAGAAGTATCAACACTCGTTTGAATTCACCTCGGCCGACATCGGCGGACAAGCGATCGACAAAGTGGGTGTGCCGCTGCCGCACGAAACCTTGGCCTTGGCCAAGCAAAGCGACGCGGTATTGCTGGGAGCCGTTGGGGGGCCCAAATGGGAAGGGTTGGAGTACAGCCTTCGTCCTGAGCGGGCGCTGCTCGCTATCCGCGAGGCCTTAGGGTTGTATGCCAATTTACGTCCCGCCAAGGTGTACCCCAATCTGCTTGACGCCTCGACGTTGAAGCGCGAGGTGATCGAGGGGATCGATATTCTCGTCGTGCGAGAGCTGACCGGCGGCATCTATTTCGGGAAACCGAAGGGGATTGAAAAGCTGCCGAACGGGGAAGAGCGCGGAGTGAACACGGAAGTCTACACGACCGAAGAGATTCGCCGGATCGGCAAGGTGGCCTTCGAAGCGGCGCGCAAGCGGCGGAAGAAGGTCACGTCGGTCGACAAGGCGAATGTGCTGGAATCGTCCGAGTTGTGGCGCCGGGTGATGATCGAGGTGCAGAAGAGTTATCCGGACGTCGAATTGCATCACATCTATGTCGACAATGCCGCGATGCAATTGGTCCGTAATCCGCGCCAGTTCGATGTCATGGTGTGCAACAATATCTTCGGAGATATTCTGAGTGACGAAGCGGCCATGCTGACCGGATCGATCGGCATGCTGCCGTCGGCCAGTATCGGCGCCAAGGTCGGATTGTTCGAGCCGATCCATGGTAGCGCGCCCGATATCGCGGGAAAGAACATCGCGAATCCCATTGCGACGATTGCCTCTGTGGGCATGATGTTGTCCTACGCGTTCAAGCTCGAGAAAGAAGCCGAAGCAATCGAGCAGGCCATCGTCAAGACTCTCGATATGGGGTACCGCACCAAGGACATTCAGAGCCCGGGAACCAGAGTCGTCGGCACGACCGAGATGGGCGACGCCATTCTTCGCAATTTAAACTGAGGCGGGACTCTCGCATGGCAACCTTGTTCACATCCTGGACTCTTGCGACGCGGGCTGGCACTGGCGAGCCCGGGTTCAGCGGTGACGGCGGGCCGGCCTCGCAGGCGTGCCTGAATGAGCCGAAGGGCCTGGCGATCGATCGCCAGGGAAATCTCTTTGTTGCAGATTCTGAAAACCACGTCGTGAGGCGAGTGGATTGCGTCACTGGCCTGATTTCCACTGTGGTCGGCTGCGCACCTGAAGCAGTCGCGTCGACTCCTCCCTTGGGTGGTGGCGATCTGGTCCCTGAGGAAGACATTGACCCCTTAGCCGAGACGAGCCACAAGACGACGGAGCAGTTTACTCAACAGACGGATCTGAGTGGGACAGTGCGCTATCTCGTCGGAGCCGCGGCCCCGAAACGGTACGGCGGAGACGGCGGACCCGCCACGGAAGCGCTGCTTAATTTCCCCACAGCGGTCGCCATTGATGCGCAGGGCCATCTGTACATCGCCGATATGATGAACCATCGAGTTCGCCGCGTGGATGCCCAGACCGGGATCATCACGACGATGGCCGGCACCGGGCAGGCACGGTTTTCCGGCGACGGCGGGCCGGCTGATCGTGCGGCCCTGAACGAACCGGCCGCCTTGGCGGTCGACGCGCAGGGGCAGTTATATATTGCCGATCAGAGTAATAACCGAGTGCGGGCCGTCGACCTGAAGACCGGGATGATCCGTACGGTCGCAGGAATGGGATCGGCGGCATACGATGGAGACGGTAAACCGGCGGTGGAATCGAGCCTTGCCGGGCCCAGCGGGTTAGCGGTCGCGGCGGGGACGCTCTATATTGCCGATACGTTCAATAGTCGCATCCGATCCGTCGATCTTGTCACCGGTATGATTGCGACGGCGGTCGGTGATGGAGGAAGTTATCGCTATCAGTCGCCCGATGATCCACCGTCTCCAAGTGTCTCCCGGCCCTCAGGGATTGCGCTGGATCGAGAAGGCAATCTATTTCTGACTGATTCTGACAGCCACCTGATCCGTCGATGGGACCGCACCACGGGTCACTTGACGCGCATGGCCGGTACCGGGTCTGCCTCGTCTGTCGGTGACGGCGGATCGGCATTGGACGCAGGGTTGTGCTATCCCTTCGGTATTGTCGCGGATGGCGAGCGGACACTCTTGATCGCCGACACCTTTAATCACCGTATTCGTGCCCTCTCGCTGGAATAGGATTCGTCACATGCTTAAGAAAAAGTCCGCCTACACTGTGGCCATTCTTGGCGCGACCGGCGCGGTCGGCAAGGAGAGTCTGGAAATTCTCGAAGAGCGAAACTTCCCGCTGGCTGCACTCCGGCTGTTTGCGTCGAAGCGCTCCGCCGGCGAAGTGATGACCTGTCAGGGCAAGGAGTGGACGGTTGAAGAATTGACCGAGTCCTCGTCTTTTGCCGGCGTTGATTTCGCCTTCATCTCCGCGACGGATGCCATCAGTAAGGAGTATGGCCCTCGCCTGGGTGCGGCTGGGGTCGTGGTTATCGACGACAGTGGGGTCTTTCGGATGGATCCGCAAGTGCCGCTGGTGGTGCCGGAAGTGAATGCCTCGGCGTTGCGATCGCTTCCCCGGGGGATCGTGTCCATTCCCAATTGCACAACGACTCCGTTGGTCATGGCGCTCAAGCCGCTGCATGATGCGGTTGGGGTGAAGCGAGTGGTGGTAACGACCTTCCAGTCGGTGTCAGGGACCGGCGCCGCGGCGATGGACGAGTTGCTGGACCAGACGAGGGCGCTGATGGCCTTTCGCGAGGTGAAGGCCGAAGTTTATCCCTATCAGATTGCCTTCAATCTATTGCCGCATATCGGGTCATTTTCCGAGGGCGGTGAGTGCTCCGAAGAAATCAAGATTGTCAGAGAGACGAGAAAGATTCTGGATGCACCCAAGATGCGGGTGACGTCCACCACGGTGCGGGTACCGGTGTTGCGCTGCCATTCCGAGTCCATCAATGTGGAGTTGGAGAAGCCGTTGACTCCCAATGAGGCTCGCGCGGCGCTGGCGGCGATGCCGGGGGTGCTGGTCTACGACGACCCGTTGAAGAAACTCTATCCCATGCCATTGGACGCGACGGGGAAAGACGACGTCTACGTCGGCCGCATCCGCGAAGATGCCTCGGTGACGAACGGACTCAATCTGTGGGTCGTATCCGACAATCTTCGAAAGGGCGCCGCGTTGAACGCCGTTCAAATCGCCGAGTGTCTGGTGCGGGACTGATGGGCGAATGGGGCGCCTTCGGGAAGCTCCTGATTGCAGCCGGGTGCGGATTGGTCGTGGTGGGACTGCTGTTCGTCCTGAGCGACCGGATTCCGGGGTTGAGTGGATGGTTTGGGTGGGTCGGGAAACTGCCGGGCGACATTTCAATTCAGCGCGATCATTTCTCCTTTTATGTTCCCCTTGGGACTAGTCTGGTGATTAGTATCGGACTAAGTCTGCTATTCTATCTTTTATCATGGCTATTCAGACGATAGGACATCTTGGTCGGTTGGCAGGTCTCTGGGCGGTGTGCGGGGCGGTCTTCACCCTCAGCGCGCCGGTTCAAGCGGCTGAGTCCATTCGGGTCTTACTGGCGTCCGATGTCCACCGACTCGAGGTGCGCGCCGAAAGTGCGGTGTGGCTCACCGACGGACAGAGTCGGTCGCATTCGTACAATACGGCTCTGCATATCGAGTTGCGCGGGGCGGCGCTCCTCGTCAACGGGACGCGGGTGGCGGGGGAGCAGTTTACGCTGCGTGCGGGCGAGCATGACCTAAAGCTCTGGTTGCCACGTGTGCCCGGTGGGAGCCATGGCGCTGTGCTGCATCCTGCCGATGAGCGGGGCGCTCTCCATGTGAGCGGACTGGTGCATGTCGTCCGGCGCGGGAAAGGCCTGCTCGTGATCAATCAGGTGGATCTTGAGGAGTATGTGAAAGGGGTGGTGCCTGCTGAAGTCAATTCGACCTGGCACCGCGAAATGCTCAAAGTGCAGGCCGTGGCGGCGCGAACTTACGCGCTGTATCAGCATATGCTGAGCGCGTCGCGTGACTATGATGTGGCGGCGAGTATTCAGGATCAGGTCTATCGAGGACGGCAGGGAGTGGACGCGCGTGTACAGGAAGCGGTGGAATCGACCCGTGGCCTGGTGGTGACCCATGATGGCGCGCCGATCTATGCCGCGTTTTCTTCGACTGCGGCAGGAATCACCGAGGATGCGATGGTGGTCTGGTCGAAGGATCTGCCGTATCTGAAAGGCGTGGAATGTCCTTTCGATGTGGCGTCTCCGTACTACCAGTGGAAGGCGTCCTTCAGAGTGACCACGCTGGAGCGTAATCTGAGGCATCAGGGATTTTCGGTGGGGACGATCGCCACGATGACGCCGGTGGGCTTCAGTCGTGCCGGGCGGGTTTCTAAGCTGCGCATCCTGCATTCCAAGGGCGAACTTATCTTGCGTGGTGAGGATCTTCGGAAGGCGGTTGGATATACCGTTGTGCCGAGTACGCAGTTCACGATCGAGTCTATGGGGCAGGACATTGTGTTGGCAGGATACGGCGCCGGGCATGCCGTAGGGCTCTGTCAGTGGGGTGCGAAGGAGCTAGCGGAGCTCGGGTATTCCTTCTCCTCGATCCTACGGTACTACTATCCCGGCACTGAGTTGCAGAATGTGGCATTGACGAAAATGCCCCCGGTTCCGAGTTCCTAGATGAATCTCTCTGAATTCGATTTTCCGTTCGATCCCGCACTGATCGCCTCCGAGCCGGTACTGCCTCGCCATGCAGCGCGCTTGCTGTGTCTCGACCCACGGACAGGAGCCTTGTCGAATCGGCATGTGGCCGATCTTCCGGAGTTGTTGGCGCCCGGGGATCTGCTTGTGGTGAACGACACGAAGGTCTTGGCCGCTCGTCTGTCCGGACGTAAACAGCCGACAGGCACGGTTGTGGATGTGCTGTTCGTCAAAGACCTCGGCGATGCGGTCTGGGAGGTGATGCTCAAAGGTCATTTTCGCGTGGGCCAGACGATCCTGTTTGAGGGGGATGCTCGTGCGACGGTCGTACAGCGGGATGAGCATGGCACGAAAATCAAGGTTGTGAGCCCGGTTCCGGTTGTCGACTTCCTGCGGGCTCACGGGTGTATGCCGCTTCCCCCCTATATCAAGCGTTCGGCGCAGCCGGAGGATCAGGTCTGGTATCAAACCTGTTTTGCGGATCGAGAGGGGGCGATCGCGGCTCCGACGGCCGGTCTGCACTTCACGCCGGAGCTTATGGTTCGCTTGCGGGAACGGGGTGTTGAGACATCAGCGGTGACGTTGCATGTAGGACCTGGGACCTTTAAGCCGGTAGTCGTCGAGCGAATTGAGGAACATCAAATGGGAGAGGAATGGTTTGAAGTGAGTGAGCGGACGGTAGCGGCAATCCTCAGGACGAAACGAGCCGGAGGACGAGTCGTTGCGGTCGGGACCACCGTGGTCCGTGCGCTCGAATCGGCTGCGCAGCAGGCCGGAGGGCTTCAGCCGACAGCCGGGGAGAGCCGGCTGTTTATCTCGCCGGGATTTCACTTCAATGCGGTTGATGCTCTCATGACGAATTTTCACCTCCCTCGCACGACGCTTCTGATGCTGGTCTCTGCGCTAGCCGGCGTGGAGATGATGCGGAAAGCCTATGCTGAAGCGGTGGAACAGCGCTATCGCTTTTATAGCTATGGCGATGCGATGCTGATCCTCTAAGCAGAGGGGGCGAAGCCAGCGGCCAGCGCTCTCTGCGCGATCAGTGTTACAGCAGTTCCCGATGAACCTTAACGGGGATTTTGCCTTTGAGCGACTCCTGAAACGCTACCAGCGCGCGCTGCTGCTTTTGGAAGAGCATATCTTCCAGCACGCGATCCTTTGCGGCGGTGGCTTTCGTGGGGTCAGCGTCCGGCTGCCTGGTCATCAGGGCCTGTCCTTCGGAGATCTCCGACGGCGTTAAGGCGACGGCATCCCGGACAAACATCCTCGCCTTATTGCCGAGGATTTCTTTGGCCTGCGCCTCTTCAAAGACTTTGGGGGTGAGATGGTTCGCGGCCAGGAGTCGCTGGTAGAGCTCCGGATCGAATGCCCCGTTTTTTTGAAATTCCGGGACTTGCACGATCATTTCGCGCAGGTCTCCGTCGGAGACGGTGATACCCATGTCTTTCGCGGCCATCAGCCAGAGGCGGTTGTCGACGAGTTGTTCGATCACAAATTGCTTGATCGTTTCGTCCTTGAACTCTCCCGGCACTTTTTCTTTGTAGAAGCGGTACATGTTCTCGTAGGCGCGCCGAAACTCATCGCGCGTGACGGCCAAATCGCCGACGGTGGCGACGGTGTTTCCCGGCTGGTCCCCGAATCCCCACCAGCCCATGGTAATCACAAAGGCGATGGCCAGGATGCCCATGATTGATTTCAACAGCCAGGGATGATTGTGCGATGCGTCCCGCATTACCTTGATCATGCAAATCCTCTCAGTCGCAAAATGGTTCCGGATTGTACTTGGCGCTGGGGCTGAAGGCAAGATCATGGGCGGCCATCGACCGTGAACGGTCTGGCGAAGGACGATAGGTTCGCGAGGACACGGAGTAGATCAATGGACGAAGCAGTCTCCGTATCCGGCCACGTATTATCCCTATTGGCGCCTGCCAGGGTCGGTTCGAAGAAAAATTCGCACAAGTATGAGGAAAGAATGCTGTTTGTTTGTGCAAGTTGTTTGATTTTGTTATACTTTGCCATTAATTTGAAGGAGATTCCTTGATAGGGGTAGGGCCAGTTGCGAAGCTCATCGAAGGAGCGGTCTATCCCAAGGCGTACGTACTCAATCGGTTTATTGCGAAGCTCATCGATTTGTTCATTGTCGTGGCCGCTGATGAAGTTGCGCCGCCAGTCGGGTTTCTTTCCGGATTGGCCTACATTCTGATTGCGGACGGATTTGCGGGTGGAAGAAGTATCGGGAAGCGGCTGGTCGGATTGCAGACCATGCGTCTCGATGTGCGGGAGACGGCCGGATTTCGAGAATCGATTATTCGGAATTTGCCATGCGGCGTCGCCCAGCTGTTGTTTGCGGTGCCGTATGTCGGATGGATCGGGTCTGTGGCAGTCTTGGCCTTTGAGAGTGTCTTGATTGTAGGAAATGAGCATGGGCGGCGCCTCGGGGACGAGGTGGCGCGTACCCAGGTACTGGATGCAGGACAGTTGGCGGTGCCTGACTAAATTTATGAATAGCGAGGGACTCGCATAGCGGATAGCGAGTTCATGACGAAGGGAGAGCGCCGTGGGGTTCACGGGAGATGTGTTCGGATGGTTTTCCAACGATCTTGCGATCGATTTGGGAACAGCGACGACGCTGGTATATGTGCATGGAAAAGGCATTGTCCTGAACGAGCCCTCGGTGGTGGC
This sequence comes from Nitrospira sp., assembly GCA_030653545.1. Taxonomy (NCBI): domain Bacteria; kingdom Pseudomonadati; phylum Nitrospirota; class Nitrospiria; order Nitrospirales; family Nitrospiraceae; genus Nitrospira; species Nitrospira sp. Next base: position 151,819 of record JAURZE010000024.1, on the reverse strand, counting down.
GGTGGAAAAGAAAACCGAGAAGGTCCTGGCGGTCGGTGCCGATGCGAAAAAGATGCTCGGCCGAACCCCCGGGAATATTGTCGCAGTCCGGCCGATGAAAGAAGGCGTGATTGCCGACTTCGAGATGGCCGAGCAGATGCTCAAGCATTTCATCCGCAAGGCGCATAATCGGAGCGCCTTTGTGCGGCCGCGGATCATCATCGGCGTGCCTTCGCGCATCACCCAGGTGGAGCAACGCGCGGTTCGTGACTCAGCCGAATTGGCCGGTGCGCGAGAGGTCTATCTGATCGAAGAGCCGGTGGCGGCCGCCATCGGGGCAGGACTTCCGATTACCGAACCGTCCGGCAACATGGTGGTGGATGTGGGCGGTGGGACAACGGACATCGCGGTGATTTCACTCGGCGGTATCGTCTATAGCGAGTCGGTGAAGGTGGCCGGCGATCGGATGGACGAAGCGATCATGAATTACATCAAGAAGAAGTACAACTTGCTCATCGGCGAGCATATGGCGGAGCGGGTCAAGTTCGAAATCGGATCGGCCTATCCCTTCGAAGAGCGCAAGACGATGATGATCAAGGGGCGGGACCTGATTTCCGGCATTCCCCGCACGCTGGTGGTCGATGATGCCGAAATTCGAGAAGCGTTGCAGGAACCGATCGGAACGATCGTCAATGCCATCAAGGTTGCGTTGGAAAACACTCCGCCGGAATTGGCGGGAGATATTATTGACCGCGGAATCGTGCTGACAGGTGGAGGCTCCCTGCTGAAGGGGATGGATACACGATTCCGTGAAGAGACAAATTTGCCGATCATTACGGTCGATGACCCGCTCACGTCTGTGGTACTGGGGGTCGGGAAGATTCTGGACGAACTGGATCTTCTCCGTAAGGTGTCGGTCATGTCTCAATGCAGTAGCCTCCGGTAAGGTTCCCTCCTCCCCATGCGGATGGCCAACTTTCGCTCATCATACGGCGCCCGGCGTCTTGCCCTCGGGGTGTTTCTCTCCGTGCTCCTCGGCTTCTTCCTGCTGCCTCATCAGCTTCAGACTCTGTTTCAGGAAATCGGCGGACCGGTCGGATGGGTGCTCAGTTGGCCGATCCGTCTCGTCGCCTCGGTGCAAGGCGGCATCGGGGAGACCTGGAGCCATTACGTGGCCTTGCAGGACGTGGAAGACGAGAATCGGCAATTGCGGAAAGAGCTTGAGCTGTTGCAGGGGCAAAATAGTCAGCTGCGGGAGGCCGCGTCGGCGACGGACCGGTTGACGGCCTTGCTTGAATTCAAGGCGCAGGCTCTTCCGACAATGATCGCGGCGCAGGTCATCGGCCGTGATACGGGGAATTGGTATCGGACCATTCTTCTGAATAAGGGAAGCGCTGACGGGATACAAGCGGATATGGGTGTGGTGACGTCTGCTGGCGTCGTCGGACGAGTGGTCAAAACGACGATGGCGACCGCGGTGGTGCTCTTGGTATCCGATCCCAATAACGCCATTGCCGGATTGATTCAGCGAACACGAGATGAAGGGATTGTCGAGGGAACGACCCCGGGCCTGGCTCGGCTCAAATATATTCCCTTGCTCTCGAATGTTCGTGCCGGCGATCGCGTGGTGACATCTGGGTTGGTCGGGGGATTTCCGCGTGGACTCGCCATCGGCACCATTACTACCATCAGTAAAGAGGAAGGCGCCTTGTTTCAATCCGCTGAATTGCGTCCTGAAGTCGATGTGAATCGAGTCGAAGAAGTCCTGGTCATTCAGTCTCCCTATATTCCTGGCGAGGACGGAAAGAGCGACGGGCCTCTTCCGAAAGCCAAACCGTGAAGATTGTCGCGTATGCCTGTGCCGTGGCTGCCCTGGTGGCGGTGCATACCACAGTGCTTCCGTATGTCAGTGTGTGGGGAGTCAAACCTGATCTTGGGCTGGTGGTGGTTTGTCTTATCGGCCTCCTGTCAGGTGAATTGGAGGGGTTGATTGTCGGGCTGTTCGTAGGATGGGCCATGAGTTTGTTTTCCGCTACTGACCTTGCGGCAAGCATGGTGGCGAAGGGCAGCGTGGGATTTCTTGCCGGACTGGCCGGCCGCCAGGTAGCCCAGGTTACCCCGTTGGTGTTGGTCAGCGGCCTTGTTGTCGCGTCAACCCTTTCGAGTCTGATGACCATCTGGTCGCTTAAACCGAACGATCAGCAAGATATCTGGTGGATGATTCGGACGATCCTCATGCCGCAAGCCTGCTTCGATGCGGTGGTCGGAGGACTGTGTTATTGGCTGATCTGGAGCCGATTGAATCTTGACCGGCTGGCAGAGGGGCGAGAGTTCTAGGAGTTACCGTGGCAACCAGTAGTACTCATGAGTCTGAGCTTGGAGAATTGCAGCGGCGGCTTATGTTGCTGCGTGTCGGGCTGCTCCTGGTCGTCGGGCTCCTGGCGGTGCGGTTATGGCATCTGCAGATTCGTGAAGGACCGTACTACCGCGATCTCTCGGAGAATAATCGCACCCGATCGGTGCTGCTGGAACCGGCCAGAGGGTTGATCTATGATCGACATGGGGTGCTGTTGGCGAATAACGTTCCGAGCTTCAGTCTCTATGTCACGCTCGAGGATGTGAAGGATCGGGAGGGGTTGGTCCAGAAGCTGGCGGACTTGCTGGGACTTGACCCGGTCATGATCCGAAAAAAGTTGGCCGTGCGAGGCAGCAAGATGCTGCCGAAGAAAATCAAAGACCGGTTGACCTTGCGTGACGCCACCGTAATCGAATCCCATCGCCTCGATCTCCCAGGTGTGATGATTCAGGTGGAGTCGCAACGAAACTATCCCGGCGGCATGGCCGCAGCCCATCTCCTCGGGTATGTCGGGGAAATTTCCCCTGAACAACTCGAGAAGCCGGAATTTGCGGATCTCCATCAGGGTAGCGTTGTCGGGCAGTATGGCGTCGAAAAATCGTTTGATCGGCATGTGCGCGGCCAGGCAGGACAAAAAAGCGTCGAAGTGGATGCGTTGGGACATGAGAAGCGGACGGTGCAGGTGGATAAGCCCCTCGCCGGCAACGATCTCTATCTCACGATTGATATTAAGTTACAGAAAGTGGCGGAGGACCTGCTGGGAGAAGAATCCGGTGCGATTGTCGCCTTGGATCCCACCACCGGGGACGTGTTGGCCATGGCCAGTCGACCGGGCTTCGATCCGAATATTATGTCGCGCGAGCTTACGCCAAAACAGTGGGTTGAGATCGTCCAGGATGAGAGACGCCCGCTCAACAACCGGGCGTCGCAAGGGCAGTATCCTCCCGGATCCACGTTCAAGGTCCCGATGGCCGTTGCGGCCCTGGAATCCAATACCATGTCGCCGTCGAGTTCCGTGCTCTGCACGGGCGGGTACCAATTCGGCAAACGCATCTACCACGATTGGAAAGCGACTGGCCACGGGTATGTCGATCTTCACAAGGCGCTTATCCAGTCCTGCGACGTGTATTTTTACACGATCGGGCAACGGATGGGGATCGACACCATGGCGGAGTATGCCAAGGACTTCGGCCTTGGCCATGAAACCGGCATTGAATTGCCGTCGGAGCGAGTGGGGTCGATCCCGTCCACGGCCTGGAAACTGAAAGTGAAGAAAGAAGCCTGGTTGCCGGGTGAAACGATTTCAGCCGCGATCGGACAGGGGTATGTCACGGTGACGCCCTTGCAGATGGCCAGCATGATCGGCACCGTGGCCAACGACGGCGTGAGTTATCGCCCGCGTCTGGTGCAGGCCATCATGGATCGCACCACCGGAAATTTCCAGGAAATGCCGGCGGTGGCCCGAGGGAAAGCGCATGCGAAACCGGAAACCTTCCGGATCATTAAAGAGGCATTGGCGGCCGTTGTGACGGAAGGGACGGCGACGCGTGCAAAGTCTTCGATCGTGACGATTGGAGGCAAAACCGGGACGGCACAAGTCGCGGCCTTGGGGAAAGAGAAGAAGGCGGAGAAAGACATTCCCAAGAAGTTTCGAGATCATGCCTGGTTCGTGGCATTTGCGCCGGTCGATGCTCCGAAGATTGCCGTGGCGGTGCTGGCGGAACATATGGGGCATGGCGGGTCGGCGGCGGCGCCGCTGGCCAAAGAAGTGATTGAGACCTATATGAAGCTGCGCGCTCAAGAGCCGGCGGTTGCCCCGCAATCGTAGTGCAGGCGAAGGTACGCATGCTGCGTGTGACGTGTGAATTGTTATGATTGATCGTCTAACCGACAACCGCGGCCTCGATAGTTTCGACTATCGCTTTCTGGCCTTGGTGCTGGCCATCCTTGGGATCGGCGTCCTGTCGATTCACAGCGTCACCCATAGCCAGCAGACCGGCCTCGCACCCTATTACATCAAGCAGATCGCCTGGATTCTCATGGGTAGCGCGGCCTTCGTGTTCATGCTGGTGTCGGACTATCACCGCATTGCACGGATGGCCTATCCGCTCTACGGAGTCGTGCTGCTCATGCTGGCCTTTGTGCTGCTTGAGGGGCGAACGAGCAAGGGGGCGCAACGCTGGATTGCGCTCGGCCCGTTCAGTTTTCAGCCGTCGGAATTTGCCAAGCTGGTGTTGATCCTTGTCCTGGCGCACTACTATTCGAAGACCCCTCGGGTCGGGTGGTTGCAACGAGTGATCATGCCGGGGATGCTGATGTTTCCCGGTCTGGTGTTGATCCTCAAACAGCCTGATTTGGGGAGCGGACTGAGTTTCGTGGCCGTCTATGCGGCCATGCTTTTGATGGTCGGCGTGCGGTCGAAGGCGCTGGGAGTGATCCTTCTTCTTGTGGTCATGTTGTTCCCCTTTGCCTGGGAAGGGGTCTGGGGGTCCTTGCATGATTATCAGCGACAGCGCATTATGGCCTTCGTTGACCCGGAGTACGATCCGGGAGGGAAGGGCTATCATGCCCTGCAGTCCAGAATTGCGATCGGATCCGGGGAGCTGATGGGAAAAGGACTCTACGGAGGGACGCAAAGCCAGCTGAAGTTCCTCCCGGAAGGCCATACAGACTTTGTGTTTGCCGTCTATGCGGAAGAATGGGGATTTCTGGGAGTGTTGCTGTTGTTGGTGCTGTTTGTTGCACTGATCTGGCTCTCTCTGGAGATCGCCTCGAAAGCGAAAGATCAATTGGGCGCGTTGCTCGCCGCCGGTATTGTCGCCATGTTGTGTTTTTGCGTCGTGGTGAATATCGGGATGACAGCCGGGATGTTCCCGATCGTCGGAATTCCGCTGCCCTTGATGAGCTACGGAGGCAGCGCGACGGTGATGACCATGGCGTCGTTGGGATTGTTGCTGAACGTCAAACGGAGACGGCTGAGTTTGTTCTATTGAGCAGGGATACGGGTGTTAAGCAATGTGAATGAGTGGAGTGTTCTGAGGCGTGGGATTGAGTCGCTGGAATGTGGCGTGGATGGTGGATGTGGCGGACCTGGGCATCATGCCTGCGTCTGTCGCCCATCTCGCTACTCTAGGGCTCGCAGACTAAAGGAGTAGTTATGGGAATTGAGATTGCGATTTCGGTCGCGCGGGAAGAAACCCGCGTGGCGGTGTTGGATGGTGGCGTGGTCACTGATTTATTCGGGGATCGGGCCAAACATAAGGATTTCGTCGGGAACGTGTACAAGGGGAAGGTCGCGAAGGTGCTGCCGGGCATGCAAGCGGCATTCGTAGATATCGGCTTGGAAAAAGCCGCGTTCATGCACGTATCCGATCTCTCGGAAGAGGCCGAGCCGGGTGACACCCTGGTGGATGCCACCGACGACGATGATGATAAAGACGCGGATATGCTCAGGCCGAAGCGCCAGAGCGCCAAGCCCATCGAGCAGTTGCTGAGCGAGGGGCAGGAGTTGATGGTCCAGATCTCGAAAGGCCCGATCGGGACGAAGGGGCCGCGAGTGACCACCTATGTCTCGCTCCCCGGCCGGTATCTGGTCTTCATGCCGAATGTTGAGCACATCGGGGTCTCTCGTCGGATCGCGAAGGACGAGGAACGTGCCCGATTGAAAGACATCATGCGCCGGGTCCGCCGCCCAGGGTGCGGCTACATCGTGCGCACGGTAAGTGAAGGCGTCAAAGAGGAAGAACTGAAGTCCGACGTCGACTTTTTGCACGTGCTGTGGCAAGACATCCTGACCAATCGAGAAAAGCTGGGTGCGCCGGCGTTGTTGCATACGGATTTGAGCCTCAGTTTTCGCGTGGTGCGCGATTTGTTCGGGCGGAAAGTGGATCGCCTGTGGATCGATTCACGTCAGGAGTATGATGCCGTTCGAGACTTCGTGCAGCGGTTTTCTCCGGAGCAAACCTCCCGCATTCATTTCTATGACAAGGATGAAAGCCTCTTCGATCATCTGGGCATCGAGCAAGAGATCACCCGCGCGACGAGCCGGAGGGTGTGGCTGAAATCCGGGGGGCACTTGGTGATCGATCATACCGAGGCCATGACGGTCATCGACGTTAATACGGGGCGGTTTGTCGGCAAGCGCGATCAGGAAGAGACGATTCTTCGCAATAATCTGGAGGCCGCCAAAGAAGTGGCCTATCAGATGAAGCTGCGCGGGATCGGCGGCATTATCATCGTCGACTTTATCGACATGGAACGGGAAAAGAACCGGGACAAGGTCTATCACGCGCTGGTGGATGCTATGGCGTCGGACAAAGCGCGAACCAGGATCTCCAGAATTTCGGATCTTGGGCTGATTGAGATTTCCCGTGAACGTGTCCGCGAAGATCTTCTTCGGTCTTTGTCCGAGCCCTGTCACTACTGCGAAGGTCGCGGCTATACCAAGTCTCCGACGACGGTCGCCTACGAGATTTTTCGGGAGATTCGGAAGATCGGCGAATCGGGGGAAAGTCAGCGGATCGTCATCGGGGCTCATCCCACTGTTGTGGGGTTGCTCCAAGATGAAGAGCGTCAAGGCCTCGAGATGCTGGAGCGGGAATGTTCGGCGAAGATCATCATCACCCCGGACAGTCAGCTGCATCTTGAACAGTATGACCTCGTCGCTTTGTAGGCAGGGCAGCGGCCTGAGCAATATGTAGTCCTAGTCCGGTCGTGGGGGCAGGGGCGTGCGCGTCCGTGCCACGCACGTGCATTCAGCCTCACGCAAGCTCTCCCGCGCAGGCCTGTCGCATGGATTCCATTCAGCTCACATCCTGGCTGCTTCTCCAGTCGATCGACGGAGTCGGTGATCGAACCGTTCTCAAATTAGTGTACGCGTTCGGGACTCCGGCAGGTGTGCTGGCCTCCCCTGTAGAGGATCTGAAACGTGTCGGGTGCAGTGCCGAGCTCGCTGAGGCGATCAGGCGAGGACCGGATCTCAAGGTCCGTCAGCTCATCGATCGTCAGGTGAAGATGGTCGAACGGCTCCGTATCCAGGTCATTACGCTGACCGATTCCTTATACCCGAAGCGGCTGAAGGCGATTTCTGATCCTCCACCATTGCTGTATTACACGGGCGCGCTCCATGAACAAGATGGGATGGCTCTGGCAATTGTCGGAGGGCGGTCTGCGACCACCGCGGGGAAGGCCATAACGGAAGAGATTGCCCAGGAGTTAGCTAGAGGCGGCTGGACCATTGTCAGCGGGATGGCGCGGGGAATCGATGCTGCGGCCCATCGCGGCGCGTTGGCGGGGAAGGGCCGCACGATTGCCGTCCTTGGCTGCGGGGTGGATCAAACGTATCCACCGGAACATGATCAATTGCGCAGGCAGATTGAGACGCAGGGGGCGGTATTGGCGGAACTCCCGGTAGGCTCGCCGCCGCAGAGTCATCATTTTCCGAGACGGAATCGGATTATCAGCGGTCTATCGGTCGGGGTGCTCGTGGCAGAGGCAGCGATGAACAGCGGATCGCTCATTACCGCCAAGTTGGCGCTGGAGCAGGGGCGCGATGTGTTTGCCCTTCCGGGGTCTGTCAAGGAAGCACGGTGCCGCGGGTCGAATGGACTGATCAAGGAGGGCGCCAGATTGGTCGAGTGCGCGGCGGATATGATAGGAGAGTTGCTGCCGCAAGTTGAGCCTGCACTTCGTGTCCGTATGATGATTGGGGAGACGGCCTCGTCGGCGCTTGGAGAATTAGGACCGGACGAAAGGCGTATCTATGAGGTGCTTTCTCACGAGGCGCAATCGGTTGATGCCGTGATTGAACGGACCGGACTCAGTGCCGCGCAGGTCACCGCGACGATGCTGGCGCTGGAGCTTCGCGGTTATGTGCGACAGCTACCCGGTCCGCAATACCTGCGCCGCTAACCTGTGGGCGAGTGTATTCCTGTTGCAGGATGGTGAAAAGTTTGGTACGTGATGGGAAGTAGTGTGATCTGAAGATGGAGCTCTCATGGCAAAAACGTTAATCATCGTCGAGTCGCCGACCAAGGCGAGGACGATTACGAAATATCTAGGCCGCGGGTATACCGTGATGGCCTCGGTCGGCCATATCAAAGATCTCCCGACGAGTAAGTTGGGCGTTGACCTCGAACACGATTTCGAACCGCAGTATGTGACCATCAAGGGCAAGGCAAAAGTTCTTGCCGATATCAAAAAGAAAGCCGAAGAAGCCGACAAAATTTTCCTGGCGCCCGACCCTGATCGTGAAGGGGAGGCGATTGCCTGGCATCTGGAGCAGGAGTTGCTCGGCAAGTCCAAAAAGAAACAAGGCGGAAAGATCTTTCGCGTCTTGTTCAACGAGATCACCAAGACGGCCGTCAAGCGCGCGCTTGAATCGCCCGGTGAAATCGACATGAATCTGGTCAACGCTCAGCAGGCCCGCCGTATCCTGGATCGCATCGTCGGGTATCAAGGCAGTCAGCTCTTGTGGACCAAGGTCCGGCGCGGGCTTAGTATGGGGCGCGTGCAGTCGGTCGCCATGCGGTTGATTTGCGAACGCGAAGCGGAGCGGGAGGCCTTCAGGACTGAAGAGTACTGGTCGATCATTGCGTTGTTGTCCGGCGCCAATCCGCCCTCATTCGAAGCCAAGCTCCATAGCATCAATGGTGAAGCCGCTTCGATCGAGAATGGTGAACAAGCCGCGCGCGTGGTCGAACACATTCAAGGGAAGACGTTTGTTGTTGAGTCCATCGAGCGCCGGGAGAAAAAGCGGAACCCGGTTGCGCCGTTCATCACCAGCCGTCTCCAGCAGGAAGCCTCCCGGAAGCTGCATTTCTCGCCCAAGAAAACCATGACCCTTGCGCAGCAGCTCTACGAGGGTATGGAGATTGGGGCTGAAGGGGCCACCGGTCTGATCACCTATATGAGAACCGACTCGCCGCGCATTTCCAATGAGGCGATGACCGAGGCGCGGGAAGTCATCCAGGCAAGATTTGGATCAGAGTATCTTCCGGCGACGCCGAACATCTATAAAACCCAGAAGGCTGCTCAGGAAGCGCACGAAGCTGTCAGGCCTACCTCGGCGGCTCGCGATCCGGATTCGATTCGCCAGTATCTCGACCAGGATCAGTACAACCTCTATAAGTTGATCTGGAATCGATTCATCGCGTCACAAATGGTGCCGGCTGTCCTCGACGTGACGCGGATCGATTCGACCCCGGTGGGGACGCCGGTGAAGTATGGATTCCGTTCCACCGGCACGGTCGTGAAGTTCCCCGGCCACACGATTGTCTATATGGAGGGCGTCGATAAGGAGCTCCCGACTGAAAAGCCGAAAGCCGATCAGGAAACGGACGATGACAATGATCGCCAGCTGCCGGCTCTGTCCGAAGGGGAACAGCTGCGGTTGGTTCAGCAGGATGGAGAATCGGCGATCGGACTGACGTCAAAGCAGCACTTCACTCAGCCGCCTCCCCGGTACAATGAAGCCCTGTTGATCAAGGAGCTGGAAGAAAAAGGCATCGGCCGTCCCTCGACCTATGCGGCCATCATTTCCACGATTCAAGACCGCAAATATGTCGAGAAGACCGAGGGTCGGCTGGTGCCGACGGAAACCGGTAAGACCGTTCACGATTACTTGATGAAGGGGTTCCCCGAGCTGATCAATGTGGACTTTACGTCGCATCTTGAGGAGCAGCTTGACGAGGTGGAAGGGGGAACGAAGCCCTGGGTCACGGCGGTGCGCGATTTCTATACGCCATTCACCAAGGAGCTCGAACGGGCGAAGACGATTCCCGGTCCGAAGGATATCGTAGAGCCGCCCACGGATGTGCCCTGTGAAAAATGCGGAAAGATGATGGAGATTAAGTGGGGCCGGAATGGAAAGTTCCTGGCATGCCCGGCCTATAAGGCGGATCCGCCCTGCAAGAACACGCAGAATTTTCAGAAGCTCGAAGATGGCACGATCAAGATCGTGCCGAAGATCGAACTGACGACCGATCAGAAGTGTGACAAGTGCGGGAGTGCCATGGTGGTGAAGACCGGGCGGTTCGGCAAGTTCATAGCCTGTTCAGCCTATCCCGAGTGTAAAACCACCAAGCCTCTCGCGCTTGGCGTGAAATGTCCGCAGCCGGACTGTGGCGGAGACCTCGTTCAGAAGCGCACAAAGAAGGGCCGTTCCTTCTTCGCATGCAGCAACTATCCGAAGTGTGAGTATGCGTTGTGGGATCGCCCGATCAATAAGACCTGTCCGACGTGCCAGGCGCCGTTCCTGATTGAAAAAGTCAGCAAGCAGGCCGGACGGAGTGTGCAGTGCCGCAATGAAGAATGCGGCTATCGCGAGGCCGGATAAGTCGCGCTGCTGTACGGGCGTGTCGTCAGGTAATCCTTCTCCTCTGCATCGAAACTGAGAAGCAGACTCATCACGTTCGGCGCTCTTCCCCTCCCAGTCAGAATCTCTCCGGTTGACGACCGCTTGGCTGCGGACGATAATGAACCTTCGTGTGGCGTCATCCGATAACTCTGAGCCCCTGATCTGCGGGCCTACCCAAACTGTGAAAGGGGGAACAAACTATGAAAGCAAAAGAGGGCGTCATCAATATTCTCAATAAGGTGCTGACGGCTGATCTGACAGCCATCAATCAGTATTTTGTGCATGCCAAGATGTGCGAAAACTGGGGCTTCGAACGGTTGCAGCATAAGGTGCGCGAGCGCAGCATCGATGAAATGAAGGATGCCGATGAGCTCATCGGGCACATCCTCTATCTCGAAGGCGTGCCGAATGTGCAGCGCATGAATACCGTGCATGTCGGCGAGACGGTCTCGGAACAGCTCAAGCTGGATCTGAAGGCCGAGCAGGAAATGTTGGCGTTATTGAATGAGGGCGTCGTGCATTGCGTGAAGGTGACCGATTTTACGACTCGCCATATGTTGGAAGAGATGGCGAAGGACGTCGATGCCCATATTGACTGGATTGAAACCCAGATGGAAACCATCAAGCAAGTCGGGCTGGAAAACTATCTCGCGGAGCAGATCAAGAAAGACAGCTAACCCGGAGACGAGTCGTACAGGTCAGGAAAGGATGCGTGCTGATGAAAGCGAAAGACGGGATTCTGGAACAACTCGGGAAGATCCTCACCGCCGAACTGACTGCCGTGCATCAATATCTGCTCCATGCGGAACTGTGTCGCCATTGGGGCTATGAGCGACTGGCTGACAAGTTCCAGCATTTGTATACGGAAGAAGTGACCCATTCCGGGCAGCTGGTCCGTCACATATTGTATCTGGGCGGCCAGCCGGATGTCGGATCGTTGGAAACGGTGAAGGGCGGGCGATCGGTCAAAGATTTATTTGAGACCAATCTGGCGTTCGAACAGGAAGATGTGGAGATGCTGCGGAAGGCGATCGTCCATGCCGCCAAGGTCAGTGACTTTACCACCCGGCAAAAGCTGGAAGAGATGGTGGTAGATTCAGAAGAGCATGTGGATTACTTTGAGCGACAACTCGCCACAATCGCCCAAGTCGGGCTTCCTGCCTATCTTGCCGAGCAGATCAAGTCGTAGCCAATAGAATGGGCGGGGGGCCCCAGGAGGACTGAGGGCCCCCGCCCGTGAAGTGGGAGGTCATGGCTCCCACTCCGATACCGGCGCGTGGAGGGCGCCGGCTGGTCCTTGATCATACTCCGCTGCAGTCGCCGTCGGTCTTCCGATGGTCGAGGCTCCTCGTTAACGCCTCTACGATGGTCGGATCGAATTGGGTACCGGCCGCTACGCGCAGAATGCGCGAGGCAATGAGATCGCGCAGGGGACTGTCGGTGGCCTCGGGAACTTGGATGGCGTCGAACGCGTCGGCGACCGAGAGAATTCTTGCGCCTAGCGGGATAAAGGGCCCTCTGATGCCATAGGGATAGCCGGTGCCGTCCCAACGTTCATGGTGATACGCGACGAGAATTGCCGCCTCTTGCAGAAACGCATAGGGTTCTAAGAGCGCCGCGCCGATCCGGCAGTGATTTTGGACGGCCACGTAGGTGTCCGGTTCGAGGAATGCCGTGCTGTCCATCAGGCCGGGCGGCAGCATCAGGAGTCCGACGTCATGCAGATAGGCCGCAAGCGTGAGGTGATGCAGGTCGTCAGAGGACAGGCCGATCTCCCGTGCGACGGCCAGGGCGATCGTCGCGGTACGCCGTCCGTGACCCGCCTGCCAGGGGAGTGCGCGATCAAGCCCCTTCGTCACCTGGCGCACCAGGATGCGTTCGACATCCCGGCGTGATGTTATGGGCAGGCGGAGGCGGTCGATTTTGTCCAGTTCCCGTTGAATGGCGAGGACGCCGGGGTGAATCTGATTGAGACTCTCGACGCGCATAGCTACTCCTTTCTCAAAAACCACAGAGCCCAAGACCACGCTCGTGATCTTGGGCTCTGGGTGAAAAACCTCTGGCCGCCTTTACTGTCGACAGAAATCAGTTGCGATGCTGCTGCAATGCCCACCCGTTGATACGGGAGAAAGGAATGGTCAGGAGTCGCCGGCAACGTTTGCACTTCAACTCGATTCCTTCGAGTGTGAGGCGCGCCATGAGCGCTCCGCAGAGGCAACGACACTCGCTGTCTTGGTGGCATGGATCGGCGGCGCCGTTGCTCATAGTTTCCTCGAGTTCTTGATTATGTTGTCGATTCACATGGGTCCCTCTATCGGGTCGGACGGGCCGCAAGGCGGCCCGTCCCGTATCGCCGATGATTAGAATGTCCAGCGCGCACCGCCCTGCACGAGCAAGGGGAGGCCGGGATAAATACCGCGCGTCCGATCGACGATAAACGTCTGATCGAACAAGTTCTTACCGACCAGGAAGAACGTCGTTTTGATCGGCTTGACATACTGATTGACCGCCGCATTGACCACGCACCATCCCTTGACGATACCGCGTTGGCCATTGGGGGTTGGAATATAGGTATTGCGGTCATCTCCGAACATATCGCTGATGCATTGGGTCTCTACTCGCCCATCGAATCCCCAATTGCGATTGGCATAGCCGATCCCGGCGGTTACTGTATTTCTCGGAGCATAGGGAAGGCGATTCCCGTTAGTGTTGAAGGCAGCGGCCTCGCCCGCCAGCAGCGCCGCTCCTGTGATGGAGCTGTTGCGGGTGCCGCGGAACTCCGCTTGGCCCAGCCAGGTGTAGTTGATATCAATCGTGATATCTTCATTGGGATCTTGCCCTTTGATAGCATCGAGCAGATCGAGCTTCGTGCCGAACTCGACGCCCATGTGGGCCGTCCGCCCGGCGTTCGTGTTGGTCGCACCGGTTCCGCCGGCGACGGACTGATTGACGATCTGATTTTCAAAGTCCATGCGGAAGCCGGTCATTTCAAACCAAGCCCATGGAATCGGATTGCCGCGGATGCCGATTTCGTAGTTCCAGCTCAACTCGGCATCCAGGTCGACGACGACGTTGGACTGAATGGCGTCGGAAATCTGCGGCGGCGCAAACCCCCGATGAACTCCCGCGAAGAACGTGTAGTTCTTGATTGGCGTATAAGTGGCGCCGATCCCAGGGAGCACTTCGGTAATATGGGTCTTCGAGAAGGCTCCTGATCCGCTATTGGCCCGATTGTCGACTTGGTCGTAGTTTACGTGCTCGACGCGGAAGCCCGGTGTAATGGTGAAGTTATCGGTTATGAAGAAACGATTTTGAAAAAATAAGGCGAAAGCGTTGGTTTGACGGGTCGTATTCTCTCCAAGACATCCTGTTTGTCCGCCTCCGGCATTCGCGCAGGTTGTGCCAACCCCGGATAGCGCATTCAGGAACTGGGTTCGCTGTGACCGTTCATTCATGTATCTCGTGCCGAAGTCGGCTTCGGACCGAATGCCGAACAGGCCATGGGTCAGATGAAACCGGGGTTCCACTCCGTACACCCAGTACTTGCGATCATTGATAAAACGGCCATTGGCTGGAATCGCTTGCGTCACTCCGGCTGCGAGGCCGTTGCCTGTTTGGCAGCCCCCACCGACGCCACCGGTGGCGCTAACTGTACAAGCTGAGCCAGCGACTCCGTCGGAGTCGATCATTTGGCGGCCCCATACCCGATCGATATAGTGGCCGAAGAAATTGGTGGTCGAGGTGAGGCTTGCGTTGAACATATGGTTAACCGCGACATGGAAGCCGATCCGGCGAAAATCCATAACGTCGTTGTTGAAGTCGTTCCGATGCGCATCGGTGGCGTACTGACTCTCGGTCAATCCTTGGTAACCGATCGTGGAATCTTCGCGGTAGTAATTGAATTTGGCCAGAATGGTTGTGCGGTCGCTCAACTCCTGAACGGTCTTAAACGTGATGTCGTCTACTTTGGCCCTCTGATTGAAAAAACGCGGCGTGGTGCCCTGATAGTGATTGACATCCAGCATATACCCGCTCTTTCCCCACATCCCTCCGTAGTCGAAATGCGAGCTGAGATAGGAGAGATTGCCTCCCATCAGCTGAAAATGCCCTTCGGGAGTTGCCGGCGGCATTCGCGTGATCATGTTGATGACGCCGCCGATGCTTTGCGGACCATAGAGCAGCTGGCCGCTGCCCTTCAACACTTCTATCCGGTCGAAGCGCTGCAACGGGGGAAAGTAATAGGATGACGGGTCTCCGTACGGCAGCAGCATAATAGGCACGCCGTCTTCCATGATATGGACTTTTGTGCTTCTCGTTGGGTTAAGTCCGCGAATGCCGATATTCGGTCGAAGGCCAAATCCGTCTTCGTCGCGGACGTTGACGCCGGGAACTTCGCGCAGTGCCTCGTTGACCGTAAGCCGCTGGTTGCGCTGAATCGATTCCTGCGTCACGACGCGGCCGGAACCGGGAATATGGTCCAGGGCGTCTGCTGCTGTCCCGATCACTTCGGTCAAGGGAGCCTTGATCGGTTTATCTTCAAGTTCTTTTGCCGTCGTCGTAGTGACTGGCGAGGGGACGTCGACGATTTCCTCTGCATTCGCCGGCTGCCAGCCAGTGAGAAGCAGCGCGAGCAGTAGTAGTAGTAGTCTGTCGATTTTGAATACCGTTCTCAGTTTCAATGCGAAGAAACAAGGGCTCATTGCGGCCTCCGTTGGGTAAATTATGTGAGTGAAGAGTTAAAAGATCGGGCGCGAAGGCAGCAGAAGAGCTGAGCCTGTGGGCCTCTGAGTGGAAACGGCCGGTAACTATCTTTATTCGCGTACGCCATTACTTGAATACGATTTTCTTGAGCCCGGTTGCGGGTAATTCAACTTCGCCGAAATCAGACTCTCCCTTAAATTTCCCATCGATAGCGAGTCCGAATTCGGCGCTTTTTCCATTGGCCAGGCTGATCGTCAGGCTGGCCAGGCTGTTATTTGCCCCTGGCTTGATCTCGATTTGCTTGATGGTATCGAATTTCACGTTGACGGTCGCAGTACCTCGTTTCACAGGGACATGCCGTAGCTCATGCGGGACGAAGGCTGTCTCGCTGACTTTCTCTTCCCAATAGAAGAGGATGTTCCTTACGTCGGTGTCAATCCCTTGGGCATCCGTGACGACTGCCGAGAAGACCTTGTCAGCTTTCTGTTGCGCTAACGCCTGGGTTAACAGTGGAACGAACAGAAAGGCTGCGGTGATGACGGATAAACAAAGAGCTCGAGTCGGTAATGAGTGTGTCACTTGTTTCCTCCTGCTTCGATGACTGTTCCGGACTGGGAATTATTGAATGCTTCCACAACGTTCCCTTCTTCTGTCACGATTGCGATTTCATAGAGAAGATGTACCTTGAGTGACTCAAATGTTGCCTGAATCGCCTGACTGGCGACTGAGCAGCGCGCTTTGGATCGCTCCTGCCAGCGAAACTGTTGCGGCTCGGGCCCATTGCACCTTTGCCTGTTCGGTAAGCGACGAGAATTCAATTTTCCGCGCCATGTTCTCATGGGGCTGAGCTGCACGAGGTAGCCAATCAAAGGCAGTTAATAGCCCGAGAAATGCGGCAGGCTGGCGGCTTCTAGGATGGTATAAGTTAGAAGTGTTCACAGTGCTCTCCATTCTTCGCCAATCTTGTCTAGCGGAGCGAATAACTGATCGGCATCAGAATCGCCACTTGCGGTTTTCCCAGTGGATGTTCCAATTTGATTGGAGCGGCCTTGCGCAAGGTTTCGATGGCATCGTTGTCGAGAATGACGCGGCCTGAGCTTTCGTGGATATCAATCGACACGACATTGCCGTCCTCTGCGATCACAGCTTTCAGAACCACCAGCCCTTCCCAATGATTGACGCGGGCGACCACAGGATATTTCTTGAGGTCATTGATGCGCCCCAGCAAAGCCTTCATCAACCACCCATAATCAGTTCTCGTCGTCGGCAGTGCTCTGGCTTGAGGGACGTGCGCAACCTGTTGTTCGATAGAGGCCTGCGGTGTCGAGGCAGCAGACTCGCTGGTCTGGCGGATTGTCGGGGATTCGGCAATAGCCTCCACTGCCGATTGGCTTACAATTGGCTGTGACCGTGCGACCGCTTCACTGCCGGCTTCAATGGCCCCATCCTGTATGACAGGTTCTTCAGTTTGGTGGGTGACGAGGCCATCTGCGTGGACCGGGGTCCCTATTTGTTGGAGCGCTGCGATTGTGGTCACGGCCGGTTCTTCGTGGAAGACCGTTTCCCGTTCCGTGGTCGAGGTAATGGTTTTGCTGGTGGCGTTGTGCTGGACTGGTTGGGATACGATAGTGGAGGCTGTTTGGTTCACGGTCCTGACGGGACTCGTGGTTTGGACGGTTTGGGGGATCTGCCGCTGCATGATCTTTTGTGAGACCATTTGCTGAATCGGTTGGATCCGCTCAACCGTCGGCTGAGGGGGGGGGGATTTAACGACTTGCTGTTTCGGCGGCGTCGGTGCGGGCGCAGACCTGGCGTCAGTGAGTGTTTCAAATTGCGGTTGGGGTTTCGGTGGTTCAACCATCGCCACGTTCCAGGAAAACTGCTCGGAAGGGAGCGTCGCATCAATGGAGGAAAGGAAAGCCATCGCCCCTACAGCTATAACTGCGTGCATGATGAGCGAATAGGACCAGCCGTGCCATTGAAGGCGAATGTGATCTGGCGGATCCAGGATTTGCGCGGTCATGATTTCGCTACCTCTAGACTGACTTGGCCGAATGCCAGGCTTCGAACGGCGTCAACGACTTGCTTGATCGCATGGTTACGATTTCACAGCATTACAGCCGCAGGTTCTAGTCGTGCTTCTAAACCTAGTGTGGTTGCTCTTCGTCAGCGATTGTTTCCGCACGCAATGTTCCCGCTATGTTCGTTGCTACGGCTGGTTGCACTTGGCCGTCAGTCACTTTGACTCGTGGTGGAACTTGTCGAGGACTGACAGTGGAATCACATGGATTCGTTTGCAACGACGACATTTCACTTCGATGCCTCGCTGTGTCAGCCGACCGATCATGTTGCTGCAGGCGCAACGGATGTCGGTGGCAATATCGACAGAATGCTCACTGCCACGCATGCGAGGTTCACGGATTTTCATGGGTCTCCTGTTACAACAAAGCCCATACGCAACTTGCGTTACGCATGGGCTCCGGAATCACGTTCCTCTGGCCCCGATGTAATGAGCGGACTCGCTTACGGTGTTGCGTAGAAAACAAAAAGCCCACGGCCGCTGGACAGCGACGGTGGGCTCTAGCATCAAGTGCTTTGGCCTATAAGCGATAGCGCTGGTGCGCCGAGCTCATTTATAAAACCGATAATCATTATCAATACAGAAGCTGATGTTATTTTGTCAAGGCTTCTTTGGCCCAAGGTGAAATTTCTTTGAGGCTGCTCCCTTATCGTTTCGGAGACAAATAGGGCGGGGGGCCCCAGGAGGACTGAGGGCCCCCGCCTGTGAAGTGGGATGTCATGGCTCCCACTCCGCTGCCGTCATTGTCGAACTTCCGATGCTCGAGGCAACGTGTCAGCGCCGCGACGATGGTCGGATCGAATTGTGTGCCGGCGGCTACGCGTAGAATGCGTGAGGCGATGAGGTCGCGCAGGGCCTTGTCGCTGGCTTCGGGAACTCGGATGGCGTCGTACGCGTCGGCAACCGAGAGAATTCTTGCGCCAAGCGGGATAAAGGGCCCTCTGATACCGTAAGGGTAGCCGGTGCCGTCCCAGCGTTCATGGTGATGCGCGACAAGAATCGCCGCTTCCTGCAGGAACGCATAGGGTTCTAAGAGCGCCGCGCCGATTCGGCAGTGATTTTGGACGGCCACATAGGTGTCCGGTTCGAGGGGGGCGGCGCTGTCCATGAGGCTGGGCGGCAGCATCAGAAGCCCGATGTCGTGCAGATAGGCCGCCAGGGTGAGGTGATGCAGGTCGGCCGATGGCAGATCGATCTCCCGTCCGATTGCTCTGGCGATCCTTGCGGTACGCCGTCCGTGGCCTGCCTGCCAGGGGAGTGCACGATCAAGCTCCTTCGTCACCTGGCGTATCAGGATGCGTTCAACATCCCGGCAGGATGCGATGGGCAGGCGGAGGCGGTCAATTTTGTCCAGCTCTCGCTGAATGGCGAGGATGCCGGGGTGAATTCGGTCGGGACTCTCGATACGCATAGTGTCTCCTTTCTCACTAAACACAAAGCCCAAGACCACGCTCGTGATCTTGGGCTCTGGGTGAAAAACCTCTGGCCGTTCTAGATTGTCAGGACCGCGCTGCTTACCGCTAGGTCTCCTCGGGACGTTTCCCTCCCATGAGGGGCTGCTTGAGAATCCACATTTCGTGCATGGGAATCCACATCATGATCAAAAACGTCACCATCATCAGCGTATCGCCGGTCAACATAGTCAACACGAAGACGGGCGACACGTAGCTGATCAGCCAGGGCGACAGTAAATCCAGCCCCACGCCGGCAAAGGAGAGCCATGTCATCCAAATCTTCATGGCCTGGCTGGCGCTCGTCAAATACAGCACATGGACGAGAATCATGAAGACGACCGGCATGGTGAAGAGGTGAAAATGCGTGACCTCCGCCAGTTCGCGGAACGACATCGGCTCGCCGAAGGTGGCATCCGATCCCCGATAGTGTTCTGCAATGCCTTGTGGCGACAAGCTGGTCATGCTGTGAGCCCAAAAAAACGAAAATAAAAACCCGATCAACATCAAGAGCAGAAACTGTGTATACAGCAGTCTGATATGGCGATCGGAGTCCCGGAGCTTGAATCGTTGATTAAAGTTTTTCATAGGGGACGCTCGGTCCGCTTCGTTTAGTTGCCGAAAATGGATGTAAAGATGCCCTTGTCAGACCTGCGGGATGCGACCGTGTCGCTCCCTAAGCCGGCCGGCTTTAAGTAAAACTCGTCTACGAGGACGAGCACGCGCTTGACGCCGGCGCTCATGGAGCGAACGGACATGGTGGCGCCGCTGATATTGATGATGTCCTTGTTGATCCGGATCGGGTCGGACACCGTTCTCCCGTCGTATTGCGAGTTGAACCGCTTCTTTCCGACTTCGCTCCCTTTGGCGTCGCGAAACACCAGCAACTCCACGTCGGTGCAGGTGCCCTTGGGATCGACCCCGACCATATAGGTCATGTGTTTATATTTGCCGATGGTGTTGTGGATCATGGCATAGCCGTCGATCTTGTCCCCGGTTTCACCGATGTACAACTCGAACGACTCTTCCGGAAATTTCCAGCCGATCCGTTGCTCGATGAGCTCTTTCTTGTCCGGTGTCAGGCGGATCAGTTCCTTGTGTACGCGTTGCGACTTGGGAAGGATCGTTTTCACGGCCTCCTCTTCCGTCATAAATTCCTCATACTTGAAGTCGTCGTCCTTCAGATACCGGCGAAGTTCGGCATCCCAGACTTTTTCGGTGGCCAGAACGGGGAGTGCCGAGGCCATGAGCAACACAGTGACGGTGACGGTGCGGAACGCACTCAGTTGAGAGAACATCCATGCTCCTTTAGTTTCGTGTCCAGGCGGCTTTGTACATCCGTCATGACCTCCGCCGAGGGATCGGTGGAGGCCCAGCCGAAGAGGCGCGAGCCGCCGCGGAAGGCCCATCGCTGCCGTTCTTCGGCAAAGCTGATCTTCGTGACATCGTCAAGTCGCTTGACGATGAGGGTGATGCGGGACCGATCTTTGCTATCCCCCACTTCACGTTGGAGGGCACCAAAGGTCCGTCCGGGCATGGGAATTTCGAGCCAGCCGGTGACGATCATGCCGGCCGCTTTATCGTTCGTGACGATCGCCCGATCCTTCACGGCCTCAAGCGCGGCCTCCCAGGCATGGTCATAGCTGCACACCGCAAAGCGCTGTTGCATGCCGCTCATGGAGGCGCACGCCGTTAATAACGTCGGCAGGAGGAGTAGTGTGAACAGTCGTTGCATCATCATGTCCGGTCTGGTTTCTCGATGAGGGACCGTCCCATGTTGGGGCGGCCCCTCGAGATCCTTTTAGAAGTACGTGGCTGCCTGGATCAGGAAGCCGTTGCCGTTCATCGGGCTGCCCGATGTCCCTAGATCGCCTGCGGGGACGAGACCCTTCGCATCTTTCTGGGTGTTGAATTGCCAGTCGAACTTGATGACGGTATCTTCGATCGGCCGGAAGTTGAGGCCGAGGGTCAATCGCTCAAGCTCCCGCTGGCCACCCAGCGCATTCTGCTTGGTGCGGCCGTCCGTGTCGGTGTTGACACGCTCCCACCGGACGACGGCGGTAAATGTCGACGCATCCGTGAAGTGGCTGGGTGCCCAGGTCTTCAGGAAGTCCGGCATGAAGTGATAGTTGCCTTGAATGTAGTAGCCTTGCATGCCGGCCGGTCCGATGCCTCTGCTGGCCACTCCGGTCGCATTATTGTTGCTGATTCTTGTCCAGGCCGATTCTCCGATCACTTCGAACGGGCCTCGTTGCAGGGTCCAGTCCAAGGCAACAATGTCGATCGTGCCCGAGTCGACCGTTCCGGCTGACGGCTTGTAGGAGCCATGGTAGCCGGATCCGGCGACTTCGATGCCGAGCATCGGGCTGAAGGCCACACGGCCGACGATGGCTTTGTTGTCATCCCGATCCCGGGAGACGCTGCCTCGTGCGTTTCGCACGCCTAGGTCGGTAATGCCGCCGGCAGTCTGGCTCATGCCGTTGACCGCATAGAGTTCGTAGTCGATCTTCGACAGTGAGGAGGGGTATAGAGTCCCGTAAATACCGGCACCGGCTTCAAACCAGGTGCTAGGAATGATAATCCGGGAGACCATCGGGCGATCCACCAGGTCGTTCAGGGGGGAGTCGTGTAGGAGGTTGAACTTACCGACTGGCATCAACAGGATACCAGCACGGAGGTTGATGGCCTCATGGATCAAGTAATCGAGTTGTGCGAACTCGATCTGCATCGAGCCGTCTCCAAACGTGTTTCCAGCACCAGTTTGCGGGGCATTAATGCCGCCGCGCTCGATCTCGATTTCTGTCGCGAACTTGATGTGGTCGGTGATGTCTGCATAAATAAACGGCACCATCCGCTGCTGACCGAAGCTGTTACGGCTGGGATTATCCAGGCTCTGACGCGAGAGGTTGTTGTACATCACATCGACATAGCCGCCGACCGTGGCCTTGGGTGCGCTCAAGAACGGCTTCGCATAGATCAGTTTTCCTGACCCGGTCGATCCGAACCCGAGAGGAACGTTTTCTTCGCCCTTGCGTCCGACTCGAATGTCGATCATTGGGCCGGTTGCAACAGGGTATTGAACTGCGCCGGGCTGGCCGTCCTTCTTCTCCATGCTCCGTTCGGCCGAACTTTCGTGCCGTTCGTGCTCTTGCATCTTCTTGTTCACAGCATCATCGACTAACTTCTTGATGTCCTCCGGGGTCATATCGACGGCCAAGGCCGGCATAGCCGACAAACTGGCGATGACGAGAGCCCCGAGGATTGACCGCATCTTCATCGGTATCCTCCACGGTGAGTTGGGTTGTGGTCTGACTCGGGACTCGGTGGTCTCTGGTCTGGTGGCTGCGAACAAAATGGAACCTCGAATGAATAGTGTTGTCGTTTTGAGAAAGACTCCTTTCATAAATCGACTCATGATGCGACGGCGCTCCATCCTTCGATGGATGAGAAGGGGATGACGACGATGCGTTTGCAACGTTTGCATTTCAGCTCGATCCCCTGTCCGCGTACTTTGGCAATCAATTGCCCGCACTCGCAGCGGGTTTCATTGCCGTGGCAGGTGTCTGGTTTCGACATTCGCGTGGTAACCATAGCGCGCCTGGATCCTTGTAAATGAAATTGAGAACGATTATTAATATCCTGACAGAGGTTCCATTGTCAAGAGGGGCTTCTGTGTCGCATAGTGGCGCAGGACGGATGATCTGTTCGCCTGTCTAGGGGGCAGGACCTGAAAGGGTAGGGGTATGATGCGCGCGTGGTTTTCGGGAATGTTCGGAGTGCTGGCGGTCATTCTGCTTGCAGGGTGCGGTTCGGTTCGCTCCAGTGAACTGCCGGTCGTGGTCAAGCGCACTCAGATGCAGATGGGGACGCTGGTCTCCATCACAGCCGTCGCGCCGACTCGGGAGATCGCCCAAGCTGCAATTGAGGCCGGATTTCATGAGATTAAGCGGCTGGAACAGATGCTGAGTACATGGATTGCGACCAGTGAATTGTCCCTGGTGAATGCGGCCGCGGGGCACCATCCCGTGGCGATCGGTCCGGAAACGCTGGAGTTGGTTGTACGCTCGCTTGAAATTGCTGCTCTCACCGAAGGGGGATTTAATATTGCGGTCGGACCGGCGGTGGAGGCGTGGAGTGTCACGGAACGCCAGCAGATTCCAAGCCAGGGCGAGTTACAAGCGCTCGAGCCGCTGGTTGATTGGTCCACAATCCAAGTTGATCGAAAGGCCCGCACGATCCTTCTGCCAAAACCAGGCATGCGCATTGACGTTGGCGGAATCGGGAAAGGTTATGCGGCCGATCGCGCCGTTGACGTGATGAGGAGAGCGGGGGCGCAGGGCGGAGTGGTGGCACTGTCGGGCGATATTAAGGTCTTTGGTGACCTGCCAGGCATGAAGGGATTCCCCGTGGGGATTCGCCATCCGCGGCAGGAAGGCGCGCTCATCGCGACGATCGATCTCAAGAACGAGGCTATTTCCACGGCAGGCGACTACGAACGGTACTTTGAGCAGGATGGCATCCGGTATCATCACATTCTCGATCCGCACACGCTTGAGCCAGCTAGGAAATGCCAGAGCGTCACCGTGATTGCCGTCGAAGGGATCGTGGCAGACGGGCTTGATACAGGAATTTTTGTGCTTGGGCCAGAACGTGGAATGGCGTTGGTCGAGCGTCTGCCGGATGTCGAAGCCGTCATCATCGATGATCGAGGAAGCATGACGGTATCCTCGGGACTTCGATCCCGGCTAGGGTATCCATAAAAAGGTTTCATTCGGGAGGGGGGCAATGGCTCAACGATGGGCGAATATGGTCATGCGATGGACTCGGTTTGGTGCGGTTCTGGCGCTCGTCTTCTGCGGCGCCTGCGGCGAGTTTGAAACGGGCTATTTCCAGAGCAAGGTGAATCAGGTCACGCAGGAGGAAGTAGCGAAGCGCTACGGCGCTCCCCATAAGCAAGAGCGGCAACCTGACGGGCGTTCGCTCTGGACTTATTATGTGCGGGGAAGCGGGACCAGCGGTTATAGCGGGTACGCCAGAGCGGAGTATTGCCGGGCCTATCTGCTCACGTTCGATGAGCCGGGGATGTTGCGGGACTGGCGGGACCAGGATTGCGCGACGAAGCCGGCCAAGATCACCGAGCCGTTTTCAGATCGTAACTGATCGAGAACTTGATGGGGCGCTGCGGGCGGCCGAGCGGGCGTGAAAGCTTGATCGGTGGGCCTTGCTCCACATCGGCAATGGCTGCTTGATCGAGCAGGGCATTTCCTGAACTTTTTGCGATCTTCACATCCGTCAGCGTGCCGTTCTCATGCAGCATTGCCACGAGCACGACTTTCCCCTGCACGCCTTCCAACCGTAATGTTGCCGGATAGTGTTTTTCCAGGTCGGCAATCCATTTCCCCATCAGCGTTGCGAGCCAGCCGTCATCTGATTTTGCGGTGCTGGGCTGATCTGGCGAAGTGAGCGCGGCCACGTCCGTGGCGGCCGGCGTCGTAGGTTGATTGATTGCCGTGGAGGTATCTGCGGCTCTGCTGGGTGTCGGTATTGGCTGCGGTGGGATTTCTCCCTGCGTGCGAACAGGCTCGGGCGGGACTGGTGCTGGATCTGGAGCGCTGGATGCTGTGCTGGTTGGCGGGGAGGCTGACAATGGTTCGGGGGATGCCACTGAACGTGCGGGCGTTGGTATGGAGGCCGGGGCTGTTACCGGTGGAGCCTCAGGTGACTTCATGGCAGCGGGTGGCTGTAGGCGAGGCTCTTCACGGATTGGCTCAGGTGTGGGCTCGGGTTTCGAGGGTGCGGTGGCTTGTATCGGGGGGGGCGGAGCCGGTACAGCGCGAGGCGGTGGGATGTGAGTCTCAATAGGCGGCGCTGGGGTGGGGGCGACGGGAGGAGGCAAGGCCTGAGCGGGTGCGGGTTCCGGGTGTCTTTGGGCGAGAACTTGTGACGGCGTTGGTGTCGGGGGAGCCGGCGGCGACTCGCTAGCGGTCGTCGGTGATTGAGGCGCCGCGGTCGGTTGAACCATTGCGACATTCCACTCGAATGGTTCCTCCAGCAGTGCCAGTTGCATCTGTTGAAGTAATACCATTGCTCCGAGCACGAGACTGCCATGGAGACAGACAGAAACCAGCCATCCGGCCTTGTGCGCCCCGCCTGCGCTGAGGCGATCATGACTCCGGGCATGCGTCACAACCGGATCACCTCAAGGCTGACTTGCTGAAAGCCCAACCCGCGCACTTCATCGACGAGGGCGACGAAGCGTTCGAGTATGGTTACCTTGTCCGCCCGTACGACGACGGCAGAGTCGCGCGATTCGTTGCCGAGCGCAGCTGGCAAGCCGTCATCCGGTATGGCCTTGTCGTTCAGGAACAGATGCCCTTCTGAAGTGAGCGTAATGACGAGGGGCACATCTTTGCGGTCGCTGACCGACTTCGCTTTGGCCAGATTGACCGGGATCTGCCCCGTGCTGATGAAGGTGGCGGTGGTCAGGACGATGACCAGCAGCACGAGCATGACATCCACGAGCGGGATGACGTTGATTTGATCAACTTGCTGACGATCCATGATCCACCTTGTACTGGGTCAGCAGTTCGGCGACCCGGCGTCGGAGAATGTTATTCATGACTACACAGGGAATGGCGACGAGCAATCCCACGGCGGTCGCTTTCAAGGCGAGGCTCAATCCGATCATGATCGTGTTGACCGCCATGGTGCCGGACGTGCCCATGGTGTGGAAGGTCAGCATGATTCCCAGGACGGTGCCCAGCAGTCCGATGTAGGGAGCGTTGGCCGCCACCGTCCCGATGATCACCAATCGCCTCGTCAGGGCAATTTCATACACCTGGGCGTTGGGGTAGTGCGCGGCGTTGATGTTGCGGTAGAAGAGCCAGCGCTCAACGGCGACGGCGACCGACCACAGACTCAGGCCGAGCAAGAGTCCGATGATGCCATAGTCCACGACATGTTTCAGTGAGTCCATGCACGTACTCCTTCGGTAGTACTGGTTCTGAGTCAGGACCGGCCGGGACAGAGGCCCGATCGCTCCTCATCAATGCCAGATGGTGAAAAGACCTGTCAACTGGAGCACTGTGGTGCCTAGCTTGTCGCAGTGGGAGCAGGGAACACAACGGTGTGCGTGGCCAGAACCTGCAGCTCTACGGCGGTCCCTTCCTGATACACACTGGTCGAGCCCTCGCTGCTGTGAACGATCTGTCCCGAGGGAAGGCTGACGGTATACAGGTTTTCAGATCCCCGGAACTGGCGCGCTTGAATGCGGGCGCCTGCCCCCTTGGCCGGCGAGAGGTGGATATCGTCCGGTCTGATCATGACGACGACGGCGGTGCCTTCCTCGCCGGGAAGCGTATTGGGAAACTCGCCCAGCTCCGTGTGAATCATCCCGTCACGGATTTCGCCCTGGATAAAGTCGGCCTGCCCCACAAAGTCTGCTACGAAGGGACTGGCCGGCATGTGGTAGATCAATTCCGGCGTATCCATCTGTTCCAATACGCCCTGGTTCAAGACCGCGATCCGGTCGGCCATCGCAAAGGCTTCTTCGTGATCGTGCGTGACAAGGATGGTCGTGGTCTTGGTGCGCCGCAGCAGCGCATGCAGGTCCTGGCGCATCCGGCCGGCCATGTCGGGATCCAGATTGCTGAAGGGCTCATCCAGCAGGAGGACGACGGGATTCTGCACGAGTGCGCGGGCGAGCGCGACGCGCTGCTGTTGCCCGCCCGACAGTTCATGCGGATAGCGGCGATCAAATCCTTCCAGGCCGGTGAGTGTGAGCATCTCTTGGACCTGGCACCTCCGGTCCCCCCGGGACAGGTGTTGGAGCCCGAAGGCGATGTTGTCCGCCACGCGCAGATGGGGGAACAGCGCATATTCCTGGAAGACCATGCCGACACGCCGCTCTTCGGTCGGGACGGTGAGATTCGCATTCGACACCAGGCGCCCGGAAAGAAACAGTTCGCCGGACCGGACCGGTTCGAATCCGGCAATTGCCCGGAGGATCGTGGTCTTCCCGCAACCGGAGGGGCCTAACAGGCAGAGAATTTCTCCCTCGCGTGCGGCAAAGGAGATATTGCGGATCGCCGGCCTTCCGGTTTCATAGGCGCAGGCCACGGCGCGCAGCTCCAGCACATTGGACGCGGGCTGGTAGAGGTCCGGTTGGTTCACGACGTGATGTGTTTCAGTGTGCATACAATCCACCGCTGCGGTTGAGGTGCTGTCATTTACGCGGCCCTCCAGTCTTTTGAGACCAAGAGGAACAAGGCCGGCAGACTCAAGAGCACGATGAGCAGCGCCGCCGGCGCCGCTAATTGGAAATACTCCTCACTCGCTTCCAGCCAGACGCGAATGGCCAAGGTATCGAAGCCGACCGGGCGCAAGAGCAGCGTCGCCGGCAGTTCTTTCATGGTCTGAAGAAACATGAGCACCCAGGCGACGACAAACCCGTTGCGAACCAGCGGCAGCGTCACGCGGCGCCAGGTGTCGCGGACGCCCAGCCCCAGCGTGCGGGCGACTTCTTCGAGATTCGGCGTGATCTGTTGCAGGGCCGGTTCCAGCGATTGGAGCCCGGCGGGGAGAAAGTGGATCACATAGGCGATCACCAACAAGAGGATTGTCCCGTACATCACCGGGGCGATCTTCAGGCAAAGCACGAGCACTGCGAGCGCGGCGACCGGCCCTGGTAGTACATAGCCGGCATAGGCGGCTTGGAGACAGCCGATATTGAGAGCCGTCGGGCGTCGGCTTGCCAGATACGCCAATGGCAGGCCGATGATCACGCCGACGGTGGCGGCGGCGGCCGCCAACAGGGCGCTGTTCCAGATAAAGCCAAAGAATCGGCTATCGACGATCGCTTGTGCTTCCGGCGAGAGACTCCAGGTGATCAGCAAGTAGGCGGGAACGCCGAAAGACATGGCGACGATCAGGCTCATGACCGCAGTGATCGAGGCCGTGCCGACCCAGGTGCAGCGCACGCGCTGCGGCGGGCGATAGCGGCCGGTGGTCTGGTAGAAGCGGCTGCGCTGGCGAAACCAGCGTTCGGTGACGAGAAAGAGCAGCGCCAGGACGACGAGCAAGACACTCAGAATGCTGGCGGCGGTATTGTCGGACCGTCCGGTCATCTGTTGAAAGACGGCGTAAGTCAGCGTCTGGTAGCGCAGCAGCGACACCGCGCCGAAATCCGAGACCACATAGAGAATGACCAGCGCGACTCCTGCGGCGATCGACGGGCGCATTAGGGGGAGGGTCACGCGCCAGAGCGTCATGAGCCGGGACACTCCGCAGACTCGCGATACCTCCTCGAACGACACATTCAGGCTTAAGAGCGCGCTTCGGGTGAGCAGGTAGACGAAGGGGAAGGTGTCGAGCGCCATCACGAGGGTCGTGCCCCAAAAACTTTGCGGTGACACAATGTGGGCTTGCGGCCCGGCCCAGAGTTGCCAGAGGCGTTCCACCGGTCCGCCGAATCCCAGAAGATAGGTGTAGACGTAGGCCAGGACGTAGGTCGGCATGGCGAGCGGAAGAATCAATGCGACTTCCCAGAGGCGGCGTCCCGGGAAATCGAACCGAACGACCAGCCATGCCGTGGAGACGCCCAGGATCAATGTGAGGACGGCCACCGCCCCTGCGAGGGTGACGGTGTTGAACAGCAGTTCAGGAATTCTCGTCGCCCAGAGGCGGGACCAGACCGCCGGGTCAGCTGAGAGCGCAAGGACGGTGACATAGCCGAGCGGAAGCAGGATCAGCCCGGCGGTGGCGATGGCGGCAAGTTGCAGCGGAGAGGCGAGCTGCTGGCGAAACGTCGTCACAACGGGCCTCGTGATTTAGCGGAGGCCCACTTGCTCGATGAGCGTCAGAGTCGGTTCCCGGAGCTCAGCCAATCGTGTCAGCGGCACGAGGGCCGCGCGGAAGCTCTTTCGATCGACCAGGGCCGGGTCTGCCTTTACTTCCGGATGTAATGGATATTCCTTGTCCAAATCGGCAAACATCTTCTGTCCGGCTTGTGCGACGAGAAACTCGATCAGCAGCTTCGCATTGTCGACATGGGTGCTCGATTTGGTGATCCCGATCCCTGTCACATTCATAATCGCGCCCATACCGCCGTCTTTTTGATCCGGCATGATGACGGCCAACGGCGCGGCGGGCTGCGTGGCGAGGTGGCGGTACACGTAATAGTGATTCACGATGCCCACGGCGACCTGCCCTTTGGCCACGGCATCCACGATCTGGGAGCTTTTCTGGTAGACCTGCGAGCCGGCGTTATCCCGCAGGCCCTCCAGGAATTTCTTGGTGCGCTCGTCGCCGTGAGCGGCGCGGATCACCGACACGCCCGCCTGAAGATATTCACTGCCGGAGTTGGGGATCGCAAGCTTGTCTTTCCATTGGGGATTCGCCAGGTCGAGCAGGGAGATGAGCTGATCGGGCTTCACCATCGTCGTGTTGTACACAATAATCCAAAACCGGCCGGAGAGGCCCACCCAGCTATTGTCTGCGGCGCGGAACTGGGACGGAATGGCTCGTTCGACCTCGCGCATGTTGAGCGGCCGCAAGAGTCCGGCCCCGCGCGCAAGTTCAAGGCTTCCGGCATCATTGGTCAACAGGAGGTCAGCGGGGGTTCGATCGCCTTCCGCCTTCAGCCGGTTGACGAGTTCTGTAGTACCGGATGACAGGAGATCCACCTGGATGCCGGTTTTCGCGGTGAACGCATCGAACACCGGCTTGATTAAACGTTCTGCCCGACCTGAATAGACGACCAATTTGTCGGCCGCAATCGAATCGGTGAGCGGAAAGGACAGTGCGCAGAATGTGATGAGGATCAGAAGCAGGGCCGGCATGTGGCGATGGTGACGCGAGATCATGGACGAGTAAAATCGTGTTAGAAAAGTAGCCATAATGCGCGGTTTGCCTCGCAATTGAAATTGATAAATCGTCTCAATAAGATAGCAAAAAAAACGGCAGGGGTCAATGACGACAGCGTCCGCAGAGGCCGTAGAGTTCAAGGCGGTGAGTGGAAATGGTGAAGCCGTTCCGGGTGGCGACTTCCTGCTGAAGCTTTTCAATCTCGCAGTTTTCAAACTCCACGATCTTGCCGCAGTCGGTGCAAATCAGATGGTCGTGATGACCCTTGTGGGAAATGTTGTCATATTGCGTCTGCGTGCCGAAATGCCGGGCCTGTGCCAGACCGGCTTCGCAAAACAGGTTGAGGGTACGGTAGATGGTGGCAAGCCCCAGGTGCGGGTCTTTCTTCGCCAGTTGGTGGTACATCTCTTCGGCGGTGATGTGTTCCTGCTGGAGGAACGCGTCAAGAATGAGTTCGCGCTGGCGCGTGTACTTCAGCTGGTGTTTGCCGAGGTGCGCTTTCAGCGCTTCCATCTCTTTCACATGTTTGGGCATAGAGTCCGGCCGACCCTCCTGTAAGGAGAGACATTAAAGACCAAAGCCGGCGGTGGGTCAAGGGGGAAATGGCGAGCGGATGGGTTTGACGATGCTCCAGCAGGCTGTCTATAGTTCGATCATTCGAGGATAAACGGAGACCATCGATGAGAAAGCCGAATCAGATTACGGTGGATCGAGCGCTGCTGCTGTATGTGCTGTATCTTGCCGAACCGCACGGACTGCTGAGCGACGTCAAGTTGCAGCAGCTAGGCTTTCTGTGCGAGCTCCAGACGTTTGGGAAAGGCTTCAAGGGGTTTCATTTCGAGTTTTTTCGGTTCGCGTACGGCGCCTTCAGTAAGGATCTCGACAACGACCTGATGTCACTGCGCCGGAAAGAGCGGGTCGAAAACTTCACCCTGTCCGATCAGGCAAAAGAGGAAGTCATTCCGCTCTTGCTCAAAAGCATGGAGGGTGTGGAAGCGAATGAGAAGGTGAAGGAGATTATCGACGCGGTTATGACGACCTATGGCCCGCAGGACAGCGGCGCCATCACGAATTCCGTCGAGGCCGTCGAACTGAGTACCCCTCAAGATCCCGAGTTCAAGATTCCCATACGCGACATTGTCTTCCACACTACACTGCTGGTTCCGCATCGCATCGAGGTGCAGGCGGAATTCACGCTCTCGCCCGCCATCCTGTCCAAGCTCAACATCGCGATGGGGTATTAGTCGTTTCACGGCCGGCGGACGATCAGACGAGGCTGGTAGGGGGCTGTGCCGGACGGCGTCACACCTCAGCGGGCGTGAGTCCGCTACCGGGGAGGCGATTCGCCCCTGAGGGCACGGGTGGTGGTGTCGGTCAGTCCAGCCAAGGAGTCGGCCGCGACGGGAACGTGCCAGGCGCGCAAGGCTCGTGCGGCAGCTCCGCCATAGGCCAGCCCCCCGCTGTGGTCTTCGCGCGTCACGGCGATGAAGGGTGTGTTGGGGTGCAGATTGCGGAACAGGACCAGCCGGGAGAGTCCGTCATGATCGCTTGAGAGGACCTCTGCGACAATGAGGTCGTACCCCGACACTTGTCGCGCTCCCGGTTGGCTGAGGATCGCTCGGGTGTTCGGGACGCCGAGCACGGCAGCTCCGTCATGCCCCATGGATTGGCGGAGTGAGTTTCGGAAGGTGTCATCGTCGCTAATAAGCAGAATTGTGGGCATGCAATAGCTCCTCTTGAATCAGTGAGCGGGAGCGAGTGCGTCCCCGGATTGTCTCGGCCGCCATGGATGTATAGGGAGGCGGGATATGCTGGACTGTGCGATTGATGAACCAGGCGGCGACTTGGGAGCGGCGCGACATGTGCAGCCGGTCGAAGAGGTCGGCGAGGTAGTTTTTGACGGTCTTCTCGCTCAAGTTGAGCTGGGCGCCGATTTCCTTGTTGGTAAGACCCTCGCTCAGGAGCGGGAGGATCTGCTGATGTCTGGGAGAGAGGTGTGGGGCCAGCCCTTGCGGGGATTCTGCCTGCTGCCCCATCCACTTCAGGGCGGTGCTCATGAGATCGTAATCGAACGCCGGTTTTCCGGCCAGCACCTGCGTGACGACTCCGGACAGCCTGGAAGGGTGAAAGGTTTTGAGAATGAAGCCCATCGCGCCGGCCTGCATCGTGTGGAGGAGCAGTTGTGCGGTGGCGGCATTGGCGACGAACACGATACGCAGGTCCGGGCATCGACTGAGGAGGGCTCGACAGGTTTCGATCCCGTCGCCATCTGAAAATCTGGTGCCCATCAGCACCAAGTCCGGCCGCCACCGGCCTGCGTCTGTCAGCAGTTCGGTGGCCGAGGAAACGGGAAACAGCACATTCAGGCCAGGCAAGGCTGCCAGAATTGTGTGAAGCCCCATGCGCGTGGGCAGTTCGGAGTCAGCGATGAGGATGGTACGAGCGGCGCGGGGTGCGGGGCGTATGGGCATATTGTGAAACACCATCAGGGTACAGTGAACTATTCTGTACAGATGCGCGGTCGGCAGGATTTCGGCAATCGGCGGCAGTCTCATTATTGCGTAGGACTCAATACCGTTAGCTTGTCAGGGAAAGTCTGACGGGAGGGTGCGCGGCGGCGGGGTCACTTCGCCAGCTGATGGTCAACGGCAAAGCGGATCAACTCAGCCGTCGTTCGAAGGTTCAACTTCTCCAGGATGCGTGCTCGATAGGTGCTGACGGTTTTGATACTGAGGGCAAGCTGCTCGGCAATTTCCGTGGGAGTCCGGCCTGATCCGATGAGTCGGAGCACTTCGAGTTCCCGATCCGAGAGCCTTTCGTGCGGTTCCCGAGCCTCGCCGGAGGTGGTGCCGAGATCGGCGGCGAGTTGCTCTGCCAGCGCGGCGCTCACATACCGGCCCCCCTGCAAGATCCGTTTCACGGCAGTCGTGACTTCTTCCGGCGCGGTGTCTTTGGTGAGATAACCGGAGGCACCGGCTTTCAGCGCGCGTCTGGCATACTGAGCTTCCGGGTAGAGGCTGAGTATCAGCACCGGCAAGTCTGGAGAGATCCGCTTGATGTCTTTGAGCGCATCGAGACCGCTTTTGTCAGGCAGATTGATGTCGAGAATGACGAGATCCCAGGGAGTGGCGTGAACGGCCTCAAGGGCATCCAGTGCGGTGCCTTTCTCGACGATCGTCAGGTCGGGGAGGTCTTCCTGGAGCACATGGGCGACACCGCGGCGGACCAGGGCATGGTCATCAACCAACAGGATTTTCATGTCCCTCCTGGTTCAGGGGTGAGCGAGCGGTGGAGGCCGAAGGCGGAGGAAGGAGGACGGCCAGTGGAATATGCAGTGTGGCGACGGTACCTTCCGACGGATGGGGTGCAATCGTAAACGTGCCGCCAAGGAGCATGGCGCGCTCGGTGATCCCTTTCAGCCCGAACGAGTCGTGCCGCGTCTGATGGTTCGGCGTGATGCCGGTCCCATTGTCATGGACCACCACGGTCAGCAGATTCCGGGTGCGGATCAAGGAGATGCTCACGGCCATTGCGCGCGCATGACGCAGTACATTGGTCAGAAGTTCCTGCACGATCCGGAAGACGGCCGAGGCCGTGGCATCGTCAAACGGGACTTCGACTAGCGCGGGCTCGACCACGACGTCGCAGGCGATTCCGGTTCTGACTTCAAATTGTTGCGCGTGAGCCTGCACAGCGGGAATCAACCCGAGTTCATCCAGAATGGCGGGACGGAGAGAGGTGCTCACGTGTCGCACCTGCTTGAGCATCGAATCGCTCAGGTGTAACAGATCGTTCAGCCGGGCATCGTCGTCTTGCGTGGCCTCCCGGGAGGCGTGCGAGTGCCGGCTCTTCTTCAGCGATGCCAGCTGAAAGCGCATGGCGGTCAGCAGCTGTCCCAGTTCATCGTGAATTTCCCGGGCAATGCGGCGGCGTTCGTTTTCTTCCACCGTCGCGGTCTGCCGGGTGACTTCCTGGAGCCGTGTATAGGCGGTGCGTAGCTTGGCCTCGGCCAAGTGTCGGTCAGTGATATCTTCGACCGTGCCAGTCACACGCAGGGGGGCGCCGGTTCCATCGCGGGTCACCTCCCCGCGGCAGCGGATGTGGCGCGCTTCTCCTGATGGACGGAGAATGCGACAGACCAGGTCATAGGGCGTGTCCTGGATCAGCGTCTCGCGGAGGGCGGCGATGACCTGCCGGCGGTCGTCCGGATGTACGGATTCGACGAACAGATCGTAGGATGGGAGGACGCTCCGGGGAATATAGCCGAAGATGCGGTAGGTCTCATCCGACCAGGTGACGACGGATTCTGCTGTCCATTCCCAGCTCCCCAGTCCGGCAATCCGCTGGGCTTCTTTCAATTGTGTTTCGCTCCGGCGGAGGGCTTCCTCGGCGATCTTTCGGTCCGTGATGTCCTGGCAGGATCCGGCCATGCGCCGGGGTTCGCCGTGAAGGTCTCGGATGGCCCGGCCGCGTCCCCGCAGCCAGCGGAAGTCGCCCCGGTTTGTTCGTATGCGGTATTCCACATCGAACGGAGTCTGCTGCTGGAGGTGTTCCTGCAGGGCGGCAAACACCTGGCCGCTGTCGTCAGGGTGCAATCGCTGAGCCCAGTGGGCGAGCGTATGAAACGGGTCTGACTCGTTCAGCGCCAGGATGTCGCGGATTTTGGGCGACCACCAGATCGGATTCTCCGGATCGAGCATGGCGCGCCCCGGCAGGCGGTGTCCGTCCCACCAGGCGTCGGTCGAGCCTTCTGCGGCGAGCGCCAGCCGCTCTTCGCTTTGGCGCAAGGCGGCTTGCAGATGCTTTTGGCTGGTAATGTCGATGAGAATGCCCTGCGCCGTCTTCGGACGACCCTCCTCACAGGTCACGGTGACGACATCGTGGACCCAGACGATGCGTCCATCTGCGGCGATCATGCGGTACTCCGCACGATGATTGAGCCCTTGTGCCGTTGCCGCGAGACAAGCCTGTACGGTGGCGTCACGGTCCTCCGGGTGGATGTGATCGGGCCAGAAGGCCGGGTCTTCGAGCCACCGGCTTACGGGATAGCCCAGGAGGGTTTCCGCGTGCGGGCTGACAAAGGTAAAGGCCAATGTCCCCGGAGTGGCTTCCCAGACGACACTGTCGAGATGATTGACGAGATTGGCGAACCGTGCGTCGGACAGTCGCAACGCTGCTTCGGCGCGTGTGCGCGCGGTGATATCGATCATCGCGCCGATCATGCGGATCGCTGAGCCCGACCCGTTTCGGATGATGGTGCCACGATCGAGAAACGTGCGAAAGGTGCCATCCAGAACTTGAAATTGATACTCGCCAGTCCAGCCGGATTGCCCGTTCTCGATGGCCGATTGGATGTCTTGGAGGACGCGGCTGCGATCCTTTGGATGAAGCCGCGATTGCCAGGCTTTGATGGAAGGCTCGCGGACCGGGTCGTATCCGAATACCGCGACCGCGTTCTCGCTCCACCAATGGGCGTTGGTGCGAAGGTCCCAGTCCCAGAGGATGTCGTTGGTCTGACGGGCCAGCAACTGCCAGCGCCGTTCGGCCTGGAAATGGGCGATGCGGTCCCGGATCAATCGGCGGAGCCCGAAGGCGACCGTCCAGAGGGTGATCACAGCCAATGTCCGATTGAGGACGGCATAGGCTACGGGGGCCCCTGGTGGAGACAGCGCAAAGCCGGCCGCGATCAGCAGGGTGCACGTCCCGGCGATGCGAAACGGGAGCCGCGGTTCGTATAGAAACGAACTCAGGAGGAGCGGGACGAGATAGAGGATGGCTTCAGCATAGCCAAGCGGGGTGAGGATGTCGCCAATGAAAACGACGATCGTACAGAGGAGAACGCTGATTGCCAACCTGGAACTTGGCTGAGGAAGCACGTGGGTACCACTGCCTTCCAAAATGCCATCCGGCCATGACGGACATCACGAGACTCACGTAGGCGGAGGGTAGCCATTTATGAACCTGGGCGATAGGGCCTTTTGGGGTAGAGCCAATTGTCGTCAGCGCTGTCGGTGGCGGATGGATGTTACAGCTTGTAGAGCTCGCCGTATTTCTTTTCGAGGTAGGTCAGGAAGGGCTCCGGGTTGATGCTTTTCCCTGTCACGCGCTGGGCGAGGTGGTCCGGGGCGAACATGCGGCCCCAGCGATGGATCTTTTGCTCCAGCCAGCGGCGCAGTACCAGCAATTGGCCGGCCGCGATTTCATCGTCCAGGTGGGGAATCTCCAGCTTGGCCTGTTCGAAGAACTGGACCGAATAGAGGTTGCCCAGCGTATAGGTCGGGAAGTAGCCGAAGGCGCCGAACGACCAATGCACGTCTTGCAATACGCCTTCGGCATCAGTCGGGGGCGTGATGCCGAGATAGTCCTGCATCTTCTGATTCCAGATGCCGGGCAGATCGTCCGGTTGTGTCCGGCCTTCGATGAGATCCTGCTCGATTTCGAAGCGCAGCATGATGTGCAGATTGTAGGTCAGCTCGTCGGCCTCGACGCGGATGAAGGAGGGCTTCACGCAATTGATGGCGGCATAGAAGTGCTCCAGATCGATGCCGCGCAATTGGTGGTGAAACGTCTGTTGCAGGATCGGGTAAAAGAACTGCCAGAAGGCCCGCGAGCGCCCCACGCAGTTTTCCCACATGCGCGACTGGCTCTCATGGATGCCGAGCGACACGGATTCTCCGAGCGGCGTGCCGAAGTAGCGCTGGTCGAGTCCCTGATCGTAGAGGCCATGGCCGCCCTCGTGAATGCAACTGAAGAGGCAGGATTGCAGTTCGTGCTCATGGACGCGCGTGGTCACGCGTACGTCGGTCGGATGGAACGATGTCGTGAACGGATGGGCGGAGAGGTCCAGCCGTCCGCGCTCAAAATCGTAGCCCATGGCGATCAGCACAAGCCGGCCGAATTCCAGCTGCCGGGCCTGATCGTACGAATGCCGGAGGATGCTGTCGTCGATCTGATTCGGGCTCTGGGTCACGCGCTTGAGCAGCGGCACGAGTCGCGCTTTCATCTGCGCAAACAACGGCCGGAGCGTGGCGATGGTGGACCCTGGTTCGTAGACGTCCAGAAGCGCGTCGTAGGGGGAGGTCTTGTACCCGAGGTATTCAGCCTCTTCCCGTTTGAGCGCGAGCACCGTGCGGAGGTTGGGGAGAAACTGGCGAAAGTTGTTCTGCTCTTTGGCCTCGGCCCAGACCTGCTGCGCCAGGGAGGTTTCCCGGCTGAGCCGGACCACAAAATCGGAGGGGAGCTTTTTTGCCCGGCTGAAGTCCCGCCAGATTTCCCGCAGCAGCGAGCGCGAGGGTTCGTCCCACAGATCGCCCGGTTGATCGATGGCCTGTCCCGTCGTCGGGTCGACGGTGGCGGCGAGAAGCCGTTCGATATCCGGGGAGACGAGTTTGTCGTGGGCGAGGCCTTGGAGCACGGCGATCTGTTCCGCGCGCGCTTCCCCGCCGCCGGCCGGCATGTGCGTTTCCTGATCCCATGACAAGACGGATGCGGCGCTGTTGATTCTGGTGATTTCCAGCAGCTTGGTTGTCAGTGGTGCAAGCGTCGCAACAGTCTTCACGTCCGGCCTCCTCGCTTATGCTAAAATCTCGATTCTTCAGCCAGTCTACGCAAGGCGGGCAGGGTTTTTCAAATGATGCCGACAGGATGCGGAAGGATCGCGAATGAAGACGTTGGTCGCCCCTGAAATCGAAGCCTATGCGCAGGCGCATTCCATGCCGGAGTCCGACGTGGCCCGTGCGCTCCGCGAGGAGACCCAGCGAACCATGGAGTATGCGCAGATGCTCGTCGGGCCGCTGGAAGGGGCGTTTCTCAAAATGATGGCGCAGCTGGTCGGGGCGACGCGGGTGCTGGAGATCGGCATGTTCACAGGCTACAGCGCGCTCTGTTTTGCCGAGGCGCTCCCCGATGACGGGCGCGTGATCACCTGCGAGATCGACGCATCTTCGGCGACATTGGGACGGAAGCATTTCGCCAACAGCCCGCACGGCAAGAAGATCGAGATCCGCCTCGGACCAGCCCTGGAGACCATGCGGGAGCTGTGCGGACCGTTCGATGTCATCTTTATCGATGCCGACAAGGTCAACTACCTGAACTACTATCGCCGGGCGCTCGATCTGTTGTCGCCCGCCGGCGTCATGCTGATCGACAATGTGCTGTGGGACGGCGAGGTGCTGAAGCAGCCGCCGCCCGATGAGAAAACGGCGGCGATCCAGGAACTGAATCGGACGGTGGCCGGCGATCCGCGCGTGACAGCGGTGTTGGTGACGATCCGCGACGGGGTGCTGGTGATTCGGAAGAAGGCGGCGGTGTCGTGAAGTCGTCGTCCATTGGCGCGGCCTATGGGGCCCTTGCGCTTGCCGCCGTACTGTGGGGCGGATCGATTGTGGCGCAAAAGCTGGCGCTGGGATCCTTCTCCGCCGTCGAAGCATCCGTGCTGCGTGACATCGGCGGGCTGGCGATTCTGCTCACGACCTGGTGGTGGCAGGAGGGGACGCTGGCCAAGTTGTCCGGGGGCGACATCCGCACACTCTTTCTCCTCGGGCTCGGGGTGTTGGGCAATCACCTCCTGATTCTGATGGGGCTGACGTATGTCAGCGGGGCGGTGGCGGGCGTGATTATCGGGTCGGCCCCCGTGGTCACGGCGCTGCTGTCGGCCGTGATGATTCAGGATGTGCCGCTCCGATCGGTGTGGGTCGGGGGGCTGCTGTCTTGCGCCGGTGTGGCGCTGGTGTCGATTGCAGGCTTTCAGGCAGCCGGCGAACATCCGGTGTTAGGCAGTCTGTTGGTATTCCTGGGCGTCGTCAGTTGGGCGCTCTATAGTATCGGCAGCCGCGCCGTGATGGACCGGATCTCGCCGCTTACGGTGAATTGGACGACGTTGTTGGTGGCGACCGTGCTGCAGATTCCTCTCTTGTGGACGGATCGCAAGATGCTCGATGCCGGCGCGGCTTCGGTAACGGTGCCGGATTGGCTGGCGCTCGGGTATCTCGTCGTCTTCGCGACGGCTGTGGCGCAGCAAGCCTGGTTGTTCGGGGTTCAAGGGATCGGGCCCTCCCGGGCGTCGATCCTCGGCAATCTCACGCCGGTGGCCGCGGTCGCGCTTTCAGCGCTGATTCTGCATGAGCCGGTCGGTCCGGTGGAGTTCATCGGGATTGCGCTCATCCTCGCCGGTGTCTGGGCCGTCGATCGATCCACGAAGCTGCCGGCCAGTTCGGAGCGTACTCATGAGTAGGGTGTTTACCTATCAGGAAATTCCTGATCTGGGATAACTGCCCTAGTACTGCTTCTAGTAGGGCCTTTCCTGTAGGATGCGCCCCATCCATGCGCGCTCATCTGTGCCGCACAGGTTCCGTGTCTGATAGTTCCCGCCATCTCATGGCCGACCAGGCCACGTCCCATAGAAGTGTGCCCATTTCCAGGAAGTTTGCCCAGAGTGATCTTCGATGTTGATTTGTCACGGCAGGTGACAGGACCTTACTCTGAGCCAGACTGTTCCATCATCGTATGACCCGCTCTCTATGACGACTCGGACCATCCATATCGCGATCGGCTTGATGCTGGCAGGGACGTTCCTGCTCGATTACCTCACGCCCCTGGGGTATCAGGTATTCCTCCTCTATACGGTGCCGATTGTGCTCACGCTCTGGTTGGAGCAGGAACGGTCTGCCTATCTGGTCGCGGGCCTGGCGATGCTGACAACCTATCTCGGATTGATTCTCTCTCCACTCGGCATTCCCGTGGAGGTGGCCTTCCTGAACCGGTCGCTCAGCGCCGTCCTCTTCTGGGTGATTGCGGTTCTTGTGATTCGGAGCCGTACCATCTTAGTGGATCGTGGGACCAGGCAGTTGGCCGCCATTGTCGATTCCTCGGGGGATGCGATTATCAGCCAGGATCTCAATGGCATGGTGACCAGCTGGAATGGGGCAGCGGAGCGTCTGTTCGGCTATGACGCCTCTGAACGGATCGGTCACCCTCTGAGCGCAATCATGGCATCGGAGCAGGCGGCCGAAGAAGCTGAGAAGAGCCGGCAACTGCTGTCTGGCGTCGAAATATCTCAGTATGAGACGGCGTGGCCGCATCGTGATGGATCTGTGATCGCGTTGGCGCTGAGCCGCTCCCCGATTCGGGACCAGTTCGGTTCCGTCGTGGGTCTGTCCACCATCGCGCACGACATCACCGCCAGGAAAGCAGCGGAGGCCTCGCTCAAGGAAAGCGAAGGGATGTTGCGGGCGTTCTTCGAAAGTGCGGCGCTCATGATGGGCGTAGTGGAGGTGCTCGACGACGACGTCCGGCATCTGTCCAGCAATCGTGCCACCGCCAGGCTCTTTGGCACCACTCCGGACAGGATGAACGGGCGGCTCTGTTCTCAGCTGGGTGTGCCGAGGAATGTGGCTCGGATGTGGCTGAGTCACTATCGTCTTTGTATCACGGAACAGTCACCGGTACGGTTCGAGTACGAGCACGATGATGCGCGAGGCGGCCAGGGTGAACGGCGATCGTTGCTGGCGACGGTGTCGATGATCGGCCGGGGAGCCGATGGGGCGGCGCGGTGTTCATTTGTCGTCGACGATGTGACGGAATGGAGAAAGGCCGAAGACCTGCTCCGCGAGGCGCATGCCATGCTGGAGTTGCGCGTGGCCGAGCGGACCGCTGAACTCGGCGACGCCACCGTGCGGGCCCGGACGCTGGCCCAGCGCCTCTTCGACGTGCAGGAAGCGGAGCGTCGCGCCGTCGCGCAGGATCTTCACGACGAAATCGGCCAGGTCCTGACGGCGCTCAAACTGAACTTGCAACAGGTGCAGCGTGACGGGCCAGGGACAGCGTCTTCGACGGGGTTGAACGAAAGTATCGAGATCAGCGACCAGCTGTTGGTCCGAGTTCGGAGCCTGGCGCTGGATCTGCGGCCCTCGCTATTGGACGACCTCGGGCTGGTGCCGGCCCTGCGCTGGTACGTGACCAAGCAGGCGGAACGGGCCGGCTGGAAGCTGCAGCTGCATCTGGACGAGGCCCCGCTGATTTTGACGGGCTCGCGGAGCATTGCCTGTTTTCGCGTCGTGCAGGAGGCGATGACCAATATTGCTCGCCATGCCAAGGCCACATCGGTCTCGCTCTCCCTGGCGGTGGCTTCCGAACAGGTGCGCGTGGTGGTGCAGGACGACGGGTGCGGGTTCGACGTGGCGGCCATGCGAGTCCGAGCCCACCAGGGGTTGAGCCTGGGGATGTTGGGGATGGAGGAACGGGTCAGCCTTGTGGGAGGCATCATGCGGGTTCAATCGACGATCGGGCAAGGAACGTCCTTGGTCTTCTCCGTCCCGCTGACCGAGCCGCAGCAGGAGGCGTTGTCGTTATGACGAAGGTCCGCGTGCTGTTGGCCGAAGATCACCAGCTGGTCAGAGCCGGGATTCATGCGCTCCTGGATAAGATGGGCGGCGTCACGGTGGTGGCCGAGGTCAGCGATGGGCAGGCCGCGGTGAAGGCGGTGGAGACGCATCAGCCCGATCTGGTGCTCATGGACATTGCGATGCCCGGGCTGAATGGGTTGGAAGCCGCCGGCCGGATTACGAAGAGCTGGCCGAAGGTCAAGGTGGTCATCTTATCGATGCATGCCAATGAAGAGTACCTTCGCCAGGCCTTGAAGGCCGGAGTGACAGGGTACTTGTTGAAGGGCGCCGACATTCAGGAACTGGAGCTGGCGATCAGAACGGTCGGCAAGGGCGAGCCTTATCTGACTCCCTCGGTGGCGCGGTATGCGATTGAGGCCTATCAGCATGAAGGGGGGCGTCCGCTCAATCCGCTCGATCGGCTCAGCCCGCGTCAGCGGGAGATTTTGCAGCTTATCGCCGAAGGTCATTCCACCAAAGAAATTGCCTTTCGATTGAGTCTCAGCGCTAAAACGGTTGAAACGCATCGTTCCCAGCTGATGGAGCGGCTGGATATCCATGATGTCGCCGGGCTCGTCCGGTTTGCGATCCAGGTCGGGTTGGTCCATCCCTCCTCATAAAGTCCAGCGGTTCCTGTTCACGATGCTGGTACTGGGAAAGATGTCCCATCAGGAATTTCCTCACTGGGTAGGGAGGGAGGCATCTGGTAAGACTATCTCCCTGACGGGCGATCGCCCCTGAATGTTTCATATGAGGGCGTGCGTGATGGTTGTCATTGGACTCTTGGTGAAGGGGCCTCAAGGGGAAGAGTATTGGGTGACCGGCGAGTCCGAGGCCGGCGATGCTCCCAGGCCGTTTGGGATCTTTCGGCGCGAGCCGCAAGGCTGGGTCTTGACCAATTTGTCGACGGATGAGCAGGCCCGCTTGCGCGCCGAGTCGATGATCGGGATCTATAAGATGGCGAGGCAATTCGGTGTCGGAGTTCCCTGGCCACCTCAGGGGCTCACTCCAGATGCTTCCTGAAAATAACCACCGTTCAGCGGGAGGCCCGATCCGGGTGCTGGTGGTCGACGATCATCAGGTTCTTCTCCGCGCCTTGGAAGACTGGCTGAGCGGGGTGCCGCTGGTGAAGTTGGTCGGGATCTGCGGATCGGCCAGAGAGGCCCTCAGCGTCCTCCCTGAGCGGCGGCCTGAGCTGGTGTTGCTCGATGCGAATATGCCCGACATGGGCGGCATCGAAGCCGTCGAACCGATCAAGCAATGGAATTCGTCCGTGCGCGTGGTCATCATGTCCTTCGACGAAGTCCATCTCGCCATTGCGCGGAGGATGCCGTTGGTCGACCAGGCCATTGATAAGCACCATCTGCGGGAAGAGTTTCCTCTGCTGATTCAGGAGATCGTTCGCGCCAGACCCTCCAGTTGAGACGCCGGCTCACTGCCTCTGACCATGATTCTCTCCTCGCCCTCCTGACGGTGATTGCAGTATGATGCCCCTCTCACGGAGGAGGCCGCATGCTCGAACAACGCATCGACGAAGTGACCAAAGCCAATCAGGCCTTTTACGAGGCCTTCGGGAGCCTCGATATCGCCAAGATGGATCGCATCTGGGCGCACCAGGAATATGTCACCTGCATTCATCCCGGCTGGACACTCCGGTCGGACTGGCCCGAAGTGCGTGATTCCTGGGTGCTGATTTTCAACAATACGTTCTCCATGCAATTTGAATTGTCCGAAGTCATGATCCAGGTCGCGGGCGACATGGCCTGGGTGATCTGCGTCGAAAGCATCACCAGCCAGCAATCCGACGAGCCGCAAGAGGCCAAAGTGCTCGCGACAAACCTCTTCGAACGCATCGGCGACGAGTGGCTCATGATTCATCATCATGGGTCGGCGGTGATGGGGTAGCGGGGGTGGTGCGGGTCGTTGTGGCGTTTTCTGTGCTCGCTGAGCGCGCATGCGGGAGTGAATCGTATTTCTACATTGTGGGCGATGCTCGGTGAATGCGCGCAGGAGACCCCCCCCACCGCCCGCTGATAAGAGAAGGAAGAAGAGGCGATGATCGGTAATGCACGCAGGAGAAAACCACACAACGACCCCTTGAGAGAGGGGGAAGAGAGTGACCGAAACACCCCTGGCAGGGAAGTCATTGACAACTTGTGACCCTCTGGCTAGAGTCAAATCACTACAAGTATCAGGCGCAGGGAGGTTGTTATGTCAACCGAGGTTGCCCAGATCGAAGCAAAGATTCGGTTGCTGAGTTTCGAGGACAAGACCGAGTTGTTGAGGGCTCTGATCGGTGAGCTCGACGGCCCGGCTGACACCGAAGTTGAACAGGCCTGGTTGGTGGAAGCGCAGCGTCGCCATCGAGAGATCGCCGAGGGGAAGGTCCAGCCAGTTCCTGCCCGGCAG
Source organism: Nitrospira sp. (assembly GCA_030653545.1). Taxonomy (NCBI): domain Bacteria; kingdom Pseudomonadati; phylum Nitrospirota; class Nitrospiria; order Nitrospirales; family Nitrospiraceae; genus Nitrospira; species Nitrospira sp. Next base: position 108,243 of record JAURZE010000024.1, on the reverse strand, counting down.
GTGTTCGATCGTCTTCGTGCCCGCCTGAAGAAATGAAGCTGGAGTTCCACCCCGAAGCGGAGTTGGAACTTATTGCGGCCGCTGTTTTCTATGAACGACAAGTGCCGGGTTTAGGCGGGCGATTTGAGACGGAGATTCGCCGCGCAGCCGACCTCTTGCTTGACCAGCCTGCGATTGGGATTCCTGCCGATCAAAATCTTCGGAAGTTCATTCTGACCCGCTTCCCGTTTACCCTGTATTACAGTGTCACTGATGATGTGTTGCGTATTGAGGCGGTCGCGCATCAATACCGGCGCCCCGGTTATTGGAAAGTGAGAGGTGTAGGCTAGCTAGACGGTGGAGGCGCGTTCTGTGCTCGCTGAGCGTGCACGCAAGAATTTATTGAGAGCCTAAAATGTGGGCAGTGTTCGCTCAATGCGCGCAGGAGAACGCCCTCAGGCCTCACCCCTGGTGAGGGTGGAAGTGGAGAGATGCTTGTCGCATGCGTACAGTTGAGGTGCCTTTGAGCCATCGCTTAGGGGTGGGGGATGTGGAAAATGAATTCGGTGGTCAGTGTTTTGGCGCTTACTTTATCGAGGTTGTTGGCCCACATCAGTCAATGGGCCGACAGCGGGGGAAAGAAAGTGTACTTGCGCCATGAGTGGCCAACAGCAAGGCATTTCAGCAAGACGGGGACGGTTTTTCTTATGTGCGTTCTTCAAGGCATGCTTGCAGCCTGTTCAGCGAAGAGTATGGATGCTGAACGCTTAGCGGAGGTATTGGCTAGAACGCAGACACCGCACCTGCTCTGTTCGGCAAGGGACTATATGCCAGTTCTAGCAGAAAGTAACTCTAAAAGAAGGGGGAGCGAATCCTATGTGCAAGAGGTCGGGTTTCAGAATGACCCGGTAATAAGCCTTGCACAATATTTTCTGAGTGCAATTGGTGTCTCGAGTGACATGAATGCCACTTGTCCTTATGTTGAGCAAGAGAGACCGGAGGATGTATTTGGTCGTGGATATGAGAGGCACCCAGGACTAATGATTGAGCGACTCCAAGAACGTTTTCATAGCGGAGTTGTGTTTACACTTGAGACGCAAATTTTTCATTCTACAGAGGCCACTCGTGGCAGACCGTTGCGGAAGCATGAACCTGCGTGGAGAACATTAGAATATGCTGCGGAGGCACGTCTTGTTGACTTGAGCAAGTCCGAAGTGCTGTGGACGGCACGGTGTTGGGTATCTACTTCATCGTGGTTCTTTCTTGGGAGTAGCGGTAGCCCGGTTTTCTTGGAATGGACGGGAAAAGTTCGAGGGAAGGCGTACTCGCAGTGGGGAAAGTGGGAGCAGTCGAGAATAGCTACAAGCCAATGGAACGTAGCTGAACAGTGTGCCTATCAGTTGACCTATCTCTTTCGAGGGCAAAACTACCCAGAACTGGAAGGATTATCTAGCTATTGATGGTGGAGAAATTAGGAATAGATCAGGGGTATGGGCAGGTGCGTTGGGAGATTCAATGACGGTGACGCCTTTGGCCCATTCGGCGGGGATGGGATCGCGCTCTTCCATGATCATGCCCGTATACTTGTTAAACATCTGCGGCCCCTTGCGGAGGTGCCACATCAGGAAATTCATGAAATGGTCCTTGCGCGGGGAAAAAGATGTATTGAATCGATTGGTTCAGGTCTTCGGGGAGTTGGAGGGGACTTCATCGATTTGGATGGTTTTCTGCCATTCGGCGGAGACCGTGTCGCGCTCTTCCATCGTCATGGCGGCATATTTCAGGAACATCTGCGGGCCGCGGCGGCGGCGCCACGTGAGGAAATTCAGGAAATGGTCCTTGCACAGGGACTTGGTGCCCGCCGGGGCGTAGGGATTGGATTGACAGTTTGGTGCGCAGCAGTTGACGTCATGCATAGTGTGCCTCGTGTAATGGGACTCAGTATGCCGGTGGGCGCCTCTCATTTTCAAGGCCTCAGTGCCTGACTTGATCCCTTCGGCTTCATAGGATAAGGACTCTCCATGCGATTCATCACCCCGTTGATTGCCACGATTCTGCTCTCCCTTATTTCGGTCGGTTGCACGTCTGCCTCGCGAGAAGGCTTGCCTCCGGGCAGTCCGTTCCTGGCTGCAGGGTTTGTGAAGCCAAAGGCGCTTCCTCAAGGGATCGCGGTCGGCGATGTCTCCGGCCATAGCGCCGCGCTGTGGGCGCGAACGGATGGTCCGGCGATGGTGCATATCGAATGGGCTCCTGCGTCGGCCTGGGATGCGGCGGAAAAGATGGGGACGGCGGTGTGGCCTCTCTTGCGGACGAATCGGGTGAGCACGACGGCGGAGAGCGACTTTACCGCGACGATTCCATTGTCCGACCTGGTTCCGCGCACGCGCTATCGGTATCACGTCTTGGTGGGGCATGTGGCAGTTCCCCATGAGCATATTGAGGCGGTGCTGGCGGCGCGCGGGGAATTCGTGACCTTGCCGGATGAGGGGACGTCGGTGCCGGTCACGTTTGCGTGGAGCGGCGATCTGGGCGGCCAGCAGCGGTGCCGGGTCGGACCGGACGGGTATCCGATCTTTGATCTCCTGCGGCGACAGCACCTCGACTTCTTCTTGTTCCTGGGGGACACGATTTATAGCGACGATACCTGTCCGTCCCCTCCGAATGAGCCGGGTGCCGATTTCAAAGCCACTACGCTGGACCAGTATCGGGCGCGGCATCGGTATCAACGCGGATCATTGCCGCTGCGACGGTTTCTGGCATCGGTGCCGGTGTACGTGACCTGGGACGATCATGAAGTGAAGAATAACTTCGCCGGGCCTTATGAGGAGCACATGCCGGCGGGCCGTCAGGCCTTGCGCGAGTATTGGCCGATTGTGTCGCCGCCCGACGATCCGCAGCGGCTGTATCGAACGGTTCGCTATGGCGCGGATCTGGAACTGTTCATTCTGGACGATCGCCAGTATCGCAACAAAAATTCAGATCCGGACGGTCCGGAGAAGACGATGCTCGGCAAGGAGCAGTTGCGGTGGTTGTTTCAGGGGTTGCGCAATTCGTTGGCCACATGGAAGGTGATCGCGACGTCGGTCCCGCTTTCGGTCCCCAAGGGGGGAGGGGCGACGGTTCCCGGCAACGATGGATGGGCGGGCGGGCCTGATGGGACCGGGTTTGAGTATGAACGGCAGGTGATCGTCGATACGATTCTCACGCAACACCTCAAGAATGTGGTGTTCCTGGCGGGGGACGTGCACTACGTGCAAGCCAGTTCGTACGATCCGAACGGGGACGGGGTGCCGGACTTTTATGAGTTTGTGGCAGGGCCGCTTTCCGCAGCTCCCGGACGCATGTCGCCTCCGACGCTGGCGCTCAACGCGACGAATCTCATTCAAGAGGGCGGGTACTATAATTTCGGCCTGGTGCGGGTGTCCGGCTCGGCGTTGGATGTGACCGTGCTCGACGACAAGGGAACGGTTCGTTTTTCTCATCACCTCGCGGCGCAATAGCCGACCGGCCCGAATATCCCTCTTGCAATCCCGACCGCGGGCCAGTTACCGTACCAATTCGGTCCGGGCCGGTCGGCAGGAGTGTTCCCACTATGTTGTTCCAGGTGTTGTCGGTTGTCGGCGCTCTCATGGTGCTGACCGCCTACGCCTTGATCCAAAGCGGGATCTGGCGCGAACTGGATGCGGGCTATCTGGCCTTGAACATCATCGGGTCGCTGCTGCTGGGCATCGTGGCGATCGAGGATCAGCGGGCAGGGTTCATCTTGTTGGAGTTTGCCTGGGCCGGGCTCGGGTGTATCGGGGTCGTGCGGGCGATCAAGGCACGGAAAACAGCGGACGCAGTCTTATAAATCACGTCGGATAGCACGACACAGAGGGGAGATCACGTCATGGCAGGGTTGATGTCAGCAGACGAAGTGTATCAGAGAGCGGAAGATGCGGCGGCAGCGGCGACGAGCCCGGATGAAAAGGCGTTGCAGATCGATTATCAAGCGCTGAAGGAAAAATTCCACGCGGCCCTGGGCGATCGCAAAGTGGCCTTGTTCCATATCAATAAGTTTTTGCCGGAAGGGTACGAAGATCAGGGCCGGTTTAATCTGGTGTTGCTCACCGCCGGCAACGTCGTGTTCGACATCGTCATCGGCGATTCCTACTTCCGGTACGACGTGGTGTCGGTCGGACAGTTGGATAAAGTGCAGGTGATCGATGCGATGTGGGACAACAAGGAAAAGCGCAAGGAAGAACCGTTCCTGAGCCTGCGTTTGATGCACGGCGAAGAAGCGCATCTCTTGCTGGCGCTGGACGACGCAGAGCGGGCCAGCTTGCTGGCTTTCGCCAAGGCGGTATCGGCTGCGAGAAATCCCGAGAAGTAACGATTCTGTTAGGCGCGGCGGTAGAAGGGGAGATCCGCTACCGTCGCGTCGTGCTTCTTGCCTTCGACCTCGATCGATAACGCCGTGCCCGCCGTACTGAAGTCTCTTAATGGAAATCCGAGCGCGATGATGCCGTTCTGATGCGGTGACGTCGTCGCGCTGCTCATCCAGCCCACTTCACGATCTCCGCTAAACAGCTTGGCGCCTTTGGGCGGAATCGCCGCATCACGTAACACGAGACCGACGAGCTTTCGTCGCACATTGCCGTAGGTGTCCATTCGCGCCACGACTTCCTGGCCGGGGTAGCAGCCTTTGGTGAGGCTGAAGGCTTTGCCTTCCAGGTTGGCTTCCGGCGGGACAATTTCCTCGTTGAGTTCAGAACCGGCTTTCGGGATACCCGCTTCCATGCGAAGAGCTTCACGGGCCTGGCTTCCCACGGCCGTGATGCCGCTGGCCGCGCCGGTTTCCATGAGGCTGTTCCAGGCTGTCGCGACCGCATCGGCAGGAAGCAGAATTTCCAGATCGATCTCGCCGGTTTCTTCGGTTCGAATAACAAGGGCCTGCTGTCCGCCGATCTGGGCGGTCACAAAGTTGATTGGCTGCAAATCGCCGCAGTCGACGCCGAAGGCTGATTTCACGGTCTGCGCCGCTTTGGGCCCGCTGACCAGCAGCAATCCCCAGCTCTCCGCACAGTTTTCCATCTTGGCCTTTGTGCCATAGAGGAGAAACTTTTTGAGCGCGGCGTGGGTCGCCTCGCCGATTTCTCCGACGTCTTCGAGCATAACGGCATCGGTCTGCAGGTAGCAGCGGAAGTAGGTGAGCATCTTCCCCTTGTGCGTCAGAAAGCTGGAGTAGCGGCCCTGGCCGGGCTGCAGGGGAAGGATGTCGTTGCTGATGACGCTCTGCAGCCACTTCACTCGATCGTCGCCGGTGACTCTGATCTTGCCGCGATGGGACAGGTCGGCGACGCCGACGGCCTGCCGGACCGCTCGGTATTCCGCGCGCCAGTCTCCGTAATGGGCGGGCATCTCCCAGCCGGTGACCTCTTCAAACGTGGCGCCGAGTTGGACATGCTGTGCGTGCAGACGGGATTGTTTCATCGGACGCCCTTCTGTACTTCGTCGACCAGATCTTTGGTCCGGGCCGAGAATTCATTTCGCGAGACGATTTTCGTGACTCCCAGTGCCTTGGCCCTGTTCCAGGTATCCACTTCCTCATGGTTCGCGTAGGCAAGAATGGGAATGGATTTCGACCGGGGATCGGCTTTCAGCGTTTCGATGGCCTGAAAGGCGTCGAGGGTCAGATCGTTCATATCCAGAATCACGGCTGCCGGGGCCGTGGCCGCAGCTTTCTCGGCGATGTCCTGCTGGGCTCGGGCCTTCTCGATGCGATAGCCGCCGGTGCGCAAGGCGTCGCGGACTTTGGTGTAGAAAAAGATATCGGTCACGGCGACGAGGATCGTGCGTTCGGTGTTGTCCATGTCATCCTAATTTAAGGAGCTGATCAGTCGTCCCAGCGATTTCTTTGCGAGGGCATAGTTCGGGTTGAGCGTGAGGGCCTTTTTGTAGGCATCGATGGCCTCGGTCCAGCGGCCCTTTTTCTCGTAGACCCGGCCGATGTTTAGGTGCGGGAAGGCCGGGCTTTCATACCGTCTGGCCTGCATGGCTTTCTGAAACCAGACGATCGCTTCGTCGAAATCCCCTTTTTCGATCAGATAGGCGCCGATGTCGTTGTAGGGGTTGCCGAAGTCGGGGTCCTGCGCGATGGCGTTGTGACATTCCTCGATGGCGTCATCGAGCCGTCCCATGAAACTATAGGTCCAGCCGAGAAAGGTATAGGCTTCGGCTGTGGGATGCACGGCCAGCGATTTCTTGTAGAGATTGACGGCCTCTTCCAGGTCGCCTTTCATCTGGCGTTCGTAGGCCTGCTGAAAGAGGTGCCAGGCTTCGCGCTTGTCCTCTTCACGACCTTGGCCCTGCTCTAAAAAGTCTTGTACATCCATAATCGGCTTCTGAAAAACGCCTCCAGCGGCGTTCTCGGTCGTTCAATCGACTCGACGTACCGGAAACGTACGCCTCGTCGATTGTACTCCCTGCGGCCTTGCTGGAGACGTTTTTGAGAAGCCGCAGGAGACTGGTGTGGTTATTCGTTCTTGAGTTTCTTCTTAATCAGTTCTGCTCCGTAGCGGCCCGAGAGGAGCATGGAGCCGAAGGCCGGGCCCATGCGGGGCGTCCCGTAGACGGCTGCCACGGCCAATCCGATGACGAAACAGTTGGGATAGACTTCGCCGGTCCGGTCCATGATTTCCTGCTCGGACTGCGCGACCCACATGGCTCCGTTGCCGGGAATGGCCTTGTGCAGGTTGCGCTTGTGCAGGAGTTCCACGACGATGGCATCGTGCCCGGTGGCATCCACCACGATCTTGCTCTCCAGCGCGATGGGATCGACGTGGATGATGTCGTGACCGGCCATCTCGGCGGTGGTGTTGTTCACGACGATGCCTTCGAGGATGCCGTCTTTTCTCAAGATCAAATCGACCACCCGGGTGAGGTTCAGGACCTTCGCTCCGCCGCGATAGGCAGCGGCGACGAGTGCGCCCGTCGCATGCGGGGGGTCGACCATATACATCCCCTCGCACTCATTGATTTTCTTGCAGGGAACGCCGATCTCTTCGAGGATTTCATTGGCCGGCTCGCAAATGGTGGCTTTGTTCATCAGATAGCCGCCGTGCCAGAAGCCGCCGCCGAGCGCGAGGCTCTGCTCGACGACGAGCGTGCGAAATCCCATCTTCGCCAGGTCGTGGGCGCAGATCAGCCCGGAGGGGCCGGCGCCGACGATGATGACATCGCTCTCAATGAGGGAGTCGAATTCTTTGTAGTATTCCCGCGCGATCTGTCGGGTGATGTCGCGTTCTCTTAACGGGGCTGGTGTTGGCTTTCCCATGCTGAACTCTCCCTCGACGGCTGCTGAAAATGGCCTCTGGCTTCGTTCTCGGCTCGCCCAAATCCTCAACGTACCCCGGAGGGTACGCTTCCGGTTTGGTCTCTCCTGCGGCCTTGCCGGAGGACCATTTTGAGCAGCCTTATCTATAAATCTCGGAGCCGGACTTCTTAAACTCTTCCGATTTTTCCTTCATGCCGATCTGGATCGCTTTTTGTTCATCCACCTGCAATTGCGCGGCATAGTCCCGGACGTCCTGCGTGATCTTCATCGAGCAGAAGTGCGGCCCGCACATGCTGCAGAAGTGTGACACCTTCGCGGCGTTATCCGGGAGTGTTTCGTCGTGGAAATCCTTGGCCGTGTCGGGATCGAGCGAAAGGTGGAATTGATCTTCCCACCGGAACTCGAAGCGGGCTTTCGACAGGGCGTTGTCCCTGATTTGGGCGCCGGGATGTCCCTTGGCCAGGTCCGCCGCATGGGCCGCGATCTTGTAGGTAATGACGCCGGTCTTCACGTCTTCGCGATCCGGCAGACCCAGGTGCTCTTTCGGCGTCACGTAGCAGAGCATCGCGCAGCCGTACCAGCCGATCATCGCCGCGCCGATCCCGGAGGTAATGTGGTCATAACCCGGCGCAATGTCGGTGGTGAGCGGGCCGAGCGTGTAGAAGGGGGCCTCGTGGCATTCCTTCAGTTGCTTCTCCATGTTGACCTGAATCATGTGCATCGGCACGTGGCCGGGACCTTCGATCATCACCTGCACGTCGTGCTTCCAGGCGATCTTGGTCAGTTCTCCCAGCGTTTCCAATTCGGCGAATTGGCCTTCGTCGTTGGCGTCGGCGATGGAGCCGGGCCGCAGCCCGTCGCCCAGGCTGAACGAGACGTCGTAGGCTTTCATGATCTCGCAGATTTCTTCGAAGTGGGTGTAGGTGAAGTTTTCTTGATGATGGGCCAGGCACCACTTGGCGTGGATCGAGCCGCCGCGGGAGACGATGCCGGTCATGCGTTTCGCAGTCATCGGCACATAGGCGAGGCGGACACCGGCGTGGATGGTGAAATAGTCCACGCCCTGTTCGGCCTGTTCGATGAGCGTATCGCGGAAGATCTCCCAGGTCAGGTCTTCGGCCTTGCCGTTCACTTTTTCGAGGGCTTGATAGATTGGAACCGTGCCGATGGGGACCGGCGAATTGCGGATGATCCATTCGCGGGTCTCGTGGATGTTCTTGCCGGTCGAAAGATCCATCACGGTGTCGGCGCCCCAGCGGATCGACCAGATCATCTTCTCGACTTCTTCTTCGATGGACGAGGCGACGGCGGAGTTGCCAATGTTCGAGTTGATCTTCACCAGGAAGTTGCGGCCGATGATCATCGGCTCGGTTTCAGGGTGGTTGATATTGTTGGGGATGATCGCGCGGCCTCGCGCGACTTCCTCTCGCACAAATTCCGGTGTGATGACTTTCGGAATGTTGGCGCCCCAGGCCTGTCCGGGATGTTGGGCGATGCCGCCGCCATGCCCGTTGCGGGACGCGAGTTCGCGCGCCACTTCGCGGGACTGGTTTTCTCTGATCGCGATGAATTCCATCTCCGGCGTGACGATGCCCTTGCGGGCATAGTGAATCTGGGTCACGTTCTGTCCGGCTTTGGCGCGGAGCGGTTTGCGGATATGTTGGAAGCGCAGCTCGTCAAGCTTCGAATCGGCTTTGCGCATCCGGCCATATTGCGAGGAGACGTCCGACAGTTCTTCGACATCCGCCCGGTCCAGCACCCACTGGCGGCGGAGCGGGGCAAGCCCGGCGCGCGCGTCGATGGTGACGGAGGGGTCGGTGTAGGGGCCGGAGGTGTCGTAGATGGTGATCGGTTCGTTCGGCGTCGGCGCGCCGCCGTTCATCGATTTGGTCGGGCTGAGGCTGATTTCCCGCATCGGCACGCGCACGCCGGGATGGGCGCCGCTCACGTGAATCTTGCGCGACGCCGGGAAGGGCGCGGTCGTCAATGTGGCTGCGCTGTCCTTTTTGTCTTGGCCGTTTGATCCATTCATAGTACCCATGGGGATCCCTTTCCTCGTGCCTCTCGTCTATGGGCGGAGCCGGTGATGCAAAAAAAAACCGCACCTGACAGGAGGGGTGCGGCTGAAAGTCGTTCCGGTGACCCGGCGACGTGTCCGCTTCCCTACGCTGGTATTACCCAGGTCAGGTTGTGAGGGTCGTCCGATCATTCGGACTCTCAGCCTGATGGCCCCCCTAGCTATGGGAAGATCGTATGCTCGGCTCCGGTCGTTGTCAACGGGCTAATAGCCCTACCGGGCTGCTAGGCCTTCTTCACGAAGCCGGTTCGTTGATTGTGGAGAGGGGCTAACGTAGAATCCACTCTTCCGGATTATTGCTGAGGTGTGTGTGAAAACAACGGCGACGATACCTAAACCGATTACCGACTATCAGGGCCTTACCTCTGAGGAGCTCTTTCGCCGAACGGCCGAGGCGAAGCGTGCCTTGGGCGATCGGGTCATGATTCTGGGCCATAACTACCAGCGGGACGAAGTCATTGAGCATGCTGACTTTCGCGGCGATTCGTTGTTGCTGTCGAAGCTGGCTGCGGAGCGTTCCGAGCGACCCTATATTGTGTTCTGCGGCGTTCATTTTATGGCGGAAACCGCGGATATCCTGAGCCGGTCGCAACAAACGGTGATTCTTCCTGACATGGCCGCCGGTTGTTCGATGGCGGATATGGCGGCGATCGAGCAGGTCGATCAATGTTGGGAGACGTTGGGGCGCATCCTGCCGGTGGAAGAGACGGTGATGCCGGCGGTCTATGTGAATAGCGCCGCGGTCCTCAAGGCGTTTTGCGGCGAGCATGGCGGGATTACCTGCACGTCATCCAATGCCAGAGCGGTCATTGAATGGTGCTGGGCCAGACGCGAGAAGATTCTTTTCTTTCCCGATGAACATTTGGGCCGCAATACGGCCAACAGGATGGGGCTGCCCCGCGAGCAGATGATTGTCTGGGATCCGTTTCAACCCAACGGCGGCAATACCCGCGAAGCGATACAGAAGGCGAAACTGATTCTCTGGAAAGGGCACTGCAGCGTGCACCAGATGTTTCAGCCGGTCCATATCGATAATTTCCGGAAGCAGTTTCCGGACGGCAAGGTGATCGTCCATCCGGAATGCCATGAGGATGTGGTGAACAAGGCGGATCTCTCAGGATCGACCGAGTTCATCATCAAGACCGTCACGGCGGCGCCGGCCGGTACCGCCTGGGCGGTGGGCACGGAACTGAATCTGGTGAATCGCTTGAAGCGCGACCTGACCGACAAGAAGGTGTTCTTTCTCTCTTCCACCGTCTGCCAATGTGCCACGATGTTTCGCATCGACGGCGCGCATCTCTGCTGGGCCATGGAAAACCTCGCCGACGGCCATGTGGTGAACCACATTGTGGTGCCCGATGAAGATAAGCGATGGGCAAAGATAGCTCTCGATCGAATGATGTCCGTCAGTTAACGGGATCGTGAAAAGCGCTTCCAGCTGCGTTCTCGCGCCGCTCGTAAGCTCAACGTACCGCAAGGGTACGCCTCGCATCCTCGCTCGCTGCGGCCTTGCCGGAAGACGTTTTTGACGATCCCGCACGCAGGCTAAGGACTAGTACCTCGCCCGCCATTCCGGTATATTCACCCGTCAATTCACTTGGACCGACCTGGCTGCTGCTCTATTGCTATGGATTACAAAGCCACACTCAATCTGCCGAAGACCGATTTCCCGATGAAAGCCAACCTGCCGCAGCGGGAGCCGGAGATGCTGGCCTGGTGGGCGCAGGAGAAGCTGTATGAGCAGATCCAGGCGGCCGGCCAGGGGCGGCCCCGCTACGTGTTGCATGACGGCCCTCCTTATGCGAACGGGCGCATTCACATCGGCCATGCGCTGAACAAGATTCTCAAAGACATCATCGTGAAGTCCAAGACGATGGCGGGCTTCCAGGCGCCCTATGTGCCGGGCTGGGATTGTCACGGCCTGCCGATCGAGCATCAGGTGATGAAGGAGTTGGGCGACAAGAAGAAAGACTTGGACACGCCGGCGATCCGCAAGCTCTGTCGAGAATATGCCGAGAAGTACGTCGCGATTCAGCGCGAGGAGTTTCAGCGGCTTGGCGTGCTGGGCGAATGGCAGCAGCCCTATCTCACGATGACGCCGGCTTACGAAGCGTCGATCATTCGCGAGTTCGGAAAGTTTGTGGAACGAGGCGGAGTCTATAAAGGGCTCAAGCCGGTGTTGTGGTGCACGCAGGATCAGACGGCGCTGGCGGAAGCGGAGGTCGAGTACGACAACCATACCTCCCCCTGGGTCTATGTGAAATTTCCGATCGTGACGTCGCCGTCGGTGCTCAGCGCGACCTTCCCCGGCATCGCCTTCCCTGAGGGCATCAAGTCGGTCTCGGTCGTCATCTGGACCACCACGCCCTGGACGCTTCCGGCCAATCAGGCGGTCTGTCTTCATCGCGACTTCGACTATGCCTTCGTTCAGGCCGGCGACGAGCTGCTGGTCGTGGCCGAAAAGCTCCTGGACAGTGTGGCGAAGGAGTGCAAGCTCGAAGGCTATCGCGTCGTCGGGGTGAAGAAGGGCGGAGAAGGTTTCGAGGGATTGGAAACGCAACGGCCGCTGACGACCGGCCTGTCGCCGATTCTGCTCGGCGACTTTGTGACGTTGGAGCAGGGAACGGGCTGCGTGCATATCGCGCCGGGCCACGGGATGGAGGACTACATCCTGGTCCTGAACCACAACGCGACGGCGTCGGTCGGGGAGAAGCTGGAGATTCTGGCGCCGGTCGATAACGGCGGGAAGTTTACGGACGTTGTGAAGGAGTTCGCCGGTCAGCATGTGTTCAAGGCCAATCCGAAAGTCGTGGAATTCCTTCAGGGCAACGGGCGGCTGCTGGGCCATGGCTCGCTGAATCACTCCTATCCGCATTGCTGGCGTTGCAAGAGCCCGGTCATCTTCCGGGCCACCGAACAATGGTTCGTCTCGATGGACCAGAACGATCTGCGCAAGGAAGCGTTGGCGGAGATCGAGCGGGTCCAATGGATTCCGGCCTATGGCCGTGATCGCATCAACGGCATGATTCAAAACCGGCCGGACTGGTGCCTCTCGCGCCAGCGGGTGTGGGGTGTGCCGATTCCCGGATTTACCTGCGCGGGTTGCCGGACCGTCGTCGCCGATCCAACCATTATCGAGCACGTCGCCGGGCTCATGGAGTCGAAGGGCGCGGATGTCTGGTTCGAGCGACCGGCCGCCGAGTTGCTCCCGGCCGGGACGGCTTGCGCGAAGTGCGGCGGATCGACGTTTGAAAAAGAGCGGGATATTCTCGATGTCTGGTTCGAGTCCGGGGTGAGCTTTGCCGCGGTGTTGAAGCCGAGGAAGTGGTGGCCGGCTGATCTGTATCTCGAAGGGTCCGACCAGCATCGGGGGTGGTTCCATAGTGCGTTATTGGCCGGAGTGACCACCGATCGCCGCGCGCCCTACAAGGCCGTGCTGACCCACGGATTCGTCCTCGATGGGCAGGGCAAGAAGATGTCCAAGTCGGCGGGGAACGTCGTCGCGCCGCAGGATGTGATCAAGCAATCGGGCGCAGAGATTCTGCGTCTGTGGGTGTCGGCGCAGGACTATCGAGACGATCTCAGAATCTCGCCTGAAATCCTGACCCATCTCATTGAGGCCTACCGGAAGATCAGAAATACCTGCCGCTTCCTGCTGAGCAATCTGTATGACTTCGATCCGGCGAAAGACCGCATTCCCTGCGAGCAGTTGCCTGAGTTGGATCGGTGGGCCCTGCATCGGCTGAGCGAGCTGATCCCACGGGTGCGGAAGTCCTATGACGACTTTGAGTTTCATACGATCTTCCATGCGCTCAACAACTTTTGCTCAGTGGATCTGAGTTCCGTCTATCTCGACATTCTGAAAGACCGGCTCTATACGTTCAGGACCGACTCTCCGTTGCGCCGCGGGTCGCAGACGGTGTTGTTTGAGATCGTGATGGCCATGACGAAACTTATGGCGCCGATCCTGAGCTTTACGGCGGAAGAAATCTGGCGGGTGGTGTCTGCGCAGGTGCCCGGAGGTCTCGGTACGCAGAGTGTGCATCTGGGCTCGCTCCCGGAGGTTGACCCGAAGTGGCGGGATGCGGAACTGGCCGCACGCTGGGAGACGTTGCTGGGTTATCGTAGCCAGGTACAGGGGGTGCTTGAGGCGAGCCGCCGCGACAAGGTGATCGGATCGTCGCTTGAAGCGCACGTTCAGCTTGAGGCGGATGCCAAGGCCTATCAGTTCCTGAAACCGTACGAGAAAGATCTCGGGACGATCTTCATCGTGTCGAAGGTGACGCTGTCGCAGGGGGCCGCAGGTCAGGCAGGAATCCACGTGTCGGTGGCCAAGTCATCCGCCGGCAAATGCGAACGCTGCTGGAATTACCGCGAGGCGGTCGGCGCGGATACGGAACATCCGACACTCTGTGACCGGTGTGTGGAGGCGATCCGTTGAGCGCCTCCACTTTGCGCAATCTGGTTCTGGCTTCGCTGACGGGCAGTGTCATCGTCACCGATCAGCTGTCGAAGTTGCATATCATGCAGACCATGCGACTGCATGAATCCATTCCGATTATCCCCAATCTCTTCAGTTTGACCTATATCCGCAACCCGGGCGCCGCGTTCGGATTATTGGCTGGGAGCAGCAACGCCTTCCGGATGGTGTTCTTCGGGCTCACATCGATTTTTGCGCTGGTGTTGCTCGGCACGATTCTCTATCGCATGCCGGAACGGGAGTGGATGGGGCGTTTGAGCGTGTCGGCGATTCTCGGCGGCGCGATCGGTAACCTCATCGACCGGCTGCGGTTCGGCGAAGTGATCGACTTTCTGGACGTGTATGTCGACAACTACCACTGGCCGGCATTCAATGTGGCGGATTCCGCGATCACGGTCGGGGTAATCTTTCTGATCATCCACTTCATGTTTGAAAAGCCGGATGTCCCGCCGGTGGTGCCGGAGACTCCCTCAGTTCAGACCCCGGGCACGTAACGAGTCGTTCTTGTCAGTTTCCTGCAGTCTTCCCGTCACCGCAAGACAGCCTAGTGTCTCGTTCGCGATTCACGCGAAACGATGCAGAGGACGTCGCTTAGCGCACGACTAGAAACACGAGGATGCCGAGGGCAATACGGTAGTAGGCGAACACGCGCAAGGTGTGGCGCTGGACGTAGGTCAGGAAGGCTGCGATGACAGCCCAGGCGACGAGGAAGGACACGAGCATGCCGATGCCCAACGCCACATAGTCTGCCTGATTGAATGTGGCCTTGGCCTTCAGCATTTGGTAGGCGGTGGCGGCGATGATGGTCGGCAAGGCGAGGAAGAAGGAGTATTCGGTCGCGACTTTCCGGTCGAGGCCGGCGAGCAAGCCGCCGATGATTGTTGAACCGGATCGTGACATGCCGGGAATGAGCGAGGCACATTGGGCGATGCCGACCCAGAAGGCGGACTTGATAGAAACTCGGTCCAGCTGGGTGGTGTGGACTTTCGGCTGCCGGGCTTCGACCGCGAGAATGATCAGTCCGCCGACAATCGAGGTGGCGGCGACGGTCTGTGGCGTGAACAGCACGGATTTGATCCACCCGTGAGCGAGGAAGCCGACGCTCGCGGCAGGAAGGAAGGCCAGTCCGAGGCCGATCACAAACCATAGGTGGGGATGGGACTGCATGGACACCCGGATCAATGCTCTCCGGGTCGGATGTTGGCCGCTCCGTTGCAAGGTCTGCAACGCCGCCTGCTCGTGCCATGCGCCGGAAAGCAGGCGGGCGATTTTCTCCCGTTCAAATACGATGACGGCGAGAATAGCCCCGAGCTGAATCGAGATTTCGGCATTGGCCGCAGCATCACCCGTAAACCCGAGTGCATGGCCCACGAGGATCAGATGCCCAGTTGAGGAGACCGGCAGAAATTCCGTCAGCCCTTCCACAATGCCAAGGATAACCGCTAATGCAGGTCCCCATTCAGTCATGACGTTCCTGTATTGAAAAGTGTGCTTGTGGAGAGTACGTATTGTCGTGATCATCACAGAGCTATCCGCTGCCGTCAAGTTCGCCGATGTTTCTTGCCGGGTGCTCTTGAGTGATGTGGATCCACGGGGACAGCTGCAAATAAGTTGACAAAGAGGGACTGTTGGCATACACACAAATTGAATATGTATAGTATGGATGGAAGATATAGTTGTGTTCGGTTAGTAGCGCACCGGTCGATCTCACTAATACTCGATTACTTGTAAGAGGGGGAGGTTCGTATGAGACGTGAGTGGATCTTGTCAGTGCTGGTGGTCGTGGCCATGATGACCAGCGGTTGCGTAGTCTCGAATAAGAAATATCAGGATGCGCTGGCAGAGGCGGATAGCGCGAAGATGGAATTGGAAAAGACGCGCCAGCAGAAGAACGCAATGGAACAGCAGGTGAAGACGTTGAAGGAGTTGAACGTCAAGTTCGGCGGCGAGGCGCAAGCGGCTCGTGACGAACTGCAGCGCATCGAGCATGGGCGAGATAAAGAGCGCGGCACGCTCGACACGCGGACGAAGGAGTTGGAAGATAAGCTGAAAGCGGTGTCTTCCCAGAATCGGAACGTGCGGGCGGAGTATGAGGATGTGAAGCGACACAATGAGACGCTGAAGTCGTTGGTCGCCCGCTATCAGAAGGAGCTCAAAGACCGATCCCGCTCGGTGACCGGTTCCCTGACGCCGTCCGCGCCACTTCCTCCGCTTCCGGGAGCAGCCTCGACGGCTCCGGCGCCGAGCGCTCCCGCGGCCGGCTCGGCGGCGATGAATGTGAACAAGGCGTCCGCGAGCGATATGGTGTTGTTTCTGGGGTTGAAGAAGGATGAAGCCGATCGGATCGTCACGAATCGTCCCTATCGTGTGAAGGGCGAATTGGTCGCCAAGAACGTGGTGCCCAAGGAGACCTTCGACATGATCAAGGATCGTATTTCCGTCAGCCCGTAACTGTTTGCAGAGGCAATGACGTGTTCGATGAGGGCCGTTTCCCCGCAAGGGGGAACGGCCCTCGTGCTTTTGGGGCCTGTCACGGGATGATTCGCCCCGTAGCTTCCTGATATGATAATCCTTCTTCCGGTTGGATAAGGACCTCCCTATGCGACGACTCGGGATTGTGCTCGGCATTTTGGCGGTGGGGCTTGCCATCGGCGGGTATGTGTTCTTCACCGGAGAGCGCAAGGTGCCGGTGCGCTATCGGACCGCCGCCGTCGAGCGGGGTTCCATCGTTTCTATCGTGAGCGCAACGGGCACCATTAATCCGGTCGTGTCCGTGCAAGTCGGCTCGCAAGTTTCCGGCATGATCAAGGGTCTCCACGCGGACTTCAATTCGCGGGTGAAGGCCGGCGACATCGTGGCGGTGATCGATCCGGAACCGTTTAAGGCCCGTCGGGATCAAGCTGCGAGTAATCTGGAAATGGCGAAAGCGAATGTGGCCCGCGCCAAGACGGATGGGGCGCAGCGTAAACGCGAACTCGACCGGGTCCGCTCTCTGATCGATCAGAATTTTGTGTCGCAGAATGATGTGGATGTGGCTGTGACCAACGCGCAGGGCGCGGAAGCGCAGGTGCACGTGGCCGAGGCGCAAGTCAGGCAGGCGGAAGCGGCGTTGAACTCAGCGGAGCTGGAATTGAAATACACCACGATCCGTTCGCCGGTCGATGGCATTGTGGTGGCCAGAAACATCGAAGTCGGCCAGACCGTTGCCGCCAGCTTTGCCACGCCGAACCTGTTTCTGATCGCGCTCGATTTGACGAAGATGCAGGTGGACACCAATGTGAGCGAGTCGGATATCGGCGGGATCGCCGAGGGAAAGGATGCGACGTTTTCCGTGGATGCCTATCCCGGCGTGCGGTTTTCCGGATCGATCCGCCAGGTGCGGTTGGCTCCGATCAATGTGCAGAATGTGGTGACGTACAATGTTGTGGTGGCCGTCGACAATCAAGACCTGCGTCTGAAGCCGGGGATGACGGCGAATGTTTCCATTGTCGTGGCGCAACGAGAGCAGGTGCTCAAGGTGCCGAACGCTGCGTTACGCTTTACGCCTCCCAAGAGCGAGCGGGCAGAAGGCGGATCGGCTGAAGGAAAGCCGGCCAAGGCTGAGGGGCGACCGGCTGCGAGCCGAGCGTCATCCGGCGCTATGGAGACCGGAGCCGCCGCACGTAAAGTCTGGAAACAAGATGAGTCCGGCGAGCTGGTCTCCGTGTCGGTTCAGACGGGGATTTCCGATGGCGTGGCGACGGAGATTGTCGGCGGATCCCTCGGGGAGCAGGATACGGTCATCGTGGGGCTGGATGTGCCTCGAGCGAATCGCCAAGGGAGCGAGCTGCCGCCCGGCTTCGGTGGCGGCGGCGGACAGCGCCGCACGCGTGACCGGGGTATGTAGTGGTCATGACTCACTTCGTGCACGGTGTGATCGAATGCCGCTGACAAGGCAGGGCGCTCATGGATAGTGGACATGGCCGGCCGGTTTCGTTGATTCAGTGCGAAGACTTGTGGAAAGTGTATCGCCTAGGCGATGTGGAGGTGCAAGCTCTTCGCGGGCTGAATCTCACGATCGAGCAAGGCGAGTTTGTTGCGATCATGGGTTCATCGGGGTCAGGGAAGTCGACGCTGATGAACATGTTGGGTTGTCTGGATCAGCCCACCAAGGGCCATTATTGGCTGAACGGCGTCGATGTTGCGGCGCTTCGCGCCGATGAGCTGGCTGAGATCCGGAATCGGCAGATCGGATTCGTTTTTCAAAGCTTCAATCTGATCCCCCGTACCAGCGCATTGGAAAATGCGCAGCTTCCGCTCTTCTATCGCGGCCTCTCTCTTCGCGAACAGCGAGCGCTGGCGGCGGCGGCGTTGGAACGGGTGGGATTGAAGGGCCGCGAACAGCACTATCCGACGCAATTGTCCGGCGGGCAGCAACAACGGGTGGCCATTGCCCGCGCATTGGTCACGACGCCATCCCTCTTGTTGGCCGACGAACCGACCGGAAATCTGGATACAGAATCGAGCCGGGAAATCATGACGATCCTCGATCGGTTGAACAAGGAAGAAGGCATCACGGTTATCTTAGTGACTCATGAACCGGACATCGCGGCCTATGCCGCCCGTGAAATTGTGATCAAAGACGGCCAGGTTCTCACCGATCGGCATACCAAGCCCGGGCATCCGTCCCCTCTGGTGGGGCGCTGATGCCGGCATTTCTTCTCCTCACGCTCATGACGGCGATCCGTATCCTCAGCCGCAACCGGCTCAGGGCCGGGCTGACAATGTTGGGGATCGTCATCGGGGTTGGTGCCGTGATTGCCATGGTCAGTATCGGAGAGGGAGCCAAGGCGGCGGTGCAAGCGCAAGTCGCCAGTATGGGAACCAATGTCATCATCGTGCTGCCGGGGTCGACGACTGTCAGCGGCGTGCGGGGCGGACAGGGCGGCGCAGTCACGCTGAATGTGTCCGATGCGCTGGAGATGAAGAAGCGCATCCCGTTGCTGCAAGATACAGGGTGGGCGAAGCGTGATGTCATGCAGATCGTCAATGGGAACAAGAATTGGAATGGATCCGTAAATGGAGTCTCCCCCAGCTATCTGACGATCCGCGACTGGTCGTTTACGAGTGGTGGCCCATTTACGCAGGCCGATCTGGATGCCGCGGTCCGTGTGGCGCTGGTCGGGCAAACCGTGGTGGAAAATCTGTTTGAGGCGGGTGAGGAGCCGGTCGGGTCCGTCATTCGGATCAAGAATGTGCCGTTCCGTGTGATCGGGGTGCTTGCGCCGAAAGGCCAATCGGCCCAAGGATCGGATCAGGACGACATCGTGTTTATCCCCTTCAGTACCGCGGAGCGGAAAGTCTTTGGGACGCAGTTCATCGGATCGGTCGGGGCCTTGTTTGCCACGACGGAGCGGCAGGAGGATTTGTTTGCCGCCGTCGACCAGATTCGTGAGTTCTTGCGGGCCCGGCATCGGCTCCAGGCCGAACAGGGCGACGACTTTACGATCCGCACGCAGGTCGATATTGGAAAAGTTCAAGAAGGTACGAGTCAGACGTTGACGGTGATGCTGCTCTCCATTGCGGCAGTTTCGCTGCTGGTCGGCGGCATCGGCATTATGAATATTCTACTGGTCTCCGTGACGGAGCGGACGCGGGAGATCGGCGTTCGGATGGCGGTGGGGGCCAAGCGGCGGCATATCCTCATGCAGTTCTTGATCGAGGCCATGACCTTGAGTGTCGTCGGCGGGACGCTTGGAATTGTCGTCGGGGTGGTGGGCGCCCGGCTGACGACCGTCATTGCGGGATGGCCCACGATTATTTCCGGCGATACTGTGATCGCAGCGTTTTTCTTTTCCCTCGCGGTCGGTCTGTTCTTCGGTCTGTATCCTGCCAATAAAGCGGCGCGTCTCAATCCGATTGACGCGCTGCGCTACGAGTAATTCTTTCTTCAGTTCGCTCCCGTCAATGCTGTGCAGGCGTGCCGACGGCGCGCCCGGTCGAGAGTTAGGCGGCCTGTGAGGCTGTAAGAGGGCGGGATGGGTCCGAGGACTCCAGCACCTTATCGATAGCCCGTTCGGGCGTGACATTGACTTGGTCTGACAGGTCGACAACGAAAGGGGTTGGTGTCTCATTCCCGTTGGGAGTATGAGTGATTGTGACGACAGGTCGATGCAGCGCTGACGGATTCAACTCCGTCACAACAGCCTTTTCGCTCGTGTTCAACTGCACGCGGCTGTGAACCGGGTAGATGCCGATCAGCTTGATAAAGCGCGACAGGATGACCTGATCGAACGCCCCGTCCTGGGATTCTCGGAAAATCCGTTGCAGCGCTTGATGGGGTGCCAGCGGCGACGCTCCGCCGAATCCGGTGATCAACTCATCGTAGTAATCGGCAATCATCAGAATGCGCGAGCGTTCCGACGTAAACTCGCCCTTGGTGCCTTGGGGATAGCCCGAGTCATCGAGGCGGATATGGTGCTCTCCGATCATTTGCAAGACTCTGGTTTCGAATCCCCCTTGCCGTTCAAGCGCGAGAATACCCAATCGGGGATGCGACTGGAGCAGTAGCCGGTCTTGCCGTGAGGGCGGATGGGAGGTGTTGGCGCTTCGCTGAATGATCGGCGCGGGAATCTGGAGCAGGCCGATGTCGTGAAGCAACGCGGCCATGGCCAGTTCCTGGAGTTCGAGCGGGTTATAGCCGAACGATTGTCCGACGACGAGCGACAAGGTGCAGGTTGAAAGCGCATGTTGGCTCAGGGACGAATCTCCTGCCCGTTGCTGGCTGAGCGCCATGAAGATGGCTGAATTCGGGAGGGTTCGTGTGACGATTGCGACTTCCTGCACGGCTTCGGCTGCCAACTGAGGGTCAACGGATCCCTGTTCTGCAATAGACGAGAAGACCGAGTGAACGGCTTGCTCCAATTGCTTTCTGGCAACCAGAGCTTGGGCATACTCTTCGTTCAGCTGGGTTAACGGCTTGGGAACCGATTTCGATGGAGGTGCCTGCGGCGTCAGCGTCATCTCTTGCGAGGAGATCAGCGGGTCGAGCGTACTCACCGTTTCAACGTCATCCCCGCGGGACAGATCAATCACGATGCGCTGTGCTCCGGCGCGGCGCAGCTTCTCAATTTGAATCGTGTGTTCGATGGGCAACGAGCGCCGGAGAAACGGCGATCGAAACCAGGACAGGTCGATCTTCGCAACGTACATCCCGACGCGGAGTTGATTGATGGAAATAGTCTTTGTGGTCATGGCGATGGATACGGCAAATAGTTAAAAGAGTTCACACTCTTATCGGTTGAGTCTGGGGGAATCTGAAGAGGGTTGCCGGGGTATCTTGGGGTCGCTATCGGGCGGCCAGGGAGAGGGCAATCTGGATGCGGGGATTGGTTCGATCGACATCCTTATAGAGATGGGTTTCCACTATGCGATTGTCATTGAGGCCGATCCCCTCGCAGAGGGCATCCTGAGCGATTTTGAGTCCGCCGTCGACGTCGCGTCTGAGGGGCGAGGTGAAATAAAACCGAATGGAGAGGGCGAGAGGTTCCGATTGAAGCCGATGCATTAGCACTCGCTTGTGGGGAGATTGAGACAAGGCCAGCCAGAGCTGCTGCCCGACATGCTGCTTATACGTTCGACCTGCCGAAGACAGGACCCGGCGGCCCTGAACCGTGGCGTACTGATGGTTGATGCTGGGGGGAACCGGCAGCGTGATCGCGATGGACTCGGTTGTCACGATTGCAGCGGGCGCAGGGATATGAAGTGGCGCTTGGGTACGTGACGACCTAACGGTTGGTCGTAGACTGGGGGCAGATGGTTGCTTCGAGGTTGGTTCAGACTTGGCGGCCGGTCGATAGGAGACGACGCGAACGGGGACTTTTGAACGAGGGGAGCCTGTGTGACGTCGTCCGGCAGGCATGGAGCGAACTTACAGCAGGTTCTGAATCTTCGACATGTTCTGTTCGTAGCGGTCTTCGGTGCGGGCAATGTAGCGGCGCCACTCGCTGGGATTCCAGACTTCCATCCGGTGATACATCCCGACCAGAATAATTTCGAGATCTTCATCCAAGGGAATCTGTTTCCGTAAACGACCTGGAATGAGGATGCGGCCGGTCTTGTCGATTTCGGAGGTGCCGGCTTCGGATACGACAAAATGCATGAAGAGGCGGCTCTGGTCTTCGTCCAACGTCGTCTTGGTCCGGTCGAGGACCTTTTCCCACTCCTTCAACGAATAGATGAGGAGGGATTGTTCCGGGCCCTTGAGGAAGGTGACGGCCTGGCCGTCGGCTTCAATCTGCTCGCGGATCGGGGAGGGGACGATGAAACGCCCCTTCTCGTCGACTTTGCAGAGATATTCGCCAGCGAACATAGATCGATCCTAGTTTATGACGGGAGGGCTGTTCTGGTCCGGTCGCGAATCCACTGCTCCAGATCCGAACGAACGAATCGCCATTCTTTCCCAAGCTTGAAGGCTGGAATCTGTCTGTTCTGTATATAGCGATAGAGGGTGCGGGTCGTAATCTTCAGGTACAGACACGTCTCCGACACTGTCATCAATTCGCTCTTCGGGGCTGTCCCCATCGTCCCACCTGTTCTGAGAGGGCCTGTTTCTCATAAGACTCCAAAAGGTAAGGGCCATTTTAGAGAGTGAGGCCGGATTGTCAAGTAAAAATACATGACAATGCCTGTCATAGACTGTCAGTGCTACCGTCATCGGAGGCTCCACTATCGGCTGAATCCATCATGGCTTCGACATCCTGTTCGACGTCCTCACCCATCTCGTCTCCCATGTGCTTCATGAAGCGGGACATTGACTCCGGGTCGTTCTCATCCAGTCCATCGAAGTTGTCCGGGTCTGAAAGGGAAGCAAGCCGGGCCTCTTCGGACTTTGGGGAAGAGAATCGGGAGAGGAGGCGGTCCACAGACTGGCTCCCGCACTGTTTGCAGGCCGGCGGGGTCGAGCTGGCCAGGCTCAGCACCAGCAAGGTGCTTCGCTTCCGACAATCGCGGCAAAGGTATTCGTAGATCGGCATGGCTATCCCCTCAAGACTCCTAGGAGGCCGGTGGCACGTTGGGCCAGGATTCGGTCAGGCACGACACTCGACTCGATCGTTCGTGCCAGGGTGAGGACGAAGACGGCTTCTGCTCCAGCTATTCGAAGTACCTTGGCACATTCGTTTGTCGTCGTGCCAGTCGTAAAGACGTCATCGATCAGCAGGATACGTTTCTGAGCGATCGACTCCGGTCGGCGGACTGCAAAGGCCCGGCGAAGATTCTTCATCCGTTCTTTTCGCGACAACGTGCTTTGGGGTTCTGATGGAACGGTTCGAACGAGATTGGTGAACGAAAGAGGGAGATGCAGATGTGTGGCCACCTGATCGGCAAGCAGCAGCGATTGATTGAATTCACGCTCTCTCAAACGGGTGGGATGCAACGGGACCGGGATGACGAGGTCGGCATCCACCGAAGCAGGGATGGCTGCGATCATTAAGCGTCCCAGCGGCTTGGCCAGCGAGACTTTCCCCCTGTATTTGAAGAGGCAGATAGCGTCTTGCAAAGGCGGCAGATAGGGATACAGTGTCCAGGCTTTCACATAGGCGGGTGGGCGAACCGTGCAGTGGTGGCAGCGATGGGTGGGGCTGTAGGTGAGTGCGACGGGCGAGGGAAGCGGACGATCGCATTGCGAGCAGCGAGCCAGCCTGAGCGGAGCGACGGTATCCCAGCAGGTCGTACAAAACAGCGGAACGGGATCGGTCGTGAGCGGCACTCCGCAGGCGGCACAGTCAGCCGGCAGAATAAATCTGACGGCGTGCCGTATCAGGCCAGGCAGTTTCTGAGGCCACGATTCCATCTTGCGCCACTCTCAGACAGGGAGAGATGCGGCTGGTTGTAGGACAGGAACGGGCGCCTGTCAAGGTTGTGGGGTTCTAAATGGTTGTGTTATACGAGGACGATCGTTCTATATGGCATTGCAGAATCTGAGGTGTCTCGCGGGCATGGTGAAGCTGGTCCGGTTGTCCAAGACCTATGAGCGTGGCGAGGCTGCGGTGGCGGCGCTGCATGAGGTGAGTCTCGATGTCGGACGCGGCGAGTTCTGCGCGTTCGTCGGGCCCAGCGGTTGCGGGAAGAGTACGTTGCTGAATCTGGCAGGCGGCCTCGATCGGCCTTCGTCCGGAGAGCTCTATCTCGACGGGCGGGCGACGACCACATTTACCAGTCACGATTGGACGGTGGCGCGGCGGGAACTGATCGGCATCGTGTTCCAAGCGTTTCACTTGGTTCCAGGGCTGACGGCTTTGGAGAATGTCGCGCTGCCATTGATGTTGCGCGGAGACGGCGGCCGGTCAGTCGCACAGCGGGTCGAGGAAGTGCTGGAGCTGGTCCATATGGGGCATCGGAAGCATCATCGTCCCGGAGAATTGTCGGGCGGCGAGCAACAACGGATCGCGATCGCCCGGGCGCTCGCGCATCGGCCGAAATTGCTTCTGGCTGACGAACCGACCGGCAATCTCGACTCCCATCAGGGGGCAGAGATCATGACGTTGATTCGATCGCTGACGAAAGCAGGCGACGTCACGGTCTTGTTGGTGACGCATAGCCAGACTGCCGCGCAATGTGCCGACTATATCTGGACGATGCAGGACGGGCGGCTCGTCTCGCGCACACCATCGACGGCTTTAACGGGGGTAGCATGACCGATCTCTCGACGACGATTGCAGGGGTGAAGTTTCCCAGCTGTTTCATGAACGCAGCCGGCGCGCTCTGTGTCACGCGGGACGAACTGGTGGCGCTGGGCACATCGCGCGCAGGGGCGATTGTCACCAAGTCTATGACCGTCGAAGCGCGCCAGGGGAATCCGGAGCCCCGGTACTATGGCTTTCCGGGCGGCTCGATCAATTCGATGGGCTTGCCCAATCTCGGCTATCGGGCCTATGCCGAACTCATTCCCGAGTTGAAACAGTTCGGCAAGCCGGTCATTGCGAGCGTGGCGGGGCTGTGCGAAGACGATTTCCCGACGATCGCGGCCGCCATCAATGCAGCGAAGCCCGACTTGATCGAAGTGAATCTCTCCTGCCCGAATATTCCCGGCAAGCCGCAGATCGGCTATGACCCGGAGGCGTCCGAGCGTCTGCTCAAGCGGGTGCGCAAGGTTATCACCGTCCCGATGGGTGTGAAGCTGCCGCCTTATTTCGATCCGGCGCACCATGAGGTGATGGGGAAGGTGATCGGCCGGTGCGAGGTCGACTTTCTCAACATGATTAACTCGGTCGGCAACGGCCTCGTGGTCGATCCGGAGCGGGAAGAAGTCGTCATCAAGCCAAAGGGCGGATTCGGCGGGTTGGGCGGCACCATCATCAAGGCCGTGGCGCTCGCGAATGTGCGGGCCTTTTACAAAATCTTTCAGGGAAAGATTCCGATCATCGGCACCGGCGGCGTCATGAACGGAGTCGATGCTTTCGAGCACTTTCTCTGCGGAGCGTCGGCGGTGCAGGTCGGCACGGTTCTGGTTGAAGAGGGGCTTGGCGCCTTCGGACGGCTGGAGACGGAACTCGCAGCGCAGCTGAAGAAGAAGGGCTACGGGTCAGTGACGGAATGCCGGGGGAAGGTGAAAGAGCTGTGACGCTATTTCAGGCCGAAGTTGCGTGGCAGTAGTCCTTGCTGAAGGCCTTGGCGAAGCAACTGCGCCACGTTCCGGACATTCAGCCGCCGCATCAGATTGAAGCGATGCACCTCGACGGTGCGGATGCTGATCGCCAGTGTTTCCGCAATTTCCCGATTCGTATGGCCGAGGGCGACCATCTTCAGGATTTCCCGTTGCCGGGGGGTAATGGAGAACTCGGCCTTCGGGCTCCGGTCTATCTGAAGTGCGTTGTTCCCTCGACTACGTGCCATGTGTGACTCCCGATCAAATGTTCCTCGTCAATCTAGCAAAGGGTCGGCGACCTGTAAACGAAACGGCCATTCTGTGCAGCCGGTAAATCCTTCGTGCGTGCAGGTGTTTCCCATCACCGTGGTTCTACGTAAGTGCGAACAGCAATCGGATCTCTAGGAGCCGCACAATGGCCTGGTTGAAAGTCGTCGCGCTTCTGCTGTGGTCCCACATGACCCAACGGCCGTTCCGGACGGTGCTTACGATTGTGGGCGTGGCGCTGGGCGTGGCGGCGTCGGTGGCGGTGCGGACGGCCAATGTGGAGGTGCTGCACTCGTTCGAGCAAGCCGTGCTGACCGTTGCCGGACCAACCACCTTGGAGGTCTCCGGAGGAGACTTCGGGCTGGATGAACAGCTGATCGCGAAGGTGCGGGACGTACCGGGCCTGACGTCTGCGTCGCCGGTGATCGTGCAGACGGCGGTGCGGCTCGATGCCGGGCGTCCGGCTGGAGCGGCACAAGTCATTGGACTGGATCTCCTCGCCGAGTTCGATACCCGCGGCTTTCGAGTGATGCCGGAGCAGGGTGACAATCCGCTCGCGGACTTGCTGAAAGCCGACAGCCTCTATATCGGGAGAAAATTAGCGGCGGAGTGGCATCTCGAAAAGGGGAGTACGGTCCAGCTCCAAGTCGGCCCCCGGCAGGTAGAGGCGCGGATTGCCGGTGTGATTCAGGACCAGGCCGACCGGGTCTCGTCCTGGGATCATCTAGCCGTGATGGACATCGCCGCCGCTCAAGTTCTCTTCGACATGGTCGGAAAGCTGGACCGGATCGATCTGGTGACGAATCTGGAGGTTGAGATTGGCGCGGCGGCGGAGGCCGTGCGCGCCGTTGTGCCGCCGCATGTCACGGTCGAGCGGCCGGCGAGCCGGACGCAGCAGGTCGAGCAGATGGTGCGGGCGTTCCGATTGAATCTCACGGTCCTGAGCTGGGTCGGTCTGCTGGTCGGTATGTTTCTCATTTACAACACGATGGCCTTCGCCGTGGCGCAGCGCCGGCGCGAGATCGGGATCTACCGCGCGATTGGGATGACCCAGGCACGCGTGGCCGGGCTCTTTCTGGCTGAGGCGGCTCTGTTCGGGCTGCTGGGTGGAATTGCCGGGAGTGTGGGCGGAATTCTGCTGGCGCAGAAACTTGTCATACTGGTCAGCCGGACGATCTCGGATCTCTATACCCCGGTGAGTCAGGGGACCGCATCCTGGTTCGACGTAGCTGAACTCTGGCAGGCTTCCGCTGAAGGGATCCTGATCGGTTGTCTTGTCTCCATGATCGGAGCGATCGGGCCGAGCCTCGACGCCAGCCGCACCGCCACGGTGCGGGCATTGGCACCTGGCGACTACGAGAGCAGCCGACAGGTGCGGGTAGGGGGATTGGCGGTTGGCGGGATCGGGTTGCTCGTCTTAGCCGGGTTGCTTGCTTTTGCCGGGCCGTTGGGCGGAGCGCCGATTCTGGGCTATCTCGCGACATTCTGTTTATTGGCCGGACTGTCGTGCCTTGCTCCGCTCTGTGTGACAGGCTGGAGAAAACGAATCCTCCATAGCGAACGTCTTGCCGGAGCGCAGGGCGCAATGCGAGAGATTGCCGTGGAGCATGCAGCGAGAAACCCGGGCCGGAATGGCGTGACGGTCTCGGCGTTGATGGTGGGGCTGGCGATCATGATCGGGGTGCTCATCATGGTGCGCAGTTTCCGGCACACCGTCGAAGTCTGGATCAACGAGACCGTGATCGCCGATATCGTCGTGGCTCCTTCGACTTGGCTACGGGAGGCAAACAGCGGGAACGGCACGAAGAGTCTGCCCCCCGGCTGGCAAGCAGTGCTGGTCGCAATTCCCGGTGTGGCGGAGGTGGATACCTATCGGGATGTGCGGGTGGAGGTGAAGGGGCAGCGTGTAGCGATTGTCTCACGCGATTTGCGGCTCCATGCCAGGCGCAGCCAGTATCTCGTCCGTCAGGGAAATTCCACCGACCTGCTGAACCAGGCGGTCGAGACCGGCGGGATCATTCTGTCTGAAGTGCTGGCCAATCGGCTCGGCGTTCGTGAAGGCCACTCGCTGGCGATCATGACCCCGCAAGGAGCGCGGTCGTTTCCGGTCGTGGCCGTGTTCTACGACTACGCCACCGACGGCGGAAAGTTGGTCATGGATCGCGGGCTCTATCAATCGCTTTGGCAGGATGAACTTGTGACGGTCTTTCCGCTCTATCTGAACGAGGGGGCGGATAGGGAGCAGGTCAGGCAGGCGATCGCCGACGCCTTGCAGCAAGCACCGGACCGGACCCTACCACCGCTCATCATCAGCAATGGTGAGTTGCGCAAGGAGATCCTCGACATCTTTGACCGGACGTTCTTGCTCACCTATGTGCTCGAAGCGATTGCGGTGATCATCGCCATGCTCGGCA
This sequence comes from Nitrospira sp., assembly GCA_030653545.1. Taxonomy (NCBI): domain Bacteria; kingdom Pseudomonadati; phylum Nitrospirota; class Nitrospiria; order Nitrospirales; family Nitrospiraceae; genus Nitrospira; species Nitrospira sp. The sequence goes on along the minus strand of JAURZE010000024.1, from coordinate 80,085 downwards.
TCGTGAACACGCTGGTCACATCGGTACTCGAACGCCGCAGAGAGTTTGCTACGCTACGCGCCATCGGCGGCAGCGAGGGCCAAATCAGACAGTTGGTCTTGTGGGAAGCGGCTTATCTGGGGCTGGTGGGTATCGCGTTGGGACTTGTTGGCGGCGGGCTGCTGTCATTGCTGCTGATCAAAGTGATCAACAAACAATCATTCGGCTGGACGATTCAGATGATCCTTCCCTTCGGCGCCCTCGCACAAGCCGTCGGCTTAGCGGCTGCCGCGACGCTAGTTGCCGGCTACTTCCCCGCCCGCTGGGCGGCTCAGCAGCCTGTGGTGGAGGGGTTGAGAGAGGAGTAAAAGTTTTTACTCGAAATGACTGAGTCGGGTCATGGATTGCTTTGGCATTGCTTCCCATAAGGGGTACGGTCAGTGATTGAGTGTCCAATGGGACTGCCTCTGCGGAGTAAAATGGCTCGTGTAGCTGCTGCTTGAGCATCAGAAGTCCTGCCTACATTTTGCAGTGCTCGGGAGTACTCATCCAGTAGATCCGCAGTTGCAATAGGAGCAGCTTTACTTGCGCCTTTCTCTTCTGCGACTGGGAATGCACGCTCAAAGTATGAAATCGATTCAGGGAACTTCTTCTGGTCATAATTAAGATGCGCAAGCTCGAATAGCGAAAGAAATGTTGGGCCACCTGATTTGCTATCTAGGTCATGTGCAACAATCAGCGCGCGTTCAGCTTCGGCGAAATCACAGACAACACCCGATGATCGACCGTATTCGTAGTTCAAAACTGCCAGCTGATTTGGAGTAGCGCCACCGTGCTGGGCGTTTATAATAGCCCTGCTCCAATACATCTTGGCGTTGGTCCAATCACCTGCGTTCTGTGCTTGGGCAGCGGCTTGAGCATAGTTTGTTGCTGTCTTGGCATTGATAGGATTCGCACAGCCTGCTGTGAGAGCTAAGCTGAATAAGGTGATTGCCAGAAGCAATGATTTCATTGATCCTTCCTCCTGAGTAGTCAGTTCTTGCTTGCGGAGGTTGCTCAAAAAGGCTTTCAGCAAGGCCGCAGGGAGACGAGGACCCCGAGGCGTGCTAGTGCTGCACGTTGAGGGGTTCGAGCGACTGAGAACGAAGCTGAGGGCCTTTTTCAGCAGCCGTTTGGTAATCCACTTCGATTTTGAAGCCCCGATCTTCGATCATGCCCCAGACTTCGGGGGCCGGTGAGCCGGGGGTCGTCAGGTCGCCGCTCACAATTTTCATGGCTTCTTCGCCACATGCTTCCCATTTTCCCACGGCTAGAATGGAGACGATTTGCTACCGATATACCTCGTCATGTGTTCCGATGTCGAGAAGGACAATCTCTTTCTTGGTCACTCTCAAGGTAAGCGTGATGCGGTGCGAATGAGTCAGGCTGACGGCATGCAGGCCTTCCAGCTCGCCTTTGAGTGCATGCAGACGTAACTGCGGCTGAAACGGATTGGCTTCTAGGTCTCTAAGGACTTTAGCCAACGGCTTTTTCAGTTCGGGGTGGGCTCGTGTGAATTTGGCCACACGTCGATCAAAATAGCTGGTGGTAGCCAGCGCGTACATCAGGATTCGAGGTGAAGCTCGTCGATGAGTGTTTTGGCAGAGATGCGACGGATGCGCCCTTCCTTGAGGTCGGTCAAGGATCGTTTGATTCGGGTCACGTATGACTTGCGATATCGCTCGGTCAATTCCTGGTACTGCGCTTCGGCCATAATGACGTAGGTGGGTTCGTTGTCCTTGAGGACATGGACCGGCCCACGCTTCAGCGCATTGTCGATGACAGAGAGTCCTCGACGTCTGATTTCAGTGGCCGGAATGGTTTTTCGTACCGCGTTGGATGATCGCATGGCGTTATGCTAGCCGAAGCGTTGAAAGACTACAAGATCGATCAGCTCGCCACCGGCTGTTGGTAATCCACTTCGATCTTGAAGCCCAAATCTTCGATCATGCCCCAGACTTCGGGGGCCGGGGAGCCTGGTGTCGTCAGATAGTTATTCACGAAGACCGAGTCAGCCGGGTAGAGGGAGAGGGGTTGGAGGCTGCGGAGGTTGTGCTCGCGGCCGCCGGCGATACGGATTTCCGTGCGCGGATGCAGGAAGCGGAATAAGCAGAGGACTTTGAGGCAGCGCTGCGGTGTGAGGGCGTCGATGTTCTCCAGCGGCGTGCCTTCTACCGGATTGAGCATGTTCAAGGGAATCGAGTCGGGTTTCACGTCGCGCAGGGCGTCGGCCAGATCGATGAGGTCTTCGTTACTTTCCCCCATGCCGACGATCCCGCCCGAGCAGATTTCCAATCCGGCCGCGCGTGCGTTCTTGATAGTCGAAAGGCGGTCCTGGAATGTGTGAGTCGTGCAAATCGATTCGTGAAAGGCCTCACTGGTGTTCAGATTATGGTTCACGCGATCCACACCCGCGGCTTTCAACCGCTTGGCCTGTTCATCGCTCATCAAACCGAGTGAGCAGCAGATCTGAATCGGGATTTCCTGTTTGATGGACCGGACGGCTCCGGCGATTTCGTCGATTTCCCGATCCAACGGGCTGCGTCCGCTGATGACGATACAATAGCGCTGGGCCTTCGAGGCGGCGGCTTCGCGCGCGCCTTGGATCATCTGTTTCTGCGGGAGCAGATTGTAGCGTTCGATCGGCGCGTTCGAGACGGCAGATTGCGAGCAATAGTGGCAGTCTTCCATGCAGGCGCCGCTCTTGGCGTTCTGCAACATCTGCAGGCGGACGGTGCGGCCGAAGTATTTCGAGCGGACTTGAAAGGCGGCATGCAGCAAGGCGAGGAGGTCGTCGTCCGGGCTGTTCAAGACGGACAGCGATTCCGCTCTCGTGAGGGGCTCGTCGTTGAGCGCTTTGTTCGCCAGTTGCATGTAATCGGTCATGACAGACACCTTTCAGTCGTGCGTGCGGGAAACGGGTTTGATCGATACGGGTTGTACGAGATCGGGACGGGAGAAAACCTACACGGTTTCAAACGGAGAAGCAATGCCCTGGTAGGGGACGGTGCGGGCAGAAGATGGAGCATTCTCTGCGCCCGCGGCCGGTTGGCCGGCTTCGAGCCAGGGGAGGGCGGTGAGGGTGTTCCAGCGGGCGCAGCGGCGGCAGCGGCCCGACCATTCCAATGATTCCTGCTGGCACTGGGTGCAGATATAGGGGACGATCACGCGCTTCTTGAAGCTGAGCGCTTTCTTGAGTTCGACGATGGCCTGCTCGAAGTGCTGCTTGCGCAGATACAGATTGGCCATGATCTTGTGATAGTCCAGCAGATGATCTTGCGGCCCTTCGATTGTGGAGAGCACGTCGAACGCTTCGTCGACCATTTCAAGCCGATAGTAGAGTTTCCCCAGATAGAACTGCAGCACGGGATTCTGGGGGTCTTGCTGCAGGGCTTCCTGGTACACGCGGATGATCTCGCCGGGCTCGCCCTGCTCCAGGAAGAGTTCTTCCAAACGATGGAGGATGATGACGCTCCTGGTCCGGCTGTAGACCTTCTTCAAGATTTCTACCGCGTCCTTCGTCTTGCCTTCATGGATCAGGATTTCCCCGATGCCGATGTAGGCCGGCAGGAAGCTCCGTTCTTTCTTGATGGCGCCGCGGAAATACCGGCGAGCCTTGTCGGGGTGCCCTCGCTCCAGCAGCTGGCGGCCGACTTCGTACATGCAGCCGACGAGGAGGTCCGCTTCGGCCTGCTTTTCCGACTCAGGCAGATTCGCTTTTAAGAGGCGGTGTTGAATTTCCAGCGCATCGCTCCACTTCTCCAGACGGATAAGAAGGTCGCGTTTGCGGATCAAGGCGGTCAGGTTATCCGGTTCGATCTTGAGGATCTTCTGCAAGGCCTGCAGCGCGTCTTCATAGCGCTTGGCGCCTTCCAGATCTTTCCCCAGCTCCAGCAGGACTTCGATGTTTCGATCGTCGACGCGATGGGCATGCTGGTGCAGCCGGATGGCTTCGGCGTAGTTGAGTTCGGATCGGTAGATATTGCCCAGCCACAGCAGGGAGTCCACGCGATTGGGATCCATCGCCAGCGCTTTCTCGAAGAGGCTCATGGCCTCGACCGTGCGCTTGGACATGAAGGCGTGGGTGCCTTCGCGATGCAGAGCGTCCACTTTTTCTTTCCGTCGCGCCAGGCGGCTGCTTTGCCAGGTGATGATGGCGTGCGCGGTTTGCTGTAAGCCCACCACGAAGGTCACGACCACGGCGCCGATCGCCATGGAAATGAGCACCAGCGTCACCGGGCTCAGTTCAAATTCCACGGCAGAGCTCGTGCGGACCATCACCATGCCGGGGTTCAGCTCACGGAAATAGCTATAGATGAAGACGCCGGCGCTGATGAGGAAGATGGTGAGCAGCAGTCTGAACATGGTCTAGACCGATTTTCGTGCTTTGGGTGTCCTGACGATAATGCGCCGTTTGGGTGCGACAGGCTTTTCGGGCTTCTCTTCCGGCTTCTCTTCCGGAATGCTCAGTGGCTTCGCATCGCTCCAGAGACGCTCCAGCGCGTAGTGCTCGCGGGCGTCCTGCCGAAAGATATGCGCGACGACGTCGCCGAAATCCATCAAGACCCACTGGCCTGATGTGGTGCCTTCGACGCTGAGGGGCCGGTCTCCCTGGCCGGTCAGGACGTCGCTGACATGGTCTGCAATGGCGCGTGTCTGCCGATCTGATTCCGCTGACCCGATGACGAGGTAGTCTGCTACCGAGGTTAACGGACCGACGTGCAGGATCTGGACATCCAGGGCCTTCTTGTCGAGCATCGCTCGACCGATTTCAATAGCTGTAACCTTAGATGTGCGTGCGATGCTGATCCTCCCGATATAACTGTTGGCGAAGTATATAAGATTCCACAGGGGGCGGCAACAAATTTGCCAGCATTGCCCCGCCCTGAATGCGGTGTCTGATGTCGGAGGCAGAAATGGGAGAGGGCGGAAGCGGCAAGCAAATGATCGTCTGTCCGGACGGGAGCGGCAGGTCAAGCCGATCGAGTGCCCCGGTATCCAACGGCGCCAGCTGGTTGGGGCTGACGTGTCGAAGGAAGGGCAGAGCGGTCAAGCTCTGGAACGACTGACCAGGCCGGGAGATGACCACGAACGAGCAGGCCGCCAGCAGCGCATCGGGCTCTCGCCAACTGGCTAGGTCGAGGAACGCATCCAGGCCGATCAGGAAATACAGCCTGGTTCCCGATCCGTACCGGCGCTGAAGTTCACGGACGGTATCGATCGAGTAGGATTTCCCCTGGCGTGAGATTTCGATATCGGAGAGCTCGAATCCTGGCGTGTTCGCGATGGCGAGGCGCACCATTTCATATCGGTGATGGGCCGGGGCGAGGGCGCTGTCTTGCTTGTGCGGAGGATCGCCCGTCGGAATGAACAGCGTCCGGTCGAGGGCCAGAATCTCATGCGCTTTCCGGGCGATGGCCAGATGGCCATTGTGAATGGGGTTGAAGCTGCCGCCGAAGAGGCCGAGGCATCGTGGGTGTGAATTTTGAGCGTCGGGTACTGAGGGGGCAGAATCGGGGGCAATCATGGCTCAGCACTCGCGCCTATAAGATGACGAGGTTGTCGCGATGGATTACTTCGTCATATTCCTGCGGGCCGATCTGTTGCTGGATGTCCTGAGTCTTCAGCCCTTTCATGCGGCCCAGCAGGTCGGAGGAGAAATTCACGAGACCTCTGGCAAACTCTTTTCCGTCCTGATCGATGCAGCTGATCGGATCGCCTGAGTCGAATTGCCCGGTGACCTCAATGATTCCTGACGCGAGCAGGCTCTTTCCACGCAGGGTCAGGGCTTCGACGGCTCCCTGATCGACCCGGATGTGTCCGCGCGGACGAAGGGTAAAGGCGATCCAATGCTTGCGGCTGTTTAGGCGGCGTTCCTTTGCGAGGAAGAGGCTCCCACCGGGCTCCCCTTTCAAGACCCTGGGGAGCAAGCCGGGCTGTTGGCCGTTGACGATCAATGTGGCGACGCCGTATTCACCGACCTTCTTGGCCGCGCGTACTTTCGTGGCCATGCCTCCGGTGCCCTCGAAGGTGCTGGAGGCGCCGGCTTTTCGTTCGACTTCTTCGGTGATATCCGGAATGAGCGGGATCAGCGTCGCGTCGGGATTCTTGCGCGGATCATCCGTGAACATGCCGTCGACGTCCGACAAGATGACGAGCAGGTCGGCATCGACCAGCTGCGCGACTTGCGCGGCGAGCGTATCGTTGTCACCGACGCGGATTTCTTCGACGGCGACGGTATCGTTTTCGTTGATGATCGGCAGCACGCCGAAGCCAATCAGGGCCGTGAGGGTGTAGCGGGCGTTGAGAAATCGGCGGCGGTCGGCGAGGTCCTCGTGAGTCAGCAAAATCTGGGCGACTTGAATGCCGAGCGGCTCAAACGCTTTTTCATAGGCCCACATCAGCCGGCTCTGTCCGACGGCGGCGGCGGCTTGTTTGATGGGGAGACTCTTCGGATATTCTTTGAGCTGCAGCTTTTTGATGCCGGAGATGATGGCGCCGGACGAGACGACAAGGACCTCTCGTCCGTCTGTACGTAATGCGGCAATTTCTCCGGCCAATCGCTCGATCTGCTCGGGGCGCAACCCGGTCTCTCGAGAGGCGATCAGGCTGCTCCCGACTTTCACGACGATGCGTGTGGCTTGTTTTAGGAGTTCGTCTCGCACGGCGTCGTCCTCAGGGACTCGACTTGTTTCCCGACATACGCGATGAGTTCGGTGAGCCCTTCCCGGGTGGCGGCCGACACGGGGAAACACTTGTACTTGCGCTTCTTGCAGTAGGCCTGGAGCTGGCTCAGGCGGTCAGACGTTCCGCTGATATCAATTTTGGTGGCCACGATCGCGCAGGGGCGGTGGTTTAGCGATTCGTCGTAGGCATCCAATTCCTGCCGCATGATCTCCAGACTCTGGACCGGTTCGTCCGGCGCCCATTCGGACACGTCCACGAGGTGGAGGATCATCGCGGTACGTTCGATGTGCCGGAGAAACTGAAAGCCGAGGCCCTTGCCTTCGGAGGCGCCTTCGATCAGCCCGGGAATATCGGCGACGACAAAGCTGCGGTCTGTCCCCCAGCGGACGACGCCGAGGTTCGGAATCAGTGTTGTAAAGGGATAGTCGGCGATCTTTGGACGCGCAGATGAAATGGCCGCGATGAGGGTCGATTTGCCGGCGTTCGGAAAGCCGACGAGTCCGACGTCTGCTAAGAGCTTCAGCTCGAGGCGGAGGTGCTTTTCTTCGCCCTCGGTGCCGTGCTCGAAGTGGGTCGGTACACGATTCGTGGGAGTGGCGAAGTGGCTATTGCCGCGTCCGCCACGTCCGCCATGGGCAATGACGACGCTCTCTCCGTTGGCGACCAGGTCGGCTAGGACTTCGCCGGTCTCCTGATCGTAAATTACGGTGCCGACGGGGAGTGCGACGGTGACGGGCTTGCCGCGGCGTCCGCTGCAATGGGAGGCGCCGCCGTGCCGTCCGTCTTCGGCTTCGTAATGTTTCTGATAGCGGAGGTCGAGCAGGGTCGTGAGTCGATGCGAGGCCGTGAAGATGACGTCGCCTCCGTTTCCGCCGTCGCCGCCGTCAGGCCCGCCGCGCGGGACAAACATTTCGCGACGGAAACTGCCCGAGCCGTCTCCGCCTCGCCCGGCTTTTACAAAGACCTTTACTTCATCGACAAACATGGCATGTCCCCGTTCAGAGTCGAGAGTATACCTGACCCTGCCCCCGATAGGGGAGGGTCAGGGTGGTTTTGAGCCGAGTAGTGAGCGCGAAAGAAAAGAGAGTTAGGCTTTGACAGGGGCAGGGTAGACGCTGACTTTCCGTCGGTCTTCTCCACCTTCGAACTTCACAACGCCGGTCACTCGCGCGAACAATGTGTGATCCCGTCCGAGATCGACATTAAACCCGGGGAAAAACTTGGTTCCACGTTGACGGACGATGATGCTGCCGGCCTTGACGGTTTCGCCGCCATAGGCCTTGACGCCCAAATACTGGGGGTTACTGTCCCGTCCGTTCCGTGACGATCCGCCGCCTTTGTTTGTTGCCATGGCAGGTCCTTCTCAATAAAGTGCTTATGCCGTTGCAATGCCGGTGATGCGCAAGCTCGTAAAGCCCTGACGATGCCCGCGAGTACGCCGGTAGTTTTTGCGTCGCTTCTTCTTGAACACGGTGATCGAGCGGGTGCGTCCGTGCCGGACGATTTCCGCTGTGACTTTCGCGCCCTTCACCAGAGGTTGTCCGATGACCACCCCGCCGTCTCCGTGCACAAGCCGGACTTGGTCGAGCTCAATCGTTGATCCCACATCGCCTTCAAGTGTGGCCACTTGCAACAGTGACCCAGACTCGACTCGATACTGTTTCCCGCCTGTTTCAATAATCGCGTACATGTCCTATATCTCCTCCAAAGCAGAACGGCTCATATAACAGAGGGGTGATCCGAGTGTCAAGCGAATGACCGGGACGTCCCTCAGAACCCGTCCATTGTTGTGACTGGTGCAGGTTCCTTCCTACCCTCTTTTGGGGGCTAGGAGGGCGTGAGTCATTGGCAGTACTCTGAGACTCTCCCAAACAGCCGTGCGACCGGCTATGTATACCAGATTTTTACCCGGCGAGGTGAGCGACATGCCCCAAGCGACGCGATTTGTGATTCGAACGTACCATCGTATTCCGGTCCGGTGTCTCCTCTATTACATGGGGGGAGAGTTTCTCGGGAAGGGGACGGTGGTGAATATGTCGAGGAATGGGATGCGTGTCCTGGGTGATCATCAGGTGGTGCCCGGCATGGAGCTCGTCCTGCGTCTCTCGCTTCCTGATAAAGACGAGCCTGTGGAGATTCAGCGCGTGGTGGTCCGATGGGTTCGCGGTCTGCTCTTCGGAGCCAAGATTGTGACGCTGGCTCCGGATGGTGAGGAACGGGTGGGAAGCTTCTTGAGCGCCAGACTGCGGTCTTACTGCGCTTCGTCCTAGTCTTTCTTTCCGCGAGAAGGTACTTCCCCGAACAATGCCAACGAGGAGGCTGGGGCTTGCTTGACCCCTATCAAGGCCCAGGCTATAGTTTGCGCTCGTTTTCGCCGCCAGTGGTGATTCGTTTACAGAGGAGAGTTCGTCGATGTTAGAGCCTGTTGACAAGATCTGGATGGACGGCAAGTTGGTTCCCTGGGCTGAGGCCAATGTCCATATTCTGACGCATTCCCTGCACTATGGATTGGCCGCATTCGAGGGAATCCGTTGCTACAAAGGTAAATCGGGGTCTGCGATCTTCCGGCTTCAGGAGCATGTCGACCGGCTGTTTGATTCTGCGCATATCGGGATGATGGAGATGCCCTACGATCGCAAACAGATTGCCGAGGCGATTGTGGAGACCGTACGGGCGAACCGCTTGGATGCCTGCTACATTCGGCCCTTGGTCTACATCGGCTATGGGGCGATGGGCGTGCATCCCGGCAACAATCCGATCAGGGTGGCGGTGGCTGCCTGGCGGTGGGGGGCCTATCTCGGTGACGAGGCGCTGGCCAACGGGATGCGTGCGCGGGTGTCGTCCTTCACCCGGCATCATGTGAACGTGTCGATGACGCGGGGGAAAATTTCCGGGTATTACGTGAATTCAATCCTGGCGAAGCGCGAGGCCAAAGCGGATGGGTACGATGAAGCCATCATGCTCGATCCCGAGGGGTACGTGGCTGAAGGCACGGGGGAGAATATCTTTATCGTGCGCCGCGGGAAAATCAAGACCACACCCTTGACGTCCATTCTCGAAGGCATTACGCGAAACTCGATTATCGACATGGCTCGGGAACGGAAGATCCCTGTGACGGAAGAGCGGTTTACCCGCGACGAAATGTATTTGGCCGATGAAGTGTTTGTTACCGGCACGGCGGCGGAACTGACGCCGGTGCGGGAAATAGACAATCGACGAATCGGAACGGGCAAGCCCGGTCCCATTACCCTCGCGTTGCAGAAGGCCTTCTTTGCCATCGTACGCGGGGAGGATCCTGCGCACGAATCCTGGATTACCCGCATCTGACGATTTTGTCGAGCTCTGCACAGTCGATAGCTCGATCCATTGGGCTTCTCTGAACATTAGATCTGGGGCAGGGTCTCGGTATAATCGCAACGTAGTGAGGCCCGCCTGCGAGTCTTCGCAGGCGGGCCTCACTCTATCGATGGAACGCTGTAATTGCGTAAAGAGGTTGAATCAATGCGCGGCTGCCGGAGCATCCCCCGCCGGATGCGATTCTGGCGCAGGGGCCGGAGGAGCCGCAGGGGCGGACGAAGTTTCTTTCGGCTTGAGATCGATCACGGTTGACGCAAAGTTCCGCTGCTTGGCGAGAATGGCCAAACTAAAGGATGTCAGCATAAAGACCGCGGCGACGCCGACGGTTAATTTGCTCAGGAAGTTCGCGGGGCCACGGCTTCCGAAGACGGTCTGACTTGACCCGCCGAAAGACGCCCCAATTTCCGCTCCCTTTCCCGACTGCAGCAAAATTGCGCCGATCATCAGGAAACAGACAAACACATGAAGAATGACTACCAGCGTATACAACATGCTTAATGCCCCGTTCGTTTTTGTGCGAGAGTGGCGATACTAGCAAAGGACTCGACCTTGAGGCAAGCCCCACCGACCAATGCGCCGTCGATCTCTTCCGACGCCAGAAAATCCGACACGTTTTGTGGCGTGACGCTGCCGCCATACAAAACTCTGGTTCCCTCCGCAATGGCGGAAGACCATTCCTGCTGCAAGAGTTGTCTGATGGTCTGATGCACCGGAATCGCCTGTTCCGGCGATGCGGCTTTTCCCGTTCCGATGGCCCAGACCGGCTCGTAGGCAATGGTGAGGGTCGCCAGTTGTGCGGCTTCGAACCCAGCCAGGCTTCCCTTGAGCTGTCCGGTGATGATCTCTGTCGTGCGTCCTGCTTCACGTTGGTCCAACGATTCACCAATGCAGAGGATCGGCTTGAGCCCATGCCGAAAGGCTGCAGCGAGTTTCTTCCGTATCACGTCGTCACCTTCGCCGAATAGGGCGCGTCGCTCAGAGTGTCCGAGAATGACGTACCTGCAGCCAAGATCTTTCAGCATTGGCGCGGAGACTTCGCCGGTATAGGTGCCGTGGTCCTCCCAGTGGAGGTTCTGGCCAGCCAGGCCGATGGATGAGCCGGACCCCAGCGTCTGACGGACGGAGTCCAGCGCGGTAAATGGCGGGGCGATGACGATTTCGACGGCGGAGGCGGGGAGTTTCCTTTGAACCAACTCACGAACGAACGCGGCCGCCTCGGAGGCGGTCTTGTTCATTTTCCAGTTGCCGGCGATCAGGGGTATGCGCACAGTGTCCTTCGTTCTGACTTACGATGAACGTGGGCTCAAATGTCTAGAGGGCTCGGTCCGGGAGGGCGACCAATCCGGGCAGTTGCTTGCCTTCCAGAAGTTCGAGTGCCGCGCCTCCGCCGGTTGAAATGAAGGAGATGCTGTCCGATTCCCCTGCCCGGTGAATGGCCATGGCGGTTTCACCGCCTCCGACGATCGTCAACGCATAGGCATTACCCACGGCATGGGCGATGGACAGCGTTCCGCGGGCGAAGGCATCGATTTCGAACATTCCCATGGGACCGTTCCACAAAATCGTTTTGGCATCCTGCAGGGCCTCGCTGAACAACTTCACGGACGCCGGCCCGATATCCAAGCCATACCAGCCTTTGGGAATTTCCTGCACGGGAACAATCTTCGTTTCAGCCCCCGGCTCACGGCTGGCGGCGACGACGCAATCGACAGGGAGATAGAATTTCACGCCCCGTGAGAGGGCATGCTCCTCAATACCTCGCGCAAAATCGAGCATGTCTTTTTCAACGAGGGAGTTGCCGATTTCCAGGCCCTTGGCTTTCAGGAAGGTGAAAGCCATACCGCCGCCGATGATGACCTTGTCGACACGCTTCCCCAGGTTTTCGATGACCCCGATTTTTCCGGACACCTTGGCGCCGCCGAGAATGGCGACGAACGGGCGCACCGGATTTTCCACGGCGCCTTCCAGGTATTCGATTTCTTTCTTCAGGAGCGCGCCCGCGGCCGAAGCCTTGATGAATTTGGTGATCCCGACGGTTGAGGCGTGCGCCCGGTGCGCGGCGCCAAATGCATCATTCACAAAGACGTCGCCGAGTGACGCGAGCGCCTTTGCGAAGGCGTCATCGTTCTTTTCCTCGCCCGGATGAAAACGAAGATTCTCCAGCAGCATCACATCGCCAGGATTCATTTTCGCGACCAGCTTCTCGACGGCGGGCCCAATACAATCCGGCGCGAAGATCACTTCTTTGCCGAGCAACCGGCTCAGCCGCTTTGCTACCGGGGCCAAGCTGTACTTCGGGTCAAACGCTCCCTTCGGGCGTCCCAGGTGAGAGCAAAGGATGACTTTGGCGCCTTCGTCGACGACACGGTTGATGGTCGGCAGGGTTGAACGGATGCGGGTGTCGTCGGTGATTTGGAGCGACTCGTCGAGGGGAACGTTGAAGTCCGCGCGGATGATCACGCGTTTCCCTCGAAGCTTGACGTCATCGATTGTTTGCTTGCGCAAATTCATGAGAGCTCCTTTACAGGCCTCCGCAGCAGGTCGCGTTCAGACGTGCATCCCGCGTGAATGCCGATCGCCCGTTGGCTACTTTCCTTTGGCCCGCTCCGCGGTGAGCTTGATCAGGTCCCGCACGCGGCAGGAGTAGCCCCACTCGTTGTCGTACCAGGCGGTGACTTTGACCATGCGCTTATCGATCACATTGGTAAGCGGAGCGTCGAGGGTCGCTGAATGCGGGTCGCCTTTTTTGTCGATCGAGACGATCGGATCTTCCGAATAGAGCAAGATGTTCTTCAGCGGGCCGTCGGCGGCTTTCTTGAAGGCCGCGTTCACTTCCGCGATGGTGCAATCTTTCTCGGTTTCCACTGTGAGATCGACCAGGGAGACGTTCGGGGTTGGGACGCGAATGGCTAGCCCATCCAATTTGCCTTTCAACTGGGGGATCACCAGATGGAGCGCCTTGGCTGCGCCGGTGCTGGTCGGAATCATCGACATGCCGGCCGCGCGTGCGCGCCGCAGGTCCTTGTGCGGAAGATCGAGCAATTGCTGATCGTTGGTATAGGAGTGGATGGTCGTCATGACGCCGTGCTTGATGCCGAAATTTTCCAACAACACTTTGGCGACCGGCGCGAGGCAGTTCGTGGTGCAGGAGGCATTCGAAATAATGTGATGCGTCTTCGGGTCGAAGGTGCTGTCGTTCACGCCGAGCACGATCGTCACATCCGGATCCGTTGCGGGCGCCGAGATGATGACTTGTTTGGCTCCGGCCGCCAAATGCTTGCCCGCGCCTTCGCGGTCGGTGAAACGCCCCGTCGATTCGATGACCACGTCGACGTTGAGCTCTTTCCAGGGGAGTTCCTTCGGGTCCTTGATGGCCAGCACCTTGATCGGCTTGCCATCGACGATAATCTGATCCCCTTTGGCTTCCACACTGACGCCGAGCGTGCCATGTACAGAGTCGTATTTCAAAAGATAGGCGAGCGTTTTCGCATCCGTGAGGTCGTTGATGGCGACAAATTCCAGAGCCGGGTCTCCCAGGGAAGCCCGCAATACGTTTCGTCCGATACGCCCAAATCCATTGATTCCTACGCGAATAGCCATGTCGTCATGTCCTTTACTGAATAGCAAACCGGTCGCAGATCACCGGCAATCGTGTTCGCGATAGTATCGGCGGTCCGAACCCTTGTCAAGCTATACGAAGGTAGGAATACGTGAAGAAACCCCAGTATTTGAGGCCTTTTCCCCAACGGTGGCCTCAGTAGAAACAAGGGGGGCAGTGTGGCGCAAGGCGGGTTGCTTCTCCGGATCCCTCTTCGCTAGAGTTCCCGCTGGAAAGAGTGATGTTTGGGAGGTGAGGTACGGATGGCGGATACGCTGTCGGAGAAAGCCGCGCAGGCATTGGAGTGGCCGAAGGTCCTTGAGTGCCTGGCACGAGGAGCTCAATCTGCGCTGGGGGCTGCACGTTGTCGGGCGATGGCTCTGGGCAATGATCTAGAGGGTCTTGTCAGGCGTCAGCAGGAGACGACGGAGTGGTTGCGGCTTAGCGATGGGAGTGATCCGGCCCCGGTGCTGTCGTTTCCGGATACGCGCGAGCTCGTCGAACGGGCCAGCAAGGGGGGCGTGCTTGAGGCGCTGGAGTTGCGGGACTGCGGACTCGTGTTGACGCGGATGGACGAGGTCGCGCGCTTTTGCGCTCGCCATGCACACGAGGTCCCTATGGTGGTGGCTTTGGCAGAGGGCCTCCAGTCGACTCGCGAGCTTCAGCAGATAACGCGGGCGCTCGACGCCGCGATTCAGCCCGATGGGGCGATCAAAGAATCGGCCACGCCGGAGTTGCGGCGCCTTACCCATGCCGCGCAGGAACTGAAACAGCGTATGCGCGAGCAGTTGGATCGGATACTGCACTCCAGTCGATACGAGGACGTTCTGCAGGAAACGTATTTCGCTCAGCGGGAAGGCCGTTATGTGCTGCCGGTGAAGGCGGACATGCGAGGGCGTATGCCGGGGATTGTGCACGATGTGTCGGCCAGCGGCGCGACGGTATTTCTTGAGCCGCGCGAGCTGGTGGAGTTGAACAACTCGATCAAAGTTGCCGATCTGGAGATCGAGCGGGAAGTGCGGCGCATCCTGCGCGAGCTCACGCTTCTGGTGGCCGGGCAGGCGGAGGCGTTGCAGGCCGGGGTCGAAGGACTGGCGGAGCTTGATGCGGTGCAGGCGAAGGCGGCGTTCAGCCGGCGGCTCAAGGCCAATCCCGTCCTGTTGAATGAGCAGGGGCGGGTCCTGCTGAAACAGGCCCGTCATCCGCTGTTGATCCTGGCAAAAGATGACGTTGTGGCGAACGATATTCTGCTCGATGAGTCCATCCGCGTCCTGGTTATTTCCGGTCCTAATACCGGCGGCAAGACGGTCACGCTGAAGATTGTCGGTTTGTTTTCGCTGATGGTGCGGGCGGGGTTGCATCTCCCCTGTGCGCCCGAGTCGGAGATGGCCATCTTCCCAGCGCTCTATGCCGACATCGGGGATGCACAGGATTTGAGCCGTGACCTTTCGAGTTTCTCCGCCCACATGTCGCAGATGGTGCAATTGCTCGCAGAGTCGGCACGGTCGCTGAGCAGCGGGGCGGATACCGGACAGTCGCTGGTCTTACTCGACGAACCGGTGACGTCGACCGATCCGCAGGAAGGGGCGGCGCTGGCAGAAGCCCTGTTGTGCCACCTCGCATCGCTGAATATGAAAGTCGTGGTGACGACTCACTACGGACCGTTGAAAGAACTGGCCCAAACGATGCCGGGATTTGCCAATGCCAGTGTTGAGTTTGATGTGACTCGCTTGGCGCCGACCTACCGCTTGTTTCTCGGTGTGCCCGGAGGCTCGTCGGCATTGGAGATCGCCGGTCGTCTTGGGATGGATGGAAAGATTTTGGACGATGCGCGTCAGCGCTTGCCCAAGGATGACCGACGGTTGGAAGACCTCATGGTCGATCTCCAGCAGAAACAGCGGCAGTTGGCCGACGATGTGGAACGGGCGGCGCAGGCGAGGGCCGAGGCCGAGCGCGCCGCCGTTGAAGCGAAGGCGTTGCAGGCACGCTTGGAAGAGGCGGAACTGGAAGCGCGGAAGGGGTTGAAGAAGAAACTGGGCGAGCAGTTTCAGCGGGCGCGGGCGGAGGTGCAGGCGACCGTCGATGCCCTCAAGCGCGAGCAGAAGCTGATCAAGGCCAAGGAGACCTCCCAGCGTCTCAGTGAATTGGAAATCCAGACCAAACACGAACTGGTTCCTGTCGGCGCACCGATTCCGGTCGAACAGCTCCGGATCGGCGACCAGGTGGAAATTGCCGGGTTGGGCTTGACCGGCAGTCTACTCGAAGCTCCGCAGGGGAAGAAACGCGTTCGGGTGAAAGTGGGCGAAGGTGAAGTCCTGGCCACCGTGGCGAATCTCATTGGCGTCGCATCCGGAGCGGCTGCGCCAGCTTCCGCGGCCCCCTCGTCGGCATCTAGTCCGCGACGGTTTTCAACCGGCGGCGGGCTGGGTCTCGACGAACAGACGGTGGTCGATGTGCGCGGGCAGGCGGCTGATGAGGCGCTTGATCACGTCATTGCCGCGCTGGATCGGGCGACGCTTGAGGGCGCGCCGTTTCTGCGCATCATTCATGGACATGGGACAGGACGTTTGAAATCCGCATTACGTAAGTATCTGTCGGAGTCGCCCTATGTTGCAGGGTTCCGTCCCGGTGATCGGGCTGAAGGGGGAGACGGGGTGTCGATTGCGACGCTTCGGTAGAGAGACGGGTAAAATTAAGAATCACGCTTAGGGCTTGGGTGGTTCGCCAGTGAGTTCTTGAAACGCTTGGGTGACAGAACTAACGGGCGTGACCTGTACGAGCTCACGCGCCGGTTGGTCGCGCTCGACGAGCGACTGTTCTTTTGATACGACGACCCGCCGCAACCGTGCACGTCCTGGCGCGGGCACCTGTAGGGGAGCAGACCCCACTGGTCCAATCTTTCCTTCTTGAGTAATCCTGCCTGTCACGAGGAGTCCCGGGTCGATCGTGCGTCCTGTTGCCATTGCGGCAACACTTAGCCCTACCATTCCAGACAAGTGCCCACCGGAGACCACAATATCCGAATAGGGAACGGTCAGCACCACCGTCCAGGAATCAGTCGAGAGTTTCAACGAGTGGGCGGTGCGGCGAATGGCCTCTTCGATGGAGGCCTGGGCTGAACGAGAAAAGCGTCCCGGCTCGGTATTAAATCGGATGGCTAATCCCGCCGCGTCCGACCGCCGGTCGAATGTGATGTGCACATACCCTACTGTCCCTCGTGCGCTTGCTTCCCCCACTTGACTTAAGACTGGAATCATCTGTTCGCGTGGGGCGGCGGTAGCGGAAGTCGCGGAGACCGTGCCGATGAACGAGATGATCAGGAGGAGTATTGGGATCATTGCATGACACGCAAGGAGATTAATCTTGGGCTGACGTCGATTCTTGAACATATGACGCCTTTTCTGAGTCTGCGGTGGGTCGGATGGCGTGTCTTATTTATCGGTGCTCCTGCCTGAGGCTTGAGCCCTGTGAAAAGCCGGACAGTATTGAGTCTGACCCGTCAGTACTCAGTCGCAGTGAGCAGGCAGGATTTCGGAGGATATGGCCGTTCTCTGAGACAGGTACTCAAAGGTTGCGGCGTGTCGCGTGCGGCGGTGGTAGTGGGCGGGAATCAGGACATGTGGTGCTTAGCCATACGGTAGCGTAGGGTATTTCGTGTGATTTTGAGAAGGCGGCTCGCTTCTGAGACATTTCCGCCTGATTTGCTGAGGGCTTCCTCCAGCAGCTTCTTCTCCATGTCTTGAAACGACAGACCGAAGGCGAGCAGAGAGGGCTTGAGTTCGGCGTTCGGCTGCTCGAGCGCTTTGCCGGTTTTGACGGAGGCCGGGAGGTGCTGGGGTTCGATATGATTGGCCTTGCAGGTAATCGTAAGCCACTCGACCACGTTGTGAAGCTCCCTGACGTTGCCCGGCCAATGATGACGCCGGAGGACGGTTGACGCCTCCGGGCTGATGCCGGTGATGCGACAGCCGTGGTCGCGGCGCGCTTGGGCCAGAAAGTAATGCAGGATCGGCTCGATGTCCTCCAGCCGTTCGCGTAGCGGAGGAATGCGGAGCTGATACACATTGAGCCGATAGTAGAGATCGAGACGGAATCGCCCGGTCTTGATATGAGCCGGGAGGTCTTCGTTGGTCGCGGCGATGATTCGGATGTTTACCCTGTGGCTGTGCGTATCGCCGAGCGGATCGACCGTGTGATCTTCGAGGACCCGCAGTAGTTTGGCCTGAGCCGCGGCGCTCATCTCCCCGATTTCGTCGAGGAACAACGTGCCGCCTTCGGCGAGTTGGAACCGTCCGGGCTTCGTGTGTTTGGCGTCGGTGAAGGCGCCCTGGTGATAGCCGAAGAGTTCCGATTCGAGCAGATGTTCGGGAATGCCGGCACAGTTCAGCGCGATGAGCGGGCCGAGCGCTCGTGGACTGGCATAGTGAATGGCCTGGGCGAAGAGTTCCTTGCCCGTGCCGCTCTCCCCGGTGATCAGGACGGTGGCGTCAGTCAGCGCCACTTCACGGGCCAATTGTTTGACGAGCTGCATCTGCGGGGACCGGCTGATGATGAGGTCGAAGCGGTCCGCCGGCCGCTTGGCGGTGAGCGGCGGGCTCGATAGAGACAGTGCGCGGCGAACGGCAGCATCAAGGTCGGCTACCGTGATAGGCGCGGTCAGATAGTCAGCGGCGCCGGCGCGCATGGCATCGACCGCGTCTCGTGCCGAATCACGCGGTCCGATCAGAATGACGGGTGGAGAACCTGGATGCAGGATGGTCTGGTGCAGTAGGGGTTTGCCGGTTTCTGGGCTGCCTTCGCACAGAATGAGTGCGAGGTTCTGACGGTGGAGTTCTCGTAGGCCCGCTGCCACATCGGATACGTTGAGCAGAGTGGTATGGGAGGGGACGACCTGCTCAAGGGCACGCCGGATGTGAGGATCACGTGAAATCAGAAGGACTGTCGTAGGGTTCATTCGGAGGGCTCCTTGGTTAGGACTCCTGGCGAACCACCGATCGACTAGAAATAGCCTACTCCTCATTGTGGCCGAATGAAAGAGGGGGAGGGGGGGGCCGAACTCAGGGAGAAGGCGGCTGGTTTGCTCTGGCGATGGCTACATTTCGTTGGAGTCCGACCAGTTTTGCCCGGCGGATGGGGCTGTGTTGAAAGGATGAACGAAAGGTCGCCTCATCCATATGGGCCAGTTTTTCCAGAGAGGGCGCTTGTGTGAGCGGTGAGGGCTGAAAAGCCGGTTCCCGCGTGAAGCCCGCCCGCAGATTGAACGGACAGACATCAAGGCAATCGTCACAGCCGAAAATATGATTGGCGAATTGCCGCTGCAGGTCGGTCGGGATCGTGGCGGCTTCTCCGCGATGTTCGATCGTTAGATAGGAGAGGCAGCGGTTGGCATCGACGACATACGGATCTGTGATGGCCTGGGTAGGACAGGCCTGCATGCAGAGGGTGCAACTCCCGCAGAGGTCCGTTGCCGGTTCGTCGGCCTCCAATTCCAGGGTCGTGAGAATTTCTCCCAGAAGCAGCCAGGATCCATGGTCCGGGGATACGAGATTGGAATGTTTGCCGATCCAGCCCAGCCCTGCTTGTTCGGCCCAGGCCTTTTCCATGATCGGCCCGGTATCGACGTAGGACCGGGTGATCGCTTGAGGGGCCAATGTGGCGATTCGTGCTTCCAGCTGTTTGAGTTTCGCGCCGAGTACGTCGTGATAGTCCCGCCCCCAGGCATAGCGGGCGATGCGGCCATATCCCGGCTGTTCGTCGGCCCGTTCGTCGGTCAGGTAATTCATTCCAACGCAAATGATGGAGCGACAGCCAGGTAAGACGATGCGCGGGTCAGCCCGTTTCTCCGGCGCTCGCTCCATCCAGGCCATGGTGGCGTGGTAGCCGCGCCGGAGCCACTGGGTCAGCCGTGTGGCGAGCGTTGTTTGCGGGGAGCAGGGGGTGTCGACGCGGGCGATCCCGACGGCGTCGAATCCGAGCGCGAGGGCTTCTTGTTTGATCGCCCGAGTGAGGGGCATAGGATTACTGTTGGGGCGAACAATCGTAGCGGACGCTGAACTGGGCGGAACAATGACCGGACTGGCAGCGATTGCAGGCTCCGGTGATCTTGGTCTTCCAGTCGGTCTGTTTGTCATCGAATCGGCATAACAGTCGGCCGCCGGTTGAGATGGTCGTCCAGGGTTTGGAGGAGCCTGGGGCCTGGGCCACCCGGCAGCCCGGGGGAAACGGCACAGTGCAACTGTGGGAGGGCTCACCTTTTCCCATGCCGAAGCTGCAGGACTGTTCGGTGGTCGCGGTCGATTCCTGCATCAGCTGGGCAGAGGCGGTATCGGCCAGGGGAAACTGAAGCCCGGTCGTCACGAACAAACACAGCAGAATTG
The DNA here is from genome assembly GCA_030653545.1 of Nitrospira sp. Classification (NCBI taxonomy): domain Bacteria; kingdom Pseudomonadati; phylum Nitrospirota; class Nitrospiria; order Nitrospirales; family Nitrospiraceae; genus Nitrospira; species Nitrospira sp. Next base: position 60,048 of record JAURZE010000024.1, on the reverse strand, counting down.
AGTACGCACGATGCATGATGCATCCTAGCACAGAGTGATTTGCCCCGGTCAATTGAGATTCCTGCTCGCGGGCCCTGGGAGGGGCCGGTATAATCGCGCCATGGTCAAACGACTGCTTTCGTATCTCGCCGTGATAGGTGTCTTGAGCCCGATCTGGTGCTGGCCCGGTGATCCTGTCTCGCTTGAGGTGAAGGTGCAGGCCACCGGCGGGGTAAAGGCGACAGCCACGGTGCTTTTTCCGGTCGAACCGGGGATCATACAGCAGCTCTTGACTGACTATGCCCACTGGCCAAACCTTTTTGACACGCGGATGCGGATGGCGGAGATTCGTGAGCAGCCAGGCAGCGTGTTTACCGATATCCGGATCGAACATGCCCTGCTCCCCGGCGAGCGGCGTCTGCTGAGCGAGTCCCGGACGCTGGTGACCGGTGGGCTGTTGACCGAACTGAAGGGCGGAGATTTCAAGCAATATCGCCGCGTGTGGACCTTGTCTCCGGCAGAAGGCGGGACACACACGAAGGCGGAATTCGAGTTGCTGGTCGAGATTGAGACGTTTGTGCCCGATTGGGTCATTGCCGTCGCGATGCGCCAGGAGCTGGAAACGCATTTTCGGATTGTCAAAGAGAAGGCGTTGGTCCGGGCTACGCAGGGAAGATGAATTCCGACAGCTCGGCTTTCTCGACTCCCTGTTTCACCAGACGGGGGATATCCAGCGCGCGTTCGATGGTGAGGAGTTCCTCAAGGCGTGTCTTGGTGCTGGGGTGCGGCGGGGTGAACAGTTTGCAGCAGTCCTGATCCGGTTCGATGGATGTCTCGTACGTGCCAATCCGTTTCGCATCGTCCGTAATTTCCAGTTTGTCCATGCCGATGAGCGGCCGGAGGATCGGCAACCCTGCCGCCTCTTCGACTACCGAAATGTTCTCAGGGGTCTGAGACGCCACCTGGCCTAAGCTGTCTCCGGTGACGAGGCCCCAACACTGTTCCCGCCTCGCGAGTTCCTCCGCAATCCGGAGCATCATGCGGCGATAGAGCACCACGCGAAACGGCGCCGGGGTGTTCAGGACGATCTCGCGTTGAATTTCTCCGAAAGGAATCACGTAGAGCCGGGACTTGTGCAGGTAGGCGGTGAGCGTCTGCACGAGATCGCGGACCTTATCTTCCGAGTCGCGACTGACGAGTGGCCGGCCCGAGAAGTGAACGAAGAGAGCGCGGCAGCCGCGTTTGATCATGCGGTAGGACGCGACCGGCGAGTCAATCCCGCCGGAGATGAGGCAGGCGACTTTGCCGCTCACTCCCACCGGCATGCCTCCGGGGCCCGGGGTCTTTTCGATTGCGAAATAGACATCCCGGGAAAGCATCTCAAGATAGACGGTGATGTCGGGGTCTCTGAGGCTGACGGCTTTGCCCGTCCGTTCGTGGATGGCAGCGCCGACGATGCGTTCCGCGTCCATTGACGTCAACGGCAGGCGCTTATCGGCGCGCTTCGCCGTCACGCGGAAGGTTGAATAGGATTTCGTTCGAAGCTCGTCAATGATGGCCGCGCTGAGAGCCTCGAAGTTGGGGTGCGCCAGATCGAGCGGGACGGAGTCGGCCAGTGAAAAGTTCGCAATGCCGCAGACGCGGGACAGCCGCTGGCGAATGATGTCACGGTTGGCTTCTGACGGAAGGATCACCCGGATGCGGCTGCGAAGATTTTCGACCTGCCTGACCCCAAGATCGCTGAGGGCCAACTGGATGTTGCGAACCAGGAGATCCTCGAAGTAGTCGCGATTGCGACCTTTGAGGGCAAGTTCGTGGTAGTGGACGATGGCGCAGCGCATGGTGTTAGTGGGATGCTGAAAACAGCCGCCAACTTCGTTCTCGGCTTGCCAACATCCTCAACGTACCCCAGAGGGTACGCCTCCGGTGTTTGTCTCGCCTGCGGCCTTGTTGGACGACTGTTTTCAGCATCCCCAGGAAGTTCAGAGGTTATGGCCAGGTGTTTCTAGAAAACGTTCCGCGTCGATGGCGGCCATGCAGCCGGAGCCTGCGGCGGTGACGGCTTGGCGATAGGTCGAGTCCTGCACGTCGCCGGCGGCGAAGACGCCCGGGACATTCGTAGCCGTGCCGGTGTGCGTCCGGATATACCCCTTTTCGTCCATGTCGATCTGCCCTGCAAAGAGCGCGGTGTTGGGTCGATGGCCAATGGCGACAAAGACGCCGGCACAAGGAACATCAGTGATTTTTCCGGTTACCACGTTCTTGAGCCGCGCGCCGGTGACGATTTCCGAGCCCAGGATGTCTTCGACAACCGTGTTCCAGATGAAACTGATCTTCTCATTATGCAGAGCCCGGTCTTGCATGATCTTTGAGGCGCGCAGTTTGTCCCGCCGATGGACGATCGAAACGTTCGTGGCGAATTTGGTCAGGAAGTTTGCTTCCTCCAGTGCACTGTCGCCCCCGCCGACGACGATGAGTTCCTTTCCCTTGAAGAAAAAGCCATCGCAAGTCGCGCAAGTGGAGACGCCGTGGCCGGTCAGTCTTGATTCGTTTTTGAGGCCGATCGGAATGGCCGAGGCGCCGGTCGCAATGATGACCGTCTGGGTTTGGACGGTTCGTTCCCCATCGATGGTCAAGGTGAACGGCCGTTGTGCGAGGTCCACGGCTGTGACATCGCCGGTGAGAAACTCGGTGCCGAACCGCTCGGCTTGCGCCCGGGTTTCTTTCATCAACTCCGGGCCCATGATGCCTTTGGCGAAACCGGGATAGTTCTCAACTTCGGTCGTCGTCGTGAGTTGACCGCCGGATTGCCAGCCCTCGATGAGCAGGGGGGACAGATTGGCGCGCGCCGTATAGATGGCGGCGGTCAATCCGGCCGGTCCTGAACCAATGATGACAACGTTGTGCATGGGAATGGAATCTAACACAGTGAGAAAAGAGAATGCATGGGGAGGGGAAGTCAGGTTGACGTACGTATTGATCGGTACAGCGACCGAACCTGATTTTTGAGTTGTGGAAGCGAAAGAGTTCCATCTAGCACATAGTCGGCGCGGCGGCATTTGTTTGTCAGCGGCATCTGGCTCTTGATCCGTCGAAGGGCTTCGGCGCGGGAGAGGCCGTTGCGCAGTTTGAGGCGAGCGATCTGGGTTTTGCGATCGGCCGTGACGACGATGGTGGTGTCCACGCGCGCGTCGATGCCGGCTTCGAAGAGGAGGGGGACATCGTAGATCACCACGGCATTCGGATCGTTTAGGGCGGCCAGGCGCGTCAGTCGCTGCTGCTCACGCGCGACGCGAGGGTGGACCATGCGCTCCAGTTGGCGCAGCTGGGCAGTATGCCCAAAGACCTTCGCACCCAGGGCCGGGCGATTCAATGTGCGATCAGGGTTCAGGACCGTTTTGCCGAATGTTTTGACGATCTCCCTCCAGGCTGGTTTGCCTGGTTGAACGACTTCCCGCGCCAGCGCATCGGCATCGATGATCACGGCACCGCAGCGCTTGAACATGCCGGCGACCGTACTCTTGCCGGTGGCGATGCCGCCTGTGAGTCCCACTAGGATCATGGCGGCGGAGCTTATCACGGGGGTGCCGACCCCACAAGAAACACGGTTGACAGGCTGCTGTGTGCGCCTGTAAGACCTAACCTATGCGTAATCTGATGTTCGCAATCGGGTGCTTGTTGAGTTTGGCCAGTCCGGCTTGGGCGGAAGAGCCTTCAGTAACGGCTCCTCGAACCATTACCGTCGCGCTCGATGGCACTGGAGACTTCACGTCGATCCAGGAGGCCGTGGATGCCGCGAAGAAAGGCGACACGGTATTCTTAAAGCCTGGCGCCTATGCCCAAGACCTCACCATCCACAGCAAGGACAAGATCAAGCTGATCGGGGCCGGAGTGGACAAGGTCACGATGTTGGGTCGCGAAGACCTTGTGGGGGTGCTGCACGTAGGGAAGTGGCCGTATGGGGCCACCAATATCGAAATCAGTGGGTTGACGATCAATGAGCATGGCGGTCACGCGCTCGGGATTTTTAACGGCAAGGGGATCACGCTGCGCAACCTTCACGTGAAGGGGATGCTCTTCGGGCAGCAGGTGCAGGATGTGCGCATTGAAGACTGTGTAATCGGCGGCAGCGAGACGACGGGCGTGCAATTTTCCGACTCACAAGCTGTCCTGGTCGGCAATGTGATTCATGACAACGACCATGGGGTGAATGTCGCCGGCAAGTCGGACGTGCGATTGGAACGGAATGTCATTTTCCGGAGTCTGTTCGAAGCCGTCGTGGTGAACGACAAGGCGAAGGCCTCGCTGGTCGGCAACACTCTTGTGAAAAACGGAGGCGGAGCAGCCTTTCTCGGTGCGTCCCAGAGCGATGCGTCCGGAAATGTTATCGGCCTGAATAAGGTCGGTTTTCTGGTCGCTCCGTCCAGCCGGGTCACGACCTCGTTCAATGCGCTGTTTAACAGCGAAGGTGACTACATGCGCGCCGGATCTCCGAATACTCCCGCGCCTGATTTGAAACAGGATTCGGACGTTTTAGGGGATCCTCGCTTCGTCGATGCGGAGCACGACGATTTCCGGCTTCGGTCAGATAGCGGGGCTCTTAATAGAGGCCAGTTCCCATTTCTCGGTGCGCTTCCTCCCGTTCAAAAGCTTTCCTCCAAGCGCTAAAGTCGTTGAAACATCACGCGATGGTCTGTGTCCCTGACAGATTGAAACCGTGTGGTATGCTTTCTCTACGGTTCTGCTCTCCCGACCTCACGCCTCTCAAGAAAACCGAGAGTAGGGCCGATAAGCATTTACCAGGAGGTTCCCATTGGCCAGCTTCCGACAGGATTTCGATACCAGATCCGGTGACGGAATCCCTTCTCTGGAAGACATGGAGTCTGGGAAGCTCGTCGGAGCGGTCCTCCCGATGTCCGATAAGGCTCAGACCCAGATGCGTGAGAGTATCGAAGTCATCGATTATCTCCTCAATCAGGAACGTGTCGTTTGGATGTAGTCCTGCGCTTCCTCCGCTCTTCTTTTCCCGTCCGTGGCAGTATTTTCTCCCAATCATTTTCGTGAGCAGTCTTCCGAGGAGATCAAGGCCGTTCCGCGGGATGATACGTGCTTGACAGTCCCCGGCCGCCTTACTACTCTCTTGATTCATTCTCGCTTGCGCTCATTGTTTATACACAAAGGGGTGTCGTATGGATCACATGTTGCTGCGGCGTGCTGCCCTTGTTGGAAGTCTGATGTTCGGGTCTGGCATTGCGGTCGCCCAGGAGATGCCGAAAGAATCAGTCTTGCCCTTGAGCCTGGCTCAACGGGCCACTCAGGCTGCTGTCGATGCCTGCAAGAAAGACGGGTATCGCGTGAGCGCGTCGGTCGTCGATCGCGCGGGCTTGCTGCGCGCGATGGGACGGGCGGATGGAGCTGGTCCTCATACCATTGATAGCAGTCGAAAGAAGGCGTACACCGCAGCGAGTTTGCGTCGTGCGACGAGCGAATTGGCTGATCTCATGAGCCGGACGCCGACGCTACAGGCGTTGCGGGATATGAATGAGCAGATTCTGATGTTGGGCGGCGGATTGCCGATCGAGATCGGTGGAGAGGTGGTTGGTGCGATCGGTGTCGGCGGTGCGCCCGGGACTCATCTTGACGATGCCTGTGCCGAAGCGGGTCTGGATGCCATTGGCGCTGCCCCGAAGATTCCGGCGGCGAAGTAATGCGACTCCTGCGGCGGTATATCCTCGTCGCTGCGATTGGCTTGTTGAGCGCGTGTAATAGCGGTGTGCCGGAACCGGCGTCCACTGAAATCCCAGGGACCGGTCTCCGGCTGACGGTCGTGCGAGTCGCTACCGATCCGTTTCTGTCCCGGCATAATCTGGCCATGACGATCGAGCGCGTGGGTAACTGCACGGAGACGGTAGACCTTTTCCCCGACACCGGCCACACCAGTCGCCGCAATGTGTATGTTACGGCCAAGGCCCAGGTCTATGTCGTCGGACAATTCGATGCCCGTGTGATCGACGTTCGCCAGTGCAGTATTACGCTCTCGGAATTCCGGCACCTCGAGAGAGACGTCATCTTCGTTGGAGCGTTTGATGAGGATGCGGAAGAGCATTGGGGATTTGTGTCGGCCTCAGAACGCCCGGAACGGCCGTTTGAAAAGCGGTAACCCTCGTTCGCCAGCGAACAAGGAATCGCGGGCGGCTGATTGGATGTCTGCTGAGCGCGTATGAATCAACCGATCGTCGGGTACCACCTGGATGAGTATCGCGACTGGGTCGCCGACCTGGCTTGCGGCCATGGGCAGCATGTGCGCCATCAACCGCCATTCTTCTCTCGCCCCTGGGTGCTCACACCGGAAGGCCGGGAGCGCCAGCTTGGCCAGCTACTATTTTGTAAGCGCTGCCAGGAGCCGGACCTGTCTCCCCCGGTCGCATGATTCTTCCTGCCAGCGCCATGGCTGCCTTTCCCCACTCAAATAACTGAATTGCTTGGTGCCGCCACCTTCCGGTGGTAGCCTTCCCGATAATGCCTGGCATCCAGGAGTTGATCTCTGCCAGGCGGTTCGAAGGGAGAGGGCTATGCCTACCGCGACGTTGACGGTGCCGTCCTCGCAGGAACATCGGAAAGGGTTTTTTCTGCATCGCGTGCAACGGGGGTATGCGGCCTGGGTTGGCTTCATGCTCTTTTTGTATTCCACCTTGTTCTTCACGCTGGCCTTTTACGGACCGCATCTTGGGCCGATGATCACGTTGTACGGCGGCGGCTCGCTTGCAGAGCGTCAGGCCGCCGCCAGCGAGATGTTGTTGCTCAGCGAAACTGTGTCGGTGGCCGTGCCGGTCCTGTTTCTTGGGGCCGTCATTTTCAGCCTGGTTCTGACCCGCCGGGTGGCGGGGCCGCTGGTCCAGCTAGACCAGAGTATCCAGGAATGGGCGAAGGGGAATCTGAGCCGGCGCTTGCAGTTTAGGCAGTCCGATCGCCTGGATGAGCTGGCATCAACGGCCAACCAGGCGCTGGCCAAGGTCGAACAGGCGTTTGGAGACATCCATCGCCAGACGGCAGTGATTCAGGCGGCTCTGGCATCGAACCAACTGGAGAGTCCGGAGTCCGTTCAGAAGGTACAGCAGGCAGCAGCGTCCCTTGAAAAGGTCCTCGGCGAGTTTTCGTTTAAGCAGGTCCGCTGATCTATGAAGGCTACGCTTGTATCCCGGAAGGGTTTCACGCTCATCGAGTTGATGGTCGTGGTCACGATCGTCGGGATTCTTGCGTCGGTGGCCATGTTGTCCTACCGCCATTTCACCAAGAAAGCGCAATCAGTCGAAGCAGAAGTCGCGCTGACGGAGATCCATCGGTTGCAGCAGCTTCACCATGTTCAGAGCGGATCCTTCGCCGGCGATTTGGGTGCGATCGGCTTCAATCCCATTCCTCCGCTAAAATTCTATTCAGTCGGAATGCGATTTCTTGGAGGGACCGATGGGATCGCCTATCAGGCCTATGCCTATGCGAAGGGGGATGCGGATGGATCGACGAGACTTGTGTTGACGCAGTATCAGGATGGACATATGACCGTGGATAAGTCGGTGGTGCCTGCAACAGCGGCGTCCTCCGGGGCGGGAGGCGGCAGCGCGGGGTCTCTGCCGGGGTCGGGAGGCTCTGCGGGGTCACAGTCTGGAGACGGAGGAGGATTGGGGGATGACCCGCTGGCCGGTGGGAGTTTGGGATCGAGCTCTTCAGCCAGTAGCGGTCAGCGAACCGTCACACATTCGAACCAATCCATCGGGATGAGCTCAAAATAGAGATGATTACTGGACGGTTTCAACCTTGTGGTTTGGCTGGGCAGCGAGAGCGAGGCCGGGTCCGACCCAGGGCTCAAGGTGAGCCCCTCGATAACCATAGCCCCCTTGCACGGGGTCAGTCGCCAAGAGTAATGGCGTATCGAGATCCAGGATGGCAAAACCCTTCATTCCCAGGACGAGGCTGAACGAGCAGCCCATCGCGATGCGAGTTTCGACCATTCCCCCCACCATCAATTTCAATCCGGCTGCGAGTGTCGTTTCTGCAATGGCGACCGCTTCGACCACGCCCGTCTTCATGATTTTGATATTGATGTAGTCTGCCGCAGCTTGCGCGATCACGGTGCGGGCGTCCGCCAGTGAGCGAACCGACTCATCGGCGGCCACGGGGATACCGGTGTCCCGACGAATTGCCGTCATACTGTCGAGATCGTCCCGCACGACCGGCTGTTCGAGGAGGACCATGGTTCCCCCGAATCGTCGGACACCTCTGGCAAATGCCAGGCACTCCTCACGAGAGAACCCCTGATTCCCATCGCCGATAAATGAAATGCCCGGCAGTGCATGATGTACCGCTTCCAGTCGACGGATATCCTGCTCCACATCATTGCCCACTTTCATTTTGAAGAGGCGAAAGCCTTGTGCATACCAGCCGCTGGCTAAGGCTACAGATTTTTCAAGGGTGGCGATGGGAATGGTGATGTCGGTTTCCCGCGGGCGGATGTCTTGCCCGCCCCAGAGCTGCCACATGGGAACCTGTGTCGATCGGCAGTGCGCATCGATCATAGCCGTCTCAAGCCCACACCGGGCCGCAGGATAAGCGGGAGCGGCCTGTGCCATGTCGGCGGCGTGCAGGGCATAGTGTCCAGCCGATACGCCGATCAACGTTGCGGAGAGCTGGCGGAGAGTGGTCAGGCAGGATTCGCGAGTCTCTCCACCGACCTCCGGGAAGGGCGCAGATTCTCCATAGCCCTGTGTTCCGTCGTGCAGCGTGATACGGACGAAGATGTTTTCCGCGACCACACGGGCCCCGGTCGCGACGACGAATGGGTCGGTGATCGGGATATCGATGGGCCAGAACTCGATCTTGACGATCTGATCGCGGACGATCGTCGTCAACTGCGGCGTGGTCATGATTACTGTCATGGGACGGGATAGTACCGAGAGGGAGATCCTGCTGTCATCAGGAAATACGCGGCATGCGGAGCACGAGGACCCCTTGGCTGGCCTGGCCCTTGACAGGGCAGGGGCCATTGGTCGACAACCCTGAACGCGTCCAAAGAGAGGATGGGCCCTGTCGGCATGCTTCGCTATCGCTATCAACGTATTCTGGTATTGGCGCTCACTGGTCTCCTGAGCGTCTATCTCCTGGCTCCTTTACTGGTGTCTTACGGAGTGACGCAGTGGCTGAGTCGCCAGGGGTATCGGAATGTCATTGTGCAGTTGGGATATCCCGGATGGCAGGAGCTCTCGATTCCTGTCGTGTCGTTTCAACTGGATTTGGGCGATGAAGTCTTGATGGTGTCTGTGACCAACGTTCAGGTCGAGTATCAACTCCCTGATCTCTTGCACGGTCGAGTCTCGCGGGTGGTGCTGCCGTATCTGGCTATTCAGATGCTCAACAATCAGGACCCGTCTTCCACTGGCGTACCCGTCGACGCAACTGTGTTGGAAGAGGGACGCGGATCCCCATGGAATGTGCTCACGGCCGGTGATCTGCTGCGACGAATTCCGGTGTTGCCCTTCGAGGAAGTGGAGCTGAGCCAGGTGACGGTCTTTCGTGAGCAGGCGACAGGTCCGCTTCGCAGAGTGGCGATTCAGGGTGTGATCGAACAGCGGGACGGTGAACTCGGAGGCCGCTTGTCGTTTCAGGGGCGGGAGACGGCGTCGTACATCCTTTCTCTGACAGGTCATTCAGCGACGACGTGGGCGGCGACGTTGGTGTCGCAACGGCCGCAGGCCGCCCCGATTCTTACCTGGCAGTCGACGGCGCAGGCGCGTGACGGGCAGGTGCAGGTCGAGGGAAAACTAGAGGTCAATGTTCGAGAGATGGCTCCGTTCATTGCCTTGGCCGTTCCGATCGGACCGGAGCTGAGCCAAGTGTCAGGGCACGTGTCCGTCGCATGGACGGGCATGGCTCCGTCCAGCGCGGCACTGAGTGCGCTTCGTGACAGTCCTGAATCCATGTTCCAAGGATCGTTTCAGACCACGGTGACGTTGCCGGCGTTGAAAGGCGTGGCCAAGCGGATTGCCGTGTCTTCGTCCGGGAATTTTTCGGGGTCTCCGGCGCGGCTGGGCTGGACGATTGATCCTGGCGTGTTGGGAACGGCGACGGTGAATATGCAGCCTCGCTTTGTGCCGGATGTGGTCAAGTCGTTGCTGCCGCGCGGCGATCAGCCGATTCGTGTCGAACAGCGCCAGCCGCTTCAGGGGGCCCTCTACTGGTCAGAGTCGCCGGTTCGCCTGACGGTGGATGGTCCGGTCCATGTAAGTTATGGGGCGGTGACGGGGCCGCTGGTCGTTGAAGTGGATGCCGTTCATGCGGACCTGATCGGCCAAGACCTCGTATCGGCCGAGGGGGAGTTTCATTTGCGGGGGCTGGTACCGCCCAGCTTGATCGTGGGGGTCTCAGTGCGAGAAGCCCGGGGCGATCTGTGGGGACGCGTGGTGCTTAAGCAGCGCGACGTGAATGGCACCTTGCACGTGCCTTCCGTGATGACGGTGAAGCAGTTTCAACAGGGAGTTGTGGCGATGTCGTCCGCGACCGTCGAAGTGGCTGCGCCGATTCCGGTCCATTGCGCGCTGAAATCCGGGCGATGCACGGCCGGTCCGGGGTCGCTTCGGATCGGGACGCAGGGCATTCGCTCGGCCGGATATGATGTAAAGTTGGCAGAGGGGACCGTGACGCTTGAGAGTGTCGAGTCAGAAGGAAGTTCCTGGACGGCCCAAGGCGGTATCAATCTGGACGGGGTGCGAGTCGAGCCGCTACCAGTGAGGCTTCCGCCGTCTGCGTGGCAGGTAAAGTTTGCAGCGAACCAGGTCGGGTTCAAGGCTGATGTGCGGGGAGATTTTCCTGGGCGAGAGGGCCTTGTCACAGGGACGGTTGCGCAATCGTTTGGAGGGGGGGATGGATCGGCACGACTAGTGCTCGGGCCACTCCAGTTCGATTCAGGAGCGAATAGTTTGCAGAAGTGGGTGTCCGGTCTGCCCGCTTCGTTCGATCTTACGGCAGGTCGGATAACGGCCAGCACGGATGTTGCGTGGACACCCAGTGGATCGAAGGACTCGACATCGGTTGTGCTCCAGCCTGGCAAGATCACGATTCAGGCGGAACAACTGTCCGCCGCGGTCCAGGGGATGGCGGTCCAGGGAATCAACACGACCTTGGATTTTGATCTCCAGGGTTTTGAACGGGTGAGATCGAGTCAGCCGGCGGTGGTGAATGTGGCGGCCATCCAGACGGGGGTGGCGCTGACCAATGTGTCCGTGACAGCCGACCTGCAGTGGTTGTTGTCAGATCTCTGGCCGGTGCTCGATCTCAAGGATTTTCAGGGTAGTCTCTTCGGAGGATCTGTCACGAGTCCCGGTCTTCACCTTGACCCCGCTAAGCCGCCCCACCGACTCGTGTTGTCGTTGCGGCGATTTGATCTGGCGAAGCTCTTGAGTCTTGAACAGCAAAAGGGGTTGCAAGGGACAGGCCTGTTGAACGGGACAATCCCGCTCACGGTGACGGCGAAAGGGGTGAGTGTCAAGGATGGGACGGTGGAAGCAGAAGCGCCAGGCGGGGTGATTCGCTACCAGCCCTCACCGGAGTCCGCCGCCCTCCTGACCGACGCGGATTCGAGTATGAAGCTGGTGTCGCAGGCGCTCAGTAATTTTCAGTACACGGTCCTGAGAGCCGGGGTGCAGTACGCTGAAGACGGGGTGTTGCAGTTGGCGGCGCAATTGGTGGGGAGAAATCCAGACATGAAAAAGAGTCCCCCTATCCATTTCAATGTGACCGTCCAGGAAAATATTCCCGCGCTCTTGCAAAGTCTCCGCCTGGTGCAGGATATTGAAGAATCGCTTCAAGGCAAGATGCAACGACGATGACGAGGCAGGGGGATATCATGAGACGATGTGGGGTAAGACTTGCGATGGGGCTTTGGCTTCTGTGGGGGATGGCCGGCTGCACGCCCCGTGTAGAGGTGGCCGCACCAGAGAAGCCGATTACCATCAATTTGAATGTGAAGATCGATCATGAGATCCGAGTGAAGGTCGATAAGGATCTTGATCAGGTCCTGTCTAACAACAGCGGACTGTTTTAACGATCGGCAAAGGAGATGAGGATGGCCCGCATACGCATGATGGTTGGTGTGGTTCTCGTGGCGCTCTGCGTGGGGATCAGCCTTCCCGCCTGGGCCTTGTCGCTGGAGGAGGCGAAAGCCAAGGGGCAGGTAGGAGAAAAGGCCAACGGGTACTTGGGTGCGGTGACCGGAGGGAACGCCGAAGTGCAGGCGCTGGTCAGCGACATCAATCAGAAGCGGAAGCAGGCCTACGAAGAGATTGCGAGACGCAATGGTACCAGTGTGAATTCCGTCGAGACCCTGGCTGGAGAGAAGGCCATTCAGAATACGAAGCCCGGGAATATGGTTGAGGGGCCCGGCGGCTGGATAAAGAAATAATCAGCTATCCGTAGCGATCGTTCTTCCACGGCAGCGCGGTATTGGAGTAGCCCCGCACTTCCCAGAATCCCTTTTCATCCTTATCTGAAAATGTGATCTCCTTGATCCACTTTGCGCCTTTCCAAGCGTAGCGCTTCGGGACAATGACACGGACCGGGCCCCCATGCTCCTTGGTGAGCGGTTTCTCGTTCCACTTATACGTCAGTAGCACGTCGGCATCGTCGCAGACGTCGATCGGCAGATTCGTGGTGTAGTCATCGTACGATTTGAAGAGGACGAATTTGGCGAGCGACAGCGGTTTCACGACGGAGATGATCTGCCGGAAGCTCACGCCTTCCCAGTCGTTGTCGTACCGGCTCCAGGAGGTGACACAGTGAAAATCCGAACGGTCTTGGATATGGGGCTGTTGGAGAAACTGTTCCCACGTCCAGGTGACCGGAGTCGTGACAAACCCGCCGATGGTCAATGTCCATTCTTGGAGGGGAATGTCCGGTTTGAATCCGAGGTCCAGCACCGGAAAGGTTTCGACGAGATGTTGTCCCGGAGGAAGCCGGTCGTCGCCTTCATAGAAGACCTCACGTTCTTCGCCTCCGCGCCGGGCTTTCGCCCACTGCTCTTTGGATTGTGTTAACCGAGATTCATCGTCCATAGTCTGGCCTCCAGTCGAAGGGTACGGGAATCAGGCCTCTTTTGACAAGTCGCCTCGATTGATCCGCTGTGCTCGACCATCTCACAGACGTGGAATTTCCTTCTCGAATCGACGGCCTGGGGGCACAATAGGGCCTGCTACACTTGTATACCTCTATGAGATCCCGTCCTATGCGCAAAGTTCTTGTGAGACGATATCGCCCTGCCGCTGACTTGGCCGTGCTCGTGGTCGTCCTGGTGTCGGCCTTGGCGGCGGAGGAGAGCGTTGCCTGGGCTGAGCGTAAGGCTTCAGTGGGACGTGGAGGAGTTGCCAGCAATCGTGCGGCTGTCAGCCAGCAAACATCGCGCTCGTCTGCCCCGATAGAAAAGGATGTGGGGATTTCCCAGAAACAGCGCATCAGGAAGGGTCCTGCCCTGGAGAAGGGCAAGGGGCCGACAAAGGAACAGTCTGTCCGCCGCGCGCCTCGCCGTGCGCGAGCAACCAAACCGCTCAGGCCGCAGGCCACGCTTACGCCGAAGCCTGACGTGTCCTATCATGGGATGCTTCAGCAGCCGCAGCGGTATACCCCGCATTACGAGCATGGCAAGGGAGGGGTTCCAAACCCGAATGCCGGCGCGCTGCTCCACGAGCATTTCCAGGAACTCGACAAGAATCGAGACGGCTCGATCGATCCGTTTGAGCGGGCCTTGGGCCGGCTCGATCTTGAGCGCGACCTCGCTGATCATCAGTGGCCGTAGATCAGTCAGGCTGTCGATGCTTCAGGAAAATATTCCTTCCGCCGATAGAGGCACTAGGTATGCGTAGTAGGCATGATAGGGAGGGGTGGATGCGGATTGGACTCTGTGTGGCGTTGCTTATCAGTTTCGGGTGTGCCGGAACTCCCCCTCCTTCGACCAACAACCTGGCGGAGACCTCTCGCCAGGATCCGTGCGCCTCTCGCCTGCAACAGTCTGACCGTGGCGATATCCGTGGGCGTTCCTGCCACGATCAACATGCCTGGTGGAACGACGTCGGTAACGCGCTGAGTGGTGCCGCCACGGCGGTTCGACTCCCACGCCCGTAGATTTGCACGCAGAACCGGCCGGTCAGGCCAGACCCCTTCCCCTGAGCAGGCTCCTCTGACTTTGGTCCGTTGTCCTCATTCTGTTTCAGCCACCCACATCCAGATACCAACCCCGTCCGTACCTCTTCATAGCGATCATGTGCGGCTTGGTCTGCGCCCCTCCTGTAAGAAACCGGCGGCGGCGTCGACTATACGGGCAGGTTGTTCCATTGACAGACCTGAGAGGAGTCCCCATGATACTCCATGAAGCCGCTATGACTAGCCAAGCGCCGACGACCAACCCATCCCAGCAATCAAACGGAAGTAAGTTCGCCATGATGGCAGGTATCGTCGTGGCTATCGGACTATTTTTCTACTTCGACCTGGGAAGGGTCCTGTCTCTGGACGCCTTGAAAAGTAATCGAGACCACTTGCTGGCCTTCACCGAGGCGAATTATGCGACGGCGGTCGGTCTTTTCATCCTTACCTACATCGTGGTGACGGGCTTGTCCCTGCCGGGTGCGGTCATTCTGACGCTGGCCGGAGGATTTCTGTTTGGTAGTATCCTGGGCACCCTCTTTGTGAATCTTGGCGCGACGACCGGGGCGACGCTGGCCTTCCTAACGGCGCGCTATCTGTTGCGCGACTGGGTGGAGCAGAAGTTCGGGAAGTGGCTGGGACCCGTTCAGCAGGGCTTTACCAACAATGCGTTCAGTTATCTGATGACCTTGCGCCTGATTCCCTTGTTCCCGTTCTTCGTAGTGAATTTGGTCTCCGGCCTCACCCGTATGAACGTGGGAACCTATGTTGCGGCAACGGCGCTGGGTATTATTCCGGGTTCGTTCGTCTATGCCTACGCCGGCCGGCAGTTGGGAACGATCAACTCGTTGAAGGAAATCGCCTCGCCGAATGTCATTGGGGCCTTTGTGCTGTTGGGGCTGTTGGCCCTCATTCCGACGGTCTATAAGAAATTTAGAGGAGCGCGCGGATGAGTCAGCAAGATGAGAGCCTGATGCTGCCGGATGATGAGCATAATCAGCGGCTTGTCGCCAATGTGCATCCTGCTGACTGGGTCAATCCGGAGCCGCCCGGTCGCTACAACATGGTAGTCATTGGGGCTGGGACAGCCGGCTTAATCACGGCTGTCATTGCCGCGAGCTTGGGCGCGAAGGTCGCGCTGATCGAAAAGCATCTGATGGGCGGAGATTGCCTGAATGTAGGCTGTGTGCCGTCAAAGGGAGTGATTCGCGCTGCGCGGGCCTGGGCCGACCTCCGCAATGCCGCTGAGTTCGGGCTGCACATTCCCGCCGGCGTGAAGTATGACTTTGGTGCGGCGATGGCGCGTATGCGAAAGCTACGGGCGAAGATCAGCCACAATGATTCGGCGCAACGCTATAAAAATCTAGGCGTCGATGTGTTTGTCGGCAACGCGCGGTTCGCAGGGACGGAGACGGTGACGGTCGAAGGGCCGGCCGGCAATCGCTCGCTGCAGTTTGTGAAAGCGGCGATTTGCACCGGCGCGCGCGCCTCCGCGCCACAGATTCCCGGGCTGCAAGAGGCGGGTTACCTCACCAATGAAACGGTGTTTTCTCTCACGGAGTTGCCGCCACGTCTCGCGGTGATCGGCGCGGGGCCGATCGGGTGCGAGTTAGCGCAATCGTTTGCCCGGTTTGGCAGCCAGGTCTCTTTGATCGAAACCCAGCACGGCATTCTGCCGAATGAGGATCGAGATGCGGCGCAGATCGTGGAACAGCAGATGGTGAAGGATGGGGTGCAACTCCTTTGTTGCGGCAAAGATCTGAAGGTCAGCAGGGTGGACGGCGTGAAGCGTCTCACGGTTGATTCCCATGGCCAACAGTACGATGTGGCGGTCGATGAAATTTTGGTGGGTGTCGGCCGCATTCCGAATGTGGAGGGGCTGGGGCTGGATGCGGTCGGGGTCGAGTTCGATAAGAATGGCGTCAAGGTGAATGGCCGGTTGCAGACCAGCAATCCACGCATCTTCGCGGCGGGCGATGTCTGTTCCCGCCACAAGTTTACCCACGCTGCCGATGCGATGGCGCAGATCGTGATCCAAAATGCCCTGTTTCCCCATCCGTTCGGTTTAGGCTATGCCAGCGTGGATTCGCTGATCATGCCCTGGTGCACGTTCACGGACCCAGAGATTGCACACGTCGGGATGTATGAGAAAGACGCGCAGGAGAAAGGTCTCGAGGTCGAAACCTATACGTTCAAGTTGGATGAAGTCGACCGTGCCATCCTTGACGGCGAAGACGAAGGATTTGCGCGGGTTCACATTCAAAAGGGTTCGGACAAGATCCTGGGAGCGACGATTGTGGCAGCGCATGCCGGCGAGATGATCAGTGAATTCTCCGTCTTGATGAAAGCCGGACTCGGGGCCAAGACGATTGCCGGGACCATCCATCCCTATCCCACCCAGGCGGAGGTCAATAAGAAGGTGGTCAATCTCTGGCGCAAGGCGCATTTCACGCAGGCGACGAGGAATCGGCTCGTGAAACTCTTCGCCTGGATGAGGAGGTAGGAGAGGAACGGCATGACGGCCTTGCAGAGGGTGGTTGCGCTTACGGTTCTGATCTCAGGCAGCCTTGGTGGTCAGGTAATGTCCTGGGGGCAATCTGCACCGGTCATCGAGGTTGGAAAGTTCTCCTCGGAACAGCCCGGGACAGGCCTTCCTGGCGGCTGGAAACCCCTGACGTTCAAGAAGATTCCGAAGCAGACGGAATATGCGCTGGTGAAAGAGGGTGAGCAGGTCGTGGTGAGGGCCACGAGTGACGCTTCAGCCTCCGGGCTGACGAAGGAAGTGGCCATCAATCCCAAAGACTATCCCATTGTCCGCTGGCGCTGGAAGGTCGAGAATCTGCTTCAGCATAGTGACGTGAGCCGGAAGGATGGAGACGATTACCCGGCCCGGCTCTATATTACGTTTGCCTATGATCCCGACCATGTGAGCTTCGGGAGGAAGTTGAAGTACAAGGCGGGCCGAGCGCTCTTCGGCGACATTCCCATCGGCGCGTTGAACTATATCTGGGAGACAAAAACCTCGGTCGGCACGATCGTGGAGAATGCCTATACGGATTTTGCTCAGATGATTGTGGTCGAAAGCGGACCGTCGAAAGTGGGGATGTGGGTAGAAGAGGAGCGGAATATCTATGAAGACTACAAAAAGGCGTTCGGCGAAGAGCCTCCGTTGATCAATGGGGTCGCGATCATGAGTGATACGGACAATACCAAGGAGAGGGCGGTCGCGTTCTACGGGGATATTGAATTCAGGAAGACGGCAAAGTAATCGATAGCCGGTTCCGGGCAAAGCAAAGGGGGCCGGCCTGTACAGGGCCGGCCCCCCTCGAGGACCGTTCCGCACCCGGGTGGGTGCGCGGATTCAAACATCGTTACTGCACGGAATTCGCGAAGCCACCCCGCGTGATCTCGGCGCGGACCGTGTCCCCGACCTTCTTCTGCTTGATGTGTTTCGTCCCCTGGCCGACATACAGTTTCACCTGATTGCCTTCGTAGTCTTCAACAATGTACGCATTACCATCCACGTGCTTGAGCGTCCCGCCTACGGTCTTCCAGGCCGGACCCGGCTTTGAGTCGTGCTCGCCTGCCTTTGGCGCATGGCCGACTTCAGGAATATGGCCGGTAGACGAGGCGGCAGCTGCGGCAGAGGAATGGTGCATGCCGGACGACTTCTTCTTCGCCTCTTTATCTTTGGCCAACGCCGGCGCAGCGGCCAGCGCCACCATGGCGAGGGCGGCAACAGCGATCGTCATCATGGGGCTCTTCATCTGGCTCTTCATCGACAACCTCCTTAGAAATGAACGGTGCATAGTTCTTGGTTTGCCATACAGCAAGGCACATGCCGAAAGCGGGCTGTCGAGGACTTCCTGGAGAAACAATAGGTTAGGATGTGGTTCTAAGGAGGGACACGTAGACCACATGGTGAGGGGAAAAAAAACGGCCGTACCCCGTGCAAATCTGATCAGGATGACAGCATATGGCACCGGTCGGCATGTGTGTAATCGGATGGGGACATAATCAGAATGGGCGTCATTCGGACACTCTATGCTCCGGTCCGTAACCTCCTTAGAGGCAAACCGTTGCTGGCCGTCTTTCAGGTGTGTTTGCGCTGCAACTCGAATTGCGGGTACTGCAATCTGCCGCTCAATCAAGGCCGTTATGAAATGACCAGAGATGAGATCCGGCGGGTCTTCACCGGGCTCTACCGGGACGGAGTGCGCATGGTTTTCCTCCAGGGCGGGGAGCCGTTGCTCCGCCGCGACCTGCCGGAGATTATCGAGGACCTTGCCGCCTTAGGCTTCTTCATTACCCTCATCACCAACGGCACAAAGTTGACGCCACCGTTGCTGGACAGAATGGCGCCGCATCGGGTGACGATATCCGTGAGCCTGGATACGCTGGATCGCGAACGGTATCGGCAGATTCGCGGTGCCGATCAACTCGATCAGGTGCGTGAGGGGATCGCATTGCTCCAAGAGTATCCGCATCAGAAGTGTCTGGTGTGCATTGTGAGCGAACTGAATCGAGCCGAGGTTCCCGCGGTCGTCCGATTTGCAACGGAGCAAGGAATGTTGCCGGTGGTCGGCGCCTATCATTGGGAGGTGGGACTGTACGGGAAGAAGGATCCGGCGTTGATGTACCAGCGGCAACAAGCCGGCATGCTCTTCCAGCAGTTGCTCGATGAGGCGCTGATCCCGTCGGGATCACTGAAGCGCTTTACTGAAGACAATGTTCGCTGGTTGCAGGGGCATGATTTGGAGCCCTGTGATGCGGGGCGTTATAGTATCGCCATCGATGCATCCGGCAACGTGGCGCCCTGTCTCTCCTTGCCCTGTTCCGGGAATCTGCTGACGGCCTCCTTGAGTGATATTCTGGCAGGGTTCGATCGGGACAAGATTGCGAGCTGCTCGGGAAGATCATCCTGCAATCGGCTCGACAGCCGGATTGTCGGATCGATTGTGCGGCATCCACTCACAGCGCTGCGCACGCCGGTCACGTTGTGAGGGGCACAGGAGGGGTTGCGATGAGAGTTGCGATGATTGTGCTGATTGCGGTGCTGGGCGGTTGTTCGACGGTGCCCACGAATTACCGCCCAGCCATGCCCTTGGCCCCGGGAGAATTCTCTCATCAGCCGTTCGATCAGGTATTGCAGGCGCATGTGCGGGACGGGGTGGTGGATTATCCGGCTATTATGGATGACCGGCGGTTCGCGCAGTATCTGGATCACTTGGACCGTGTCGATCCGAATAGTCTGCCGAAAGACGATCGATTGGCGCTCTGGATCAATGCCTATAACGCTTACGCCATCAAGGGGATCTTGGACGGCTATTCTCCCGGGACGTGGGCCGGGCGGTATCGGTACTTCATCGGGCGAGCCTATCGCGCGGGAGGGGCCTCGATCAATCTGTACGATCTAGAGCGGGACATTCTCATTGCGCAATTTCATGAGCCGCGGATGCACTTCGCGATCGTCTGTGCGTCCGCTTCCTGCCCCAAGTTACAGCCCTGGGCCTATGACCGGACACCGTTGGAGCAGCAACTTGAGCAGGTGACGCGCGGGTTTATCAATGATCCGTCCAGGAACCGGTTTGATCGAGACAACAGGGTTGCCTATCTCTCCAAGATCTTTGATTGGTTTACGGACGACTTTTCCGCGCAAGCCGGCTCCGTGCTGCGGTTTGTGGCGCGGTATATCGCTGATGAACAATTAGCTCATGATCTCACGGAAAATTCGTATCGCATCGAGTATCTCGACTATGACTGGAGTCTGAACGGTCCCGTACCGCAGAGGTGATGTGTGCTGGTAGGCCCCGATGAGAAAGTGCCAATCGCGCGGCTGCTGACGTTTCTTGAGCATGGTGAACGGATGGCGAACGAGTGTGCGCAGGCGCAGGCTGCTTTGGCGCCGGACGCGCCGTCGCGTCGGTTCCTCCTCAGCCAGGCCCGGCAGGAGTCGGCGCATGCGTTCGTGTTTCGGGGGGCCATTGCCTGGCTCGCGCCAAAACATCTGGGCGACGCGCCGTTTCTTCCGGCCTTGGAAGCGTATCGGAAGATACTCGATGATGCATTGGCCCGTCAGGACTTGCTCGAAACCGTCCTGGCCGAGCAGGTCATTCTCGAAGGATTGGGAGAGGCGATTCTCACGCGCATCGAGGACGGGTTGGTGAAACGCGCCGCTCCTTTCGGCCGGCTACGGCGCATCCTGCTGCAGCAAGAAGAAGCCCATCATGGCTTCGGCCGGCGCATGCTGGAACGGGCCATGGCCGATGGTCGTATCGATGCAGTGACCCTGAGCCGCCGTGCCCAAGACTACCTCGCGCTGACCGATCAGATGGTGCTGGCGCTGAGCGATTTATTTGAAACCATCGCCGAAGATCCCACGGCCTGGGCACAGGATGTCCGGAAGTTTCTGCCAGAGTGGCTGGTGGAACCGAGGGCAGAGTCTTAGCGGCCGATCACTGAAGTGTGCACTATGGTTTCCGTCATCATTCCCGCCTATAACGAAGAAAAGGCGCTGCCTGCGACGCTTCAGGCGCTCGTGGTGCAACCTGGTGACTACGAAGTCATTCTCGTTGACGGCGGGAGCACAGACCGAACAGCGGAGTTGGCTGGCGCGGTCCCCGCGGTGCGCGTGCTCACGGCGCCGAAAGGCCGGGCCTCCCAGATGAATGCCGGAGCTGTCATCGCGCAAGGGGAGTGGCTGCTGTTCCTCCATGCGGATACCCTGTTGCCGTCCGGGGCGATTCAGCGGTTAAACGAGATGGAGTTCGAGACGGCGATCCAGGCCGGTGGATTCATGCATCAGTTTTCTGGTGACGACTGGCGGTTGAAGCTGATCTCACTCTTAGACAACATTCGCTGTATCCGCAGCCGGATTATCTATGGGGACCAAGCACTCTTTGTCCGCCGCGCCTTGTTTGAGCAACTCGGAGGATTCCCCAGCCGGCCGATTCTTGAAGACGTGGCGTTTTGTGAACGCCTGATCACGGTCACCACTCCGCTGCTGCTGTCGCCTCCCGTCGTCACCGATGCGCGTAAGTTTTTGAAGATGGGTGTCTGGAGAAGCTTTCTCCGCGTTCTCCTCATCATCCTCCATGTCGAATTCCGTCTGCCCGTCCTCCCCAGAGCCTTCTTTCAGGATATTCGCTAAAGCCGATTGTTTACCTTTCCCATGCTCCCTCGTCTAACCCATCAAACAGGGTTGGAAGGAGGGGGCTATGCGACAGGTCTATGCACAAACAAGAGTATGTATTCTCTCAGGTGTTCTGCTGCTATCCGGGTGCACATCAACCTTGGTTCGTGACGATGTGAAGCGAACGGCAGGGTTGGACGGTCATTGTGCCGGAAGCGAGTGAGTGGACGATTCGTCGCTCGCGGTATATCCGGTGTCGGTGGTTCAGGTGCCGGGGTGAATGACTGGGAGCTTGGGAGGCAATAGAGGCCAAGGTCTTCGTCCGGCTGGTGTTGCTGCAACCGGGCGCGCAGTCGGTCGCAGTCGCGGGTGATTTCAATGGGTGGAATCCCGGGCAGACGAAGCTGGAGCGGTCGGAAGGCGCATGTGGACGGCGACGATTTCCCTGAAGCCCGGCCGGTATCAATACATGTTCGTGATCGACGGGAAACAATGGATCGCCGATCCCCTGGCGGGCGAAGCCTCCGGCGACGGCTTTGGAGCGGAAAATGCGGTGCTTGATGTCAGGATCTGAACCTAGGCCATGCTTCCTTGCATCGCATTCGGCTGTCGGGTACTCTGCGGCCCATGACGAGCGGACTCAAAATCGCGATGTGGAGCGTGGCGCTGGTCCTGGCCATGAGCGCCTGCGCGCCGACGCTCAAGCCCGATATGCCCAGGCCGGTGACGGGCGGGGTGCGGTTTGCCTACCTCGCGCCTGCGGCCACTACCGTGTATGTCGTGGGTTCGTTCAACGGGTGGGTCAAGGGTGCGACGTCGATGAAGCGAGAAGGGCAGACGGGGGTCTGGGTCGCCGAGGTGATGCTACGGCCGGGAGAACACACCTTCATGTACCTGGTCGACGGAAAAAAGTGGGTCGTGCCGCCGCTGGCGGAGGATTTTGTGACAGACGGATTCGGGCAAACCAACGGAGTCGTGATCGTTCGATAAGACTATGCGCAGCACGATGAACATACCGGTGTGGCTGATCGGTCTGGCGATGTGTCTGGGTGCTTCGCCCGCACTGGCGGACTCTCTCTCGACCCAGGACCGGGAAGAGATCAATCGGCTGCGCTCGGCTCAAGGCCGTTCTGCGGAAGAGGTGAATGCGCTCCTTGAGCAGGTGACGAAAGCCGGTGAAAAAGGTCTCCCGACCGAACCGCTGGCGAACAAAGTCAAAGAAGGCTTGGCCAAGGGGGTCGAACCGAAGCGCATCGATCCGGTATTGCGCCAATTGGTTTCCCATTTTGAATCGGCTCATGACGTGTTGCAGGAATCGATCAGCAAGGGGATGGTTGACGTTTCCCAAGGCAATCGGCAACGGGCGCTGGAAGGGTTGGCGGAGGCGCTGAACCGCGGGGCGACCGCCGAAGACGTGCGCGAGCTTGCAAAGACGGCCCAAGGCGGAGGCGCCGAGGTCTCGCAAGAATCGTTAGCCTCCGGGGCCAAGAGTCTGGCGATCCTGAAGGAAGCCAAGATTCCCTCGAAAGACGGTACCGCGCTGATTGCAGAGGGAATGCGGCAGGGCTATCGGTCGGCAGAGCTGAGCGACCTGGCCCGTGAAATCAAGCGGCGGGGAGCCGACCTTCAGCAAGGTCGCATGAATCTACAGACCATTAAGGATCAAGTTTCCAAGGGGCAACGTGCGGATCGGATCTTCCGCGAAAGCGATCAAGGCGGATCTGGCGGTGGCGATCATATGGATCGTAGCGGCAGTTCAGACCGCGGAGGCCGCGATGATCGTGGCGGGCGCGAGGACCGCGGCAGCCGGCCTGATCGGAGCGGGAGCGGTCACGGCGGGCGTGATCGCTAGCAGCGCGGTTCCCCAGGCTCCATACCTGGTTCGATAGCCTTCCTCTTTCTTGCTCTGCTCAGAATATCTGGACAGCCCAGTTGCCTCCTGATACATAAATCCAGTCAGGTGTTCCCCGGATAGAGGTTCTGTCAACGGCGCAGATGGCTGCGCGTTGATGAGAGCACGGGGGCTCAACCTTTATCCTAGGGGGTATCGATGAAGACGATGATACTGTCGGTTGGCGTGTTGGCGCTTGGCATGAGTGGGATGGCGTTTGCCCAGGCGGAGACGCCTGTCATCGATCAACGACAGGCGAATCAGGAAAAGCGGATCGATCAGGGGATTGCCAGCGGTCAGTTGAATGAGCGGGAAGCGAACCGGTTAAACAAGCAACAGGAACACATCAATAAGATCGAAGATAAAGCAAAGGCCGATGGAGTCGTGACGAAGGGCGAACGGGCCAGGATCGATCGCGCGCAGGATCGTGCCTCGCGGCATATCGCGCGCGAGAAGCATGATGCCCAGGGCAAACGGCATCGCTAGGTCCTGTTTGGTTCATCGGTAATCAAGAAGGGGCGCACGAGAGCTGTCGTCCGCCCCTCTGGTAGTTCTGCTCCGATGTGTTACCGTCCTCGGCCACGACGATCCGCGCGCCGGTCTTCCTGGCGGACATCGGCTTGCGCGAACACGACATTCGGCATGATGGCCGGGGCCGCGATGGCCATCACCAGGCTGGCAAACATTCCGACTTTCAGTAGAGTGTTCATCATCATTCGTCCTCCTTGAGTGGGAGAGAGCTCGTGGTAAAGGCTGGTTGCAATTGTCGCTGAGGGAGGCCCGTCCGGCTCTCTGATCGGGAGAGCCCCCTCCAATCGACCTGTCACTCAATAAGACGAGCGGAAGGCGAAAAGGTAAACCCTCGCATTTCGGAAGGTTCTCGACCCTGCTAGAATGGCGCTATGGAAGTCGTGACGACTCACCACAACGCGGACTTCGACGGATTGGCCTCGATGGTCGCCGTGCGCAAGTTGTCCCCCGATGTACGGCTGGTACTGTCCGGCGGGGCACAGGAAGCGGTGCATGCCTTTCTCCTGGCGCACGACCTGAATCTCACCAAGCTCAAAGATCTCGATCTTGCACAAGTGACGAAGTTGATTCTGGTCGATACCCATGACCCCGATCGTATTGGTCCATTCAAACAATGTTGGCTGGATCCGAAGGTCGAGGTGCAGGTCTTCGATCATCATGGAGCAGACCCCAGAGGGATCGGGGCTCCATCGATCGGGAAATCCATCGATCAGGTGATCGAGACCGTCGGGGCGACGGCGACGATGCTGATTGAACGGGTGCGAGAGGCAGGTGTCCCGCTCACGCCGGTGGAAGCGACGGTCCTGGCGCTCGGCCTCTACGATGAAACCGGGGCATTCACATACTCCTCGACCACTCCGCGCGATCTGCAGGCCGCGGCGTTTCTCATCGGCGCCGGGGCCGATCTGAAGCTCATCGCTCAGACGCTGCACCAGCCGCTTGATCCGAATATTGTCGCGTTGCTGAACGATCTCCTGCAGCACAGTGAGGTGCACTATCTGGAAGGCCGGAAGGTGCTGGTGGCAACGAGCACCTTCGATCGCGATCGTGTGGAAGCGGCCGAAGCGGTGCATCAGTTGGCCGAGCTTGAAGGGGTGGACGCCATCTTGGTCGTCGTGATGAACGAGGAGCATGTGGAAGTGATCGGCCGCAGCCGCGCGCCGGAGATCGATGTCGGATGGATCGCGCAGGAGTTCGGCGGGGGGGGGCATGCAGTGGCGGCGGCCGCGATTGTCAAAGGGCAGACGCTCACAGAAGTGAAGGAGCGGCTCGTCCAGTTGTTGACGCAGCGGTACCGGCCGACGCTGTTGGCCAAGGATGTCATGACCAAGCCGGTCAAGACGGTCAGCGGAGACGCCACCGTAACTGAAACGGAACAGCGCATGACCAACTACGGCGTGAACGTTCTGCCGGTGCTGGATGGCAAAGACCGGTATGCCGGGTTGGTCAGCCGAGAGCAAATACAGAAGGCGCTGTTCCATCGATTGGGCAAGCTGACGGCGGCCGACATTCTTCAAGCGGATCAGTTCACCGCGAATCCCGACACCGACTTCCATGCCATCGAGCAGGCGATGTTGGAGCGCAATCAGCGATTCGTGCCGATTCTTGAGGGCACGAAAGTGGTCGGGGTCATTACACGTACGGATCTGCTCAGGGCGTGGCATGACGATGTCCTGCGCTCCTTGAAGATGCGCCCGAAAGTTACGGACCCGGCCGGCGTGCCAGGGCCGCTGCATCACCGCAATCTCAAGCGACCCCTTCAAGAAAAGTTGCCGGCGCCCCTCTTCACGCTGCTCAAGGAAGCCGGGCAGTTGGCGGACCGGCTGGATTTGCCGCTGTATGTGGTGGGCGGCTGCGTGCGGGATCTGTTGCTCGGGATCGAAAACCTCGATCTCGATCTGGTTGTCGAGGGGGATGGAATCGCGTTTGCGCGAAAGTTGGCAGCGGAGCAGTCGGCGCGCGTCACGGTGCATGAGCGATTCGGGACCGCAGTCATCGTCCTGCCGAACGGGTTCAAGCTTGATGTGGCCACCGCCCGAACCGAGTACTACGAATATCCGACTGCGCTTCCCACCGTCGAGCAAAGCTCGATTAAGAAAGACTTGTATCGCCGAGATTTTACGATCAACGCGCTGGCGGTTCGTTTGAATGGCCGTGGATTCGGAGAGGTGCTCGATTTCTATGGCGGTCAGCGGGATCTGAAGAATCAGGCCATCCGCGTGCTCCATAGTCTCAGTTTTGTCGAAGATCCCACGCGCGTGTTCCGTGCGGTCCGCTTTGAGACCAGGTTCGGGTTCCATCTTGGGAAAGACACTTTGGCGCTGGTGAAGGCGGCCGTCAAGATGGCGCTCTTCCAAAAACTCTCCGGCCACCGGCTCTTGGAAGAATTGAAGGCGCTCTGTTCAGAGCGGGAGCCGAAGTCGGGATTGAAGCGGTTGGCGGAGCTTGATCTGCTGCGATTCATCCATCCGAAGCTCGTCTGGACCTCACGGCTCGAGAAGTTGCTGCTCGCCGTCGAGGAAACACTCGATTGGTACCGGCTGCTCTATCTGGATCGCAAGCTGGAGGCCTGGCTGGTCTATATGATGGTGATCGCAGCGGTCCTGCCCGACCGTGGCGTGACGGAGTTGTTGAAACGGTTTCCCTTCAGTGAGCGCGAATCGACGACATTGAAAGCCATGCGGGGAGGAGCCCATCGGTTGCTACGACAGCTGAGCAAGCAACCACCGCTGAAACCATCCGGGGTCTGCCGGATATTGGAGGGTGTGCAGGATGAAGCGCTGGTGGCCATCATGGCCCAGAGCCCGTCCGAACGGGTGAAGCGGCTAGTGTCGGCGTATCTCACGGCCTGGAGACAGGCTAAGCCTCGGCTCACCGGGAAAGAACTTCAAGCAATGGGCATCAAGCCGGGACCGATCTACGGCAAGGTGCTCGCACAGCTTCGTGACGCGCACTTGGATGGGCTGGTCAAGACAGAGACAGAAGAGCGGTCGTTCATCGAGAAGCTGATCCGCCGTTGACCGTCGAGCTGCGTTTAGTTCGACGGTGTAATCGTCAGCGACACTTCGTTCGGCAGCAAGAGCGTCACATTGGCCTGGTTCCCAGCATCCGGCTGAATAATGGCGAACAGCGGGACCGGTTGCGGGACCGTGCTCGGCGGCATCGCCAGGAGCGCCGGAAAATCGATCAAGGGCGAGATAGTCGCAAGGCTCGCGAGTCTCAGCCTGAACGCCATCAAGATATCCCGAAGCCGTCCTGTCTGCTCCTCCTGGGAGAGCGAGTGATTCGTGACAATCCCGATGTCCCACAGGGGCTTGGTGATCGTGACCGGAAAGGTGAGACCAAGTTCCTTGGCGGTCGGCGTGACGTCGATCAATATTCCAGACTGAATCGCCTCCTGCCGGTCCCTGATGGTCGGGACAGCCGGGCCTGTTTTAGCCTCGTCTTCCGATTCTCCCTGCGCCGAGCCCTTCTCGACAAGAGTCTTGCGTTCAACGTCTGAAATAGCCGGCAGCCCGGCGTCCAGCTCCGCGAGCACCGCGTCAACTTCAGGGATTGCTGCAACGATTTCCTTGGGCAAGGCGTTCACAATACCATCATAGACAATCCGCGCAGAGGCGGACCAGGAATCATTGAACGGACGCCCGGCAAACGCGGCATCCGCAGCCTTCTTTTCGTCGTTCGTCAGTACTTTGGGCGTGGTGTTGTGTGTCATGATTCATAAGATAAGCCGGATGAGGAGAAGGTCAAGGGGGTGGGGTCAGTCATGGTGAAGCCTGATGAAAGCTCGTGCTATAGTTTCGCGCATGGCGCAAATGGACTACTACCGTGTGTTGGGCGTCTCGCGGGAGGCTTCCGACGACGAGATCAAGAAGGCCTATCGAAAGCTCGTCTTCCAGCATCATCCCGATCGAAACCCCGATGCCAAAGATGCGGAGGCAAAGATCCGCGAGATCAACGCGGCCTATGAGATTGTCGGCGATGCGGAGAAACGGCGCAGCTATGACCGGCTTTATTGGGGAGACGAGCCTCGCGCGGACTTCGTGGATCTGTCCGCCATTTTCCATGAGATGGAGCAGAAGCTCTTCGATGAGGGGCGAAAAGAGCTGTTTGCGCTGCTCGTGAAGAATGTGGCCAGAGTGAAAGCCGAGTTGGCTGTCCTGCGCGAGCGGACCGTGGCGGCGCAGGGCTATGACACGTTTAAAGAGGATCTGGTCGCAGAACGGGGGGCGGAAGTGATGGATGAGTTTCTCACCGAGGAGATGGAAGCACGCAAGGGGCGACTTGTCGAGGTGGCCGCGGAGATGATGGTATCGCAAGGAGTGGTGAAGAAGAGCGACGAAGGCGGGTTTCGCTCAATGCGTGGACAGCTGGAGGACAGCTTCAGAAAAGGCCGCATTCACGGATACGCGTCAGCCCTGGAGCTCTTTTACGAGAGACGCTGATCGTTCACGTTTTACGTCTCCGAGAGCGGTCCTGCGACGAACTTGCCCGCCTGCATCACTCCCATGATTCTGCTGCGGTCCCGCAAGTACTCAATCCGCTTGAGCGGGTTGCCATCCACGATAACCAGATCCGCCTGCCGGCCTCGCATCAGAGTGCCAACCGTGTCATGGATGCCGATCAAGCGCGCGGCGGCCGCGGTTGAGGCGAGAATCGCTTCCATCGGGCTCATGCCGAACGCCACCATCCGTTCCAGTTCCTGCGCATTGTCTCCGTGGTAGTTGAAGGGGGTTCCGGCATCGGTGCCCATGGCAATGCAGAGTCCGCTCTGATGGGCCTTCTTGAAGCTCGCTTGATGGCGCTTGGTCATCGCTTTGGCTTTATCGAGCGCGCTGACGGGAATGCCGCAACCCGGCCGTCCTGCTGCGGTGGTCGAGAGGGCGGAGAGCGTCGGGACCATATAGACGCCGTGCGTTTTCATCAGCTCGCCGGCTTCGTCGTCGAGCAAGGTGGCGTGTTCGATGGAGTGGACGCCCGCGCGAATCGCGTTTTTCATGCCGGACGCCCCGTGGGCGTGGGCTGCGACTTTCTTCTGCGCCCGGCGGGCGGTCGCGACGGCGGCCGTGAGTTCATCCATGGTCATCTGCGCCTGATCGGGTGATGTCCCGGGAGTAAGCACCCCGCCCGAGGCGATGACTTTAATCACTCCGGCTCCGGCCGCGAGCTGTGCGTCGACGGCCCGCTGCACCTGCTCGATTCCCTCGACTTCCTGTCCGATGAATCGGGCATGGCCGCCGATCATACAGATCGCGAGACCGGCGCCGACAATGCGGGGGCCCGGCAGGATTCCCGCATCGATGGCGTGTTTCAACGCAAAGATGGAGTGGTCGCGCGAGCCGACATCGCGGACGGTCGTGAAGCCCGATTCGACGGTTTGTCTTGCATGGCGCGCCGATTTCAACAGCGTCATGGAAGGAGTATCCGACTCGACCGTGGCGACGACGTCCGGCTCTCCTCCCAGACAGAGGTGCACGTGACAGTCGATCAAGCCGGGAATGACCGTCAGGCCGCGGCCGTTGATTTTGGTCACGCCTTTCGGGATCGTCATGGTGCGGCTCGACCCCGTGGCGACGATCTTACTGCCGCGGATCAGAACCGTGGCGCGTTCGATCGTGTAGCCGGTTCCGTCAATAAGGCGAACATGCTGAATGGCGATGGCCATGGAATTATTCTCCGACTGGGAAGGTAATGACGATGCCGCCCATCACATCGTTCAACTTGAAATCGCGGCGTGGGCTGTTGGAGTGCTGGTTGTGGCAATCGACGCAGGCTTGGGAGCCGGCCCGGTCGGCATAAATGGCTTGGAAGTAGCGCGTGCCGCCCTTGGTGATGTAGCCGTAGTGCGGTTTGTCAGGGTTCTTGTCCACCGCGGCGAGGCCGAGGCGTTCAAAGTCGCTGTTGGGGCCGTTCCAGACATAGATCGGCGTGAGGCTGGCCAGGCGGAACGAAAACTTCAGGTCTTTCATCGCCACCAGTCGGCCGGATTCCATCAGATACTGGGCGGGCAAGGCGACGCCGCGTTCGTCTTTCCAATGTTCGTGCGCCTGAATCCCTTCTTTCTGCAGTTTCACCACGACATTGTCCGTATAGTTGTTGCGATTGGCTTCGAGCAGGGCTTGGATAAATGCCGCCACTTTTTCAGGGGAGACCATATCCGTCTTCATGGAATTGGCCATCGTCAGCTTGAAGACCCAGAAAAGGATGACACTCATCAACGCGAAGACCACGGCCCCTAGCACCACTAAGAGCGGACGGCTCATGCTCGGTACTCCTTTCGCACAGTGCGGCTATAGACCCGCGCGGCGGCTTGCAGCGCGACCCCCGGCGTCGAGAGCCAGCCGAATCGGATCAATACTTCTTCAAGGGCATTCAAGAACGTCAAGACGTTCGCTTCCGTGCTGGACTCCCCCATCAATCCGATACGCCAGACCTTGCCTTTGAGCGGACCCAGTCCTCCGCCGATCTCAATACCGTAGATCTGGAGCAGCTGTTGGCGGACTACGGCGTCATCGATATGCGGAGGGACCGTGACACAGGTTAACATCGGGAGCCGATGCTCCGCGAGGGGAAGCGGCATGAGCTCCAGCTCCATGAGCCCGGCGACTAAGGCTTCGCTGTTGAGCCGGTGACGCGCAATGCGGGCGGGCAGTCCTTCCTCCTCCACCAGTCGCAGCGCTTCGCGCAGTGCGTAAATCATCGATATTGGTGCGGTGTGATGATAGGCGCGGGACACTTCGGCCCAGTACTCGGCGACCAGCGCCAGATCCAGGTACCAGCTTTGGCAGGGGGTGCGACGGCCTTTGATGACGGACAGGGCTCGTGGACTCACTGTGAGCGGCGCCAGTCCAGGCGGGCAGCTCAGACATTTCTGCGTCGCGCTGTAACAGACATCGATCCCCAGGCGGTCCACATCGACCGGAATGCCGCCGAGCGAGGTGACGGCATCGACGATAAGCAGTGCATTATGGTCCCGGCACAGCGAGCCGATCGTCTCAAGCGGTTGGCACGCGCCGGTTGACGTTTCCGCATGGACTATCGCCACGGCTTTCACCGGTCCTGAACGGCGCAAGGCCGACTCAATCATATCCGGAGGAATGACCTGGCCCCAGGGTATCTCCATCCTGATCGCTTTGCCGCCGCATCGTTCGACGATGGTCGCGAGCCGCGTGCCGAAGACCCCGTTGACGCCGACGATGACGGCATCGCCAGGCTCCACCACGTTGACCATGGCCGCTTCCATCCCGGCCGATCCGGTTCCGGACACGGCGATGGTATACGGATTGGCGGTGGCGAACACAAACCGGAGCAACTGCTGCACATCGTTCATGACCCCGAGGAACGCGGGATCGAGATGGCCGAGCAATGGCGTGGCAAGGACCTGCAGGACACGGGGATGCACCATGCTGGGACCGGGGCCGAGCAACAGGCGCCGGGGAGGAACAAAGTCACGCATCATGCCGAAGTCTCCGAACGGTTTTGCGGGGTAAGTATAGCCAAGTCCAGCGTGAGAGGCCATGTGATAGTGGCGGGATTTCGGCCGTGTGCTGACAGGCTGTTCAGAAGGGCCGTTTAGCCAGGCCGCAGCGAGTGAAGAGGCGAGGCGTACGTTTCGGTACGTTGAGTCTCTGAATGAAGCGAGAGCGCCGCTGGCGGACTTTCTCAATAGCCTGGGGGGAGGATCTAGCCATTTCGAGGGATAGGTGACCGCGAGGGGCCGATGGTATAGTCACCCCTATGATTGCTGCAAGCAGACCAGAGGGCGACCAGACAGGTTTCGCCGAAACAGGAAGGGCCGAGACGCCATCGCCATTTAACGGGCCCGATCGCCCGCGCTTTTCGTTCGGGGTCAGTCTGTTTGCTGCGACGCTGCTCCTCTCGGCGTTGGGGGCGCTGCTCTGGCTGTCCTCCAATTCACCCAAGCTTGATCGATTCGAGGATCCTGAGCGGGCGCTGGACCTGATGGTCAGCCGGACGATGGAGGCGCAAGACGGCTTGCTGCTGGCGCCGGACTGGCAGCAGCGAGTGACGGAGTGGACGGCCGGCAGCAATGATGTCGAGCGGGCGCAGGCGATCCAGTGGTACCAAGAACTTGTGGCCGCGACCGCCTCGCCGGAAGCGAAATTGCGATTGGCGATTCTGCAGGTCGAATCCGGTCATCCGTCGGAAGCGCTGGCTGCGGCCAACATCTGGGCCGAGGAGGATGCGCCGCTGTCTCTCTACGCAGCGTTCATCGACGCCGCCTATGGCGAGGGCTCGCTCACGAGCGAACGCGAAGTGGAGTTGCAGTCTGCCTTGGCTGAGGTTCTCCCGGCCGGATGGTTCTACAATCATCTCGCGGCAGCCTTGGCTGAGCGAGCGGGTGACGTGGCCTTGGGCGCGACCGTGCGCGAACAGATGCATGCCCGCGGGGCGCGGGTTCAAGGGTTCTCGCAAGTGCTCACGGGCCTGGAGCTGCTGGGGTTGATCTGCGGATCCCTCATGCTGCTGCGATTTGCCTGGCTCGGGATTCGAGGGGTCGATGGCCTGCGTTTGCATCAGCCCGGGGTGCCGCCGCCCTGGCCAGGAGGCATCGGCACGGCAGTACTCTTG
Source organism: Nitrospira sp. (assembly GCA_030653545.1). Classification (NCBI taxonomy): domain Bacteria; kingdom Pseudomonadati; phylum Nitrospirota; class Nitrospiria; order Nitrospirales; family Nitrospiraceae; genus Nitrospira; species Nitrospira sp. The sequence goes on along the minus strand of JAURZE010000024.1, from coordinate 27,745 downwards.
CGGGGCGGGGCACTGGGCGCGGTGCTCTCGTTGGCATTCATTTCAATGGCGCCCGCAGAGAATGTCTCGCTGCGCGCCGTCGCGATTCCGATGGCGAACCTGCCGCTGTTGGGGATGGCGTACTACTATCTGCTCAGACCATCGGGGCTGAGTTTCCTTACCGGGTTTGGCTTGCAGATCCAGTGGAGGCAGGTCGGGCGGCTGGCGGGTGTGGTGCTCGCGGTGGTGGCGGCCGGGTTGTGGGGCGAGTGGGTGATGGGGCGGCTCGCCGAGTCGTTGCACCTGGCCAACCACTGGACGGAATGGTTCGACCCTGATCTGGTCTGGGCCTCGGGCTCGGTGTTGACGATCAGCTTGCTGGAGTATGTGGTCTTTGCGCCGCTTTTCGAAGAGCTGGCGTTTCGCGGCATCTTGTATGCGATCCTCCGCCGCCGCTTGAATCCATTGCCGGCGGCACTCCTCAGCGCCTCTATTTTCGCTCTGGCGCACGGGTACGGGCTCATCGGCTTTCTCAGCGTGCTGTGGAGCGGCGTGCTCTGGGCCTGGCTCTATGAGCGGACCGGCAGCTTAATCCCCGGCATGATCGCGCATGCAACGAACAATCTGCTGGTGTGTCTGGCCGTCATGGCCCTGCTCCGCTGAAAAGGTTCAGCATTCTCTGGTGCCGAATCGTTATCCTTACAGGCATTCCCGGAAAGAGCGAGCTATTCTCGTGAACGAATTGATTTTGGAATGTTGCTATACTTTTGCTACGTATCAATTCCAAGCCTTTTTCAAGTACGGGGAGGGGTCGACAGAATAGAAATGCGCCTGCTATCGTACTTCTTCGGGAGTGTGGCCTCAGGACAGGTGACAGTTTCAAGCTCGATGGTTGAAAGAGAACAATGCGCCCATGACTGTCACTTCAAGAGCTCGCATCAAACGAACGATCCTCTTCATCACCGGCGTGCTGTTTGTTGGAGGGGCAGTCATTGCATTTAAGCTCGGGTTGTCGACCGCCGTGCCGGACGCCCGGCATCTGCTTAGTATTCTGGGTACATCCTACTTTCTCGCATGGGGCGCATACGCGCTGCTCTCTCATATCCCGCGGGATGAAATCAGAAGCCAATTCGTATTGATGACACTGTCTCTTGCGGCGGTGCTCCTTTTGGCTGAAGTTCCTGTCTGGCTCAATCTCATCGATTATAGGAAGACCTTCGGGGCCACTAGCTTTCTTCCGTGGGAACAGCCCAATTATGTTCCGGATCGTGAGTTGCTGGCGCTCCCACGTCCCGGGTCTACCGTGAAGACGGTGTTCGGTCGGGGCAACATCGGCGAAGGCATCTGCCTTCCGATCCAGCCTGCCGAACCTTTCGACGTTAAGTATGACAAGAATGGATTCAGGAACGATCAGGATCTCGCAGAGGCAGCGATCGCCGTCATCGGGGATTCGTATGTGGAGTCCCCTATGTTGCCAGGATCGTTTCTTGCGACGACTCGATTGGCGGAGCTGTCGGGAGGAGCAGTCGCTAACCTCGGACAATCCGGCTACGGCCCTCAGCAGGAATTGGCGGTGTTGAAGCGCTACGCCCTTCCTCTTCGCCCAAAGTGGATTGTATGGGTCTTCTACGAAGGCAATGATCTTGTTGACGCCCTAAGTTACGAGAACCGGGTGTCTGCTCTGAACGGCATGTGGAATAGGATGAGTCTGGCCTGGGACCGTTCGTTTTTTCTCAATAGCCTCATGGCGCTGGCACGATGGATCCATGGTTGTGTGCCGAACCAGCGGATCGCAGGGAATTATGGCTTGATGGATGGCGGGGACGGTCACGAGCAACGGATCTATTTCCTGGACCACACTTCATCCGTTGTGCCGACTGGACAGGAATTGAAGGCGTTACAGACAACCGCGAACACTCTCAAGGAGGCCTATGAATTGGCTCGGAGCAAGGGCGCAGGCTTTATGGTCGCATTTGCTCCGACTAAGTTCAGGGTGTATCACGACATTGCCCGGTTTGATGGAAATGCACAGGGAGATCTGAAGTGGTGGGAGTTGAACGATTTGCCGGAACGGCTCCGTCGATTGGTAGCGGATATTTCACCGGACATCCACTATATCGACCTCACGCCTGCACTGTCGGCTGCGGCAAAGGCAAAGCAGCTGGTATTTATCCCTGACGACACCCATTGGACCAGCGATGGCCATCGAGTCGTGGCCGAGACGCTGCACCACGCACTCGCCTACGCGGCACGGGAATCACCCGTAAGGTATGAAAGCAGGACGCATGCAAAGGCCGGCGGCAGTGTGGACATTGCCAAGGGTGCCATGATGGTGCGGAATAAGGACGGGACCGTTCGCTACTGGAGCGATAGGGCAAGCGAGTTGTACGGATGGGACAAGAAGAGCGCACTGGGGAAGGTATCCCACCAGCTTCTCCATACGGTCTTTCCAGTTTCGCTCGAGCATATTGAATCAGAGCTATTAGCCAAAGGGTTTTGGGAGGGGCGCCTGATTCATGAACGACGCGACGGAACGAAAGTCACGGTCTTCAGTCGCTGGGAGCTCCAGCAGGATGTCGACGCCAAGGGCCAATCAATCACCATCGTAGAAATCAATAGGGAGTCGCCTGCGTAACGGGGCATATTCACAGGGCCGGTCGATGTATTGATAACGAGCCTGCTACGGCATGGAGGACTGCCGGGTTCATCTCTACGGAGAATCGAGTTCACGGAGCGAGCGGTAGAGGTCGACGTGGGCCAATTGCAGTCCGGCGTCTCGAGGAAATTTGGTAGAGACGATTCGTTTCCCCGTCTCTTCCTGTGTGGCGTTGTCAGCAGCGCGGCAAGCATCAGGGCCCAGCATCGTCTCGCAGATGTCTTCCCACGTGCGGGGCTGGCCGTCGCTGACGTTGTAGGCTTCGCCGGGCTGCCCTCGTTCCACGGCGGCGAGGCAGATGGCCGCGAGGTCTTCGACGTGGATCAGGTTGACGTATTTGCGCGTTGGGCCGACACGGCCGCTTCTGATCCAGTCGAGGGGATTGCGTCCTGGGCCGTAAATGCCGGCGACGCGCAGCACGATGGCGCCATGTTCCAGGCGGAGGTGTTCTTCGCCTTGCACGCGAGGCTTACTTAGATCGATCGGAGCGGTTTCATCGATCCAAGGTGGTGGGTATGCGTGGGAGACTCCCGTGTCATAGGCGGAGGTGCTGCCGAGTACCACCAGGCGGCGGGCTGAGCCGCTCAGCGACGCAGCGAATTGCCGGACGAGCTCAAGTGGCGTTGCGGGAAAGCACCAGAGGAGATCGGCATCGCGGGGAATATTCGTCCACGTGTCCTGCTGGGACAGGTCAAACCGGAGACGGTGGGCCGGCGGCACATAGCTGAGATGCTGCTCCGGGGATCGGCTGGTGGCGAAGACCGTTGGCGAACGATCGGCGATGAGCGGCCAGAGAAAACGGGCGGTGTAGCCGGAGCCAAGTATGACGAGGGGATTGAGTAGCACGATGGAACACTCCGTCCGGTTTCACCCACAATCTGACAGCGCACGACCGGCAAAGTCTATGGAAAACATGAACCTCTCGATTGGCATTAGTTTTCCATAGTGCTACGCTATCGCAAGAGCAGTCGTGACTGCATAGTGTGTGAAGTAGATTAGGTGTGGAGGATGTACCATGAAGAAATCGTTGTCGATTATGTACGCGTTGTCAGGACTGTTTCTTCTCACCGGCTGTCCAAGCGACGGCGGCGGGGTCGGCGGGAATTTCACATTGGGGGCAGGAGCGGCTTCCACTAAATATGCGTATGTCGTGAATAATAACAACGCTGGATCAGGAACGCTTTCAATTTATAGTGCGAATACGGGGACTGGCGCACTGACTTTACTTTCCGCCTCAACAGTGCTCGGAACAGACCCTCAGTCTGTGACCGTGGATCCTACTGGAAGGTTTGTGTATGTCGTGAACAAGGGCTTGAGCTCTGTCACGCCGTATACGTTGGATACCTCCACGGGGCTGCTTTCTGCAGGTAGTACTGTAACGGCGACGCTCTCTGGGCCTACGTCTCTGGTGGTTGACCCGAGGGGCCGCTTTGCGTATGTGGGGAACGCTACGACCAACGACGTGTCCGTGTTTACGATCGATCAAACGGCGGGCGCGTTGACGGTGGGGACGGCGGTAGCAGCGGGGACGGCGCCGAGCAGTGTGGCGGTGGACCCCACAGGGCGGTTTGTGTATGTGACGAACGCTAATACGAGTGATGTGTCTGCCTTCACCATCAGCTCGAGTACTGGAGCATTGAGCAGTGTTGCCGGATCGCCGTTCCTAGCTGGTTCGTCGCCGAGCTCTGTGACTGTCGAGCCGACGGGACGGTTTGTGTACGTGGCAAATGCGAACGCTAATACGATTTCAGTGTTTAGCGTTGATCAAAGTAGTGGGGCGTTATCGCTTGGATCGTCTGCTTCTACCGTAACCGGGCCGCAATCGGTGTCTGTTGATCCAGCGGGGAGATTTCTCTATGTAGTAACCAACGTGGCTTCCGACAATGTACGTGTGTTTTCAATCGCTCCGACTACGGGGGCTTTGTCGGAAGTCTCCGGTTCACCATTTGATGCCGGCGATTTCCCCAAGTCCGTGTCTGTCGATCCAAGTGGCCGGTTTCTCTACGTGGCAAACAGAAACTCGAACAACGTGTCGGTGTTCGCTATTGATGCGGCGACGGGCGTACTGACCGCTGGGGTATCGATTGGGGCAGGCACGACTCCTGTATCTGTGGCTGTTGCCAATCCACAGCAACGATTTGCGTATGCTGCCAACAGCACTGGCGGTACGGTGTCTGTGTTTTCTGGGGACAAAGACAGTGGCGTCTTAAATGCAGGAACAGCAGTTTCCTCTGGCACCGGACCCCGGAGCGTGGCGGTGGATCCGACGGGCCGGTTTGTGTATGCGGGGAATACGACGTCGAACAACGTGTCGGTCTATACGATCAATCAAACGACGGGCGCGTTGACGGCGGGGACGGCGGTAGCAGCGGGGACGGCGCCGAGCAGCGTGGCGGTGGATCCGACGGGCCGGTTTGTGTATGTGACGAATTCAGGGTCGAATACGATTTCGAAGTTCAACGTCGACGGAAGTACTGGGGCGTTAACCAGCCAGGCTACGGTAGCAGCGGGTAGTGGTCCGGCATCAGTTGCGACAACCGGACGTTTAGCCTCTCGTCGCTAGTAGGCCTTTCGGGGTAGGACGCGGCCTTGACTCCCTTAGAGCGGCATCCTAGCATCACGGGATGCCGCTCTCTTCTTTCCATCCCCTCATTGCCGACTGGTTTCGGTCGCAGGTCGGGCAGCCGACGACTCAATCCGATTCGAGTGTGCTGATCGCAGCCCCGACCGGAACTAGATCGACTCCAATTTTCACGTGCAGGTAACGTAGAGGTGGTTGGATCTACGGCCAGAGCTATGCGGCTCTCTTCTTGAGTTCAGCTTGAAAGACGATGCAGGTATCGGCAAACGAGGCTTCGAGTGGATCGAGTAATGGCTCGGCATCCATGACTGATCCTCGACGACTGATGGCTTCGATCTGCTGGCACAAGTCGGACAGCGAGACTGCACCGAGCACGGCACTGCGGGATTTTAAGCTGTGCGCGGCTTCGTTGACGAGTTGGGCTTGTCCGGCGGCAACTCCCCGACGAAGCTGGTCGACGAGCTGCTGCGAGTCCTTCAGGTAGAGCGTCAGAACCTTAGCGAGCATGTCCGGCTTCCCGGGCCGCTGCAGCGCGGTAATCGAATGCCATGCTTGACGGTCGACGGTCGGGGGCGCTGCGTGTATGGCATCTGCCGGTGGGGCATCTCCAGCCTGCGTGGATCCGGTTTGTGCAGGGATTTCAGGAGCAGCGCTCTGCGCCAGCCACGAGGTCACCACCCGTTGCAGTTGTTCCATCGTGAAGGGTTTAGAAAGGTAGTCGCTCATCCCTGAGGCCAGGCAGTGGGCGCGATCACCGGGTGTCGCATGGGCTGTCAGTGCCACAATGGGAATAGGTTGCGTCGACGTGCCGCCGCCCAGTTCGGCTTCCCATGTCCGGATGAGGCGCGTCGCTTCGAACCCATCCATCTCAGGCATCTGACAATCCATCAAGATGAGATCGTAGCGACTCTTCTTCGCACAATCGACCACCTCTCGCCCATTCTGTGCGACGGTGACGGAGCAACCCAGGCTTTCGAGCATCAGCGTCGCGATCTCTTGATTGACGGGATTGTCCTCGCCCAACAGGACCGCACCGGTCAGTTGAGGTTGTGCGGTCGACGCCGGAGTCGATGATGCGGATGGGAGCGGGATCTTGCCGAGCAAACCCAGCAGCGCTTCATGAAAAGCATCGTAGCGGAGCGGTTTGGTGATGAAGGGAGTCCTGCCGAACACCGGGTCTTGTTCGACCTCGGCCCGGCGGACGAAGGACACCAGCCGCAGCGTGGGCACCGCGGCAAGAGTGGAGTCAGACGTCAGGGCCTGCAGGAGTTCGATATCGCTCATATCTGTGCATGCTTCATCGATGAGCGCGATCACCTGGCCGCCCTCCGTGGCCAGTTCGTTCATGACCTGTTCAAGAAATTCCGCGCCTGTATCGGCCGTTCGGGGGGTGATGCCCCAGGGGGCGAGATACCGTGTGAGCAGCTGACGAGTCACGGCGTGATTCACGGCGGCGCAAATCCGGACCCCTGTGAGTGCAGGATCGGGCACGTGCAAGGCGTCGGGCTCGGCTTGTACGGGCAAGGGAAGCGTAACCCAGAACGTGCTGCCTTGCCCGATGACGCTGTGGACCCCGATGGTGCCGCCCATCAATTCACTGAGTTGTTTGCAAATGCTGAGTCCCAGGCCGGTGCCGCCATGGACCCTGGTCGAGGACCCATCCACTTGAGAAAACGATTGGAAGAGCCTCGCCTGGCCTTCGGAACTGATGCCGGTTCCTGTGTCGCTGACCGCAATGCGGAAGATTGCCGGCCCGGCTTCTCGTGGCGGCGGCACGTCTACGGTGACGTGTACGCGCACGTCCCCCTGTTGGGTGAACTTGATGGCATTCCCGAGGAGATTCGTCAGGATCTGGCGGATGCGAATGGGATCGCCGATGACCGCGGTAGGCGCCGATGGATCATACTCCGCCAGCAGCTGCAGACCTTTCCGTTGCGCACGCTCGGCTAACTGTTCCGCCGTGCGTTCGACCAGGTCTCGGAGGTCGAGGGCGGCCGGCTGGATTTCCAGTTTCCCGGCTTCGATCTTCGAGAAGTCGAGAATATCGTTGATGAGGGCCAGCAAGGTGTCGCCGGAGTTGTGAATGGTCTCCACCTAGTGGCGCTGCGTGTCGGACAGCGACGTGTGCGCAAGGATCTCGGTCATCCCGATCACGCCGTTCATCGGGGTCCGGATCTCGTGGCTCATGTTGGCGAGGAATTCCGCTTTCGCTTTGGTCGCGTCTTCGGCCGCGAGTTTGGCGATGGCCAGAGCTTCTTCGGCCTCGCGGCGGCGAGCGGCCTCCAGCACCAGCGTCATGAAGTTTCCGAGGGCTTGCGCAAACTGCTGTTCGTCAGCGGCCCATTCTCTTGGAGCCCCCACATGTTCGACCGTCACCACTCCGGCCAAGCCTGCCTTGGTATGAAACGGGGCGTCCAGCCGTGAACTGATGCCACGCGGCGAAAGGACGTCGGACGTTAACTCGTGAAATGGTGGATCTTGCTGTGCCTGCGCAGCCGCGAGGACCTGCCCGCGCTGGAGCTTCTCGAAATAGTCAGGATATCGTGAGAGCGACCGCGTGGGTTCCGGTCCATGACGCCCCGTGGACCGTTCGTAACTGTCGAGGCAGTAGAGGAGGCGGCGGCTCGCTTCAAAGATCCATACACTGGTCCGTTCGACTCCGAGGGCCTGGGCGGCCGTCGTCGTGACCAGTTGGGCCGCTTCAGCCAGTGAGCCTTCAAATACCGTCCGGTCTTTGACAAGGTTCAGAGTAGCAGTCTGCTGATGCCGCAGCCGTTCTTCTTTTGTCTCCAGCGACTGGTTCTCGGCTTGCAACACTGTGGCCCGCTCCTCGGCCTCGTGTTTCGCCTCGACGGCTCCGACGAGCTCCATCTGTGCGCGCACGCGCGATTCGATGGCACGGCTGTTGGTGAGGGCGACGGCGACTTGATCGGCCAACCGACGGGCCGAGACGACATCGTCGGCGGAAGGGGATTTCCCTGGCCGATACGCGAGCACCAGCGCGCCGGTGACGAGTGTGTCTGCGAAGATCGGAAAGACCGCGAAACTTGTGAGCTGGAGCGCTCTGAGGCCCGTCAGATAATCGGGCAAGGCGGTGGCTCCCAGCATGGCATGGTGTGGATGAATCTGGAGAAAGGCCAGATCCGCCTCAGTAAACCGACAGCCGGTCTCGGTAAATTCAGTTTCCGACCAGGAGTTCAGGTGCCGCACCGACAGGCTCGTCGATCCCGGGCGGCCCGATTCCATCAGCGCCATGCCCACGGCGTCACAGGCGACGGTTTCGGAGATGCGAGACTGCACGAGCCGCGTCATCGCCTTGGGCTCATGACTGGAGAGGATGGCGTGGCTGATGGCCGAGAGAGTTTCCAGCATGTGAAACTGTTGGCTGAGCTGGCCGGTCATACGATTGAACGAGGCGGCCAGGTCTTCAAACTCGTCCCGGCTCGTGACGGTGACGCGAGTCGTAAAGTCTCCGCCGGCGAGGCGCATTGTGCCTTCCTGCAAGAGGGTCACCGGTTGCAGGCTCCGGCGGATATGCGAGAGGCTGAGCAGCCCCACGAGACTCAACGCCGAGGCGATGACCAGAAGAAAGGTGTGCCGGAACTGATCAACTGGAGCGAGGGCAGACTCTCTCGTTTGGCTCAGCGCGACGATCCAGGGATCTGCAAGAAAGATGTATCGCAGGGGCACCGTCCAGGCGCCCGCGACGTAGTCGTGTTCACCCGAGTGCCAGACGAACGCTTCTGTCATAGGGGCGGCCAGGTCCTGCCGTTGGAGCGTCGGGAGCGCGATCCGCTCCTGAAAGGTCGAGTAGAGGATCCGCCGGTCATGGCCTTCAACGGCCAGGTCGGTTTCTGCCGGCAGCATGTCTTTTGACTGCATGCCCCAGAGTAGCGTTTCATCGATTGAGGCTGAGAGGAGGCCGGCCTCCCATCGATCCGGATTGACGGCGCGAGTCAAAACAATGTCCCGAAGGTTGTTGGCGGCGGACTGAAACCGGAGCAGCGTCTTGCCTGCCTTGAGGTGGCTCACCTGCGTCTCGTTCAGATGGTGATGCGAGGGGCTGTCGTACTTTAGTAGGCGCAGCTCCCGGAAACGGTGCCCCAGTTCCTTTACTGACGCGGTGAGTGTCGAGTCCTCTACGACGGGTCCGTCCTGCGGCAGTCCATCGGCGAGGCGATCGAGATCCGCCTTGAGTGTCAGGAGATGGTTGTACAGTACCATCCCCTGGGCCTTGCTCTCCTGTTGGAGGCGAAGCGAGGATTGCGCAATCAACTGATCGGTAACTTGCCGGTACGACACCCAGCCAAGGATCGATGTTGGAACCAGCGCGCAGAGTATGAAGAGCCCCAGCATGCGGCGGGCGATGCGACTCTGGAGCAGGGACGTGGAGAATAATGCCTTCATGATTCCCGCGAATTAGAAGTAGGCCGCGAGGCCGTAAAAGCCACCATCGCTGGCGCGAATAATGTCATCGTGACTCTTGGGAGCCGTGAGAGGAGCGACGGTCTGTCCGTCCCGTCCCATGCTGTAAATATCGAAATCGGAGTTGATCGGAACCAGGAAGCGATCCTTCCGTGCTCCTCCGACCCCGCCGCAGGGTGGGCCACCGCCTCCGCTCGGGGTGCTGCTGCCTCCACTCGCACTGCTTCCGCCTCCGCTCGCGCTGCTTCCACCGCCACTCCCCGCAACGAGCTGGATCAATTTCTGGGTATGGGTGTTTCCGACTGTGAGGAGTATCCGTCCTGCATGGGCTGGGGAAGGATCGGCGACGGGAATGATACGGCCTTCAGATTCCCCATCAGGACGATCGGGTTGGTGGAGATAGCCGATGTCAACGGGGCCGCAATTAATCCGGTAATACTGATAGGGATTCCCCCATGGATCAAGCAACGTGCTCCGGCCAATTTGCGCCAGGGTGTCGGGGTATTGCCCCGCTGAAAGGGCAAAGCCTTGAAGCTCTTTGGCCAGGCCGTGAAGCTCGGCGACGGTCCTTGCAATCCGTGCTTTATAGAGAAAGTCGGTATAGGTCGGCCCGGCCAAGGAAGCCAGAATGCCGGCAATTGCCACCGCGATCATGAGTTCGATCAACGTGAAGCCGGTGGCGGTACCCCATGCGCCAGGTGCCGTCTGTTGGATTGCCTGACCTGTGCGCTGACGAGTCTTGTGTAGGCTGCGGTCCAAGTGTCTATCCCCTATGAGTTTTGAACCAATCGAGGGACTCTTTTAGGCTCGCCAGATCCTGTTCGGTCTGTTGCACGAGTGTGGCGAGGGTTGGATTGTGTTCACGGGCAACGGCTTCTTTGAGCCGTTCGACGTCCAACGCCAGCGTTGTCTGCGCTTGTTTGCTTGTGCTGATTCTGGCCTGGAGTTGGGCCGTCATCCGATTCAAGAGGTCTGCTTCAGGCGTCAGGTAGTCGTGTTGGCGGAGTGTCGCTCTGATGGACAGGTCGCCCTCGCCGATCTCTCGGTAGAGCTGCTTGAATCGATAGAGGGGGCCGGCGATGCGATGCACCACCCGCAGGGAGTGCAGGCAATGGATGGTCAGTACCGCCACGGCTCCCAGTGCCCAAGGCCAGTATCGGGCGTGCAGATTGAGCAAGTCGGTTGCGACGACGGCTCGCTCCTGCCAGGAGAGCGCCGGGTTGTCGAGGGCTTGCATGAGGGGCCTGAACACGGGGATGGCCAACAGCAGCGCGATCATCATTGTGTACGTGAGGGTCAGGATGAGGAGGCGCGCCTGAATCGGATGCACGAAGGCCAGCCGTCGTCTCTGTGTGTGAGGGTTCTGTAGCCCGGATTGGCGATGGCGCAGGGGCGGATGTGCCGCTGAAGAGGCGGGTGGCGCTTCAGTGGACGGAGTCGGGTTGCTCGTGACGGGAAGCACGTCGTTCATGGCTATGCCGCCTTCAACCTGGCCGGTGGGTCATCGGTGACCCGATCCGCAAACTCAAGGGACAGTTGAGAGGGTGACAGCGGTGCCTCCTGTGGCTTGAATGCCGCGACGCAGAGCTGGAGTTGGGAGATATCCGTTTCGAGCGCTTGGAGCGCAGCGTTCAACTGGTTCGACGACTGCTGTTGGATCGGACGGACCGCATCCTCATAGGTCTGGGCTATGGCTGTGCCATGCCGATGTAGCAGCGCCATGTGGTGTTCCAGATAGTCGAGCATGGCGTTGAAGTCCCGCGCTTCCCGATGGAGATAATCGTGTTTCCGTAATCTGGCGCGTTGGTGAAGGTGCCCGGCTCCGATGGATCGGAAGAGTGTGGCGAATCGATAGAGGGGACCGGCGATGCGGTGCATGAAATACATGGAGTGCAGGAGCAACCCGAGGAACGTCACGAGCAGCCAGGGCCACACCCGCGTGTTCAGCTCCAGAATCTGGGTCGCGACCTGGGCACGTTCTTCCCAGGAGACCGTGGGAGTTTCTAGGGGCTGTGCCATCGGGAGGAAGACCGCGCCGTAGAGCACGATCAAGAGGCATGAGAAATACACCAGCGTCGTGGCGACAAACCAGTACTGAATGGGATGTACGAAGAGCTGTCGCCGTTTGAAGTAGGCGATCACGACTCCACCATGGTTCTGGTCCAGATGAGGTGGGATTGATTTTTGAAGGTGATGGTCTGCTCGCGAGAATCGTAGAAGAATACGAGCGTCTGTTCCTCGTTTCGAGAGTTGCCGTAGACGAGTGTGTAGAGCACGCGGCGCCCCTCAGGGACGGTTTCCAGCCGACGAACCGCTTGAGCATCGAGATGATCCCCCCCTGCACTGAAAACGACGGCGTGTTTGGTCATCACCAGCATGCCGCTTTCATAGCCCGGTGCGGCCGTACTCCATGTGCCGATCAACTCCTCCGGGCAAGATACGGCTGGCCTCCTCGTTGCCATCATGAGGATGAGCCCTATGATGAGGCCGAAGGCCATGAGGAGGAGTATCGACGACCGCATGGTGGTCCGTGGCTCAGCGGAGTCTCCGGAGTGTGTGTTCTGCAGCGTCGTATGCATAGTCACCTGTGAGCGCCATTGAGGCACGGTTGTCCATGACGCCAGCCGGCGAATGGATCTCTTCGCTACCTCTATCGGTCAATGGTGCGGTGACTTTACTTCGCGGAGAGAGTGGATAGACCAGTGGTCTGGCCTGGTGGAGCAGCCCTGTAGTGCGTGCTAAGATGCCGCGATGACGCTGTCCCGCTTTCATCCCCTCATCGCGGAATGGTTCCTGACGCAGGTCGGGCAGCCGACGGATGTGCAGCGGCAGGCTTGGCCGGCGATTCAATCCGGCGCGGATGCGCTGATTGCCGCGCCGACCGGATCGGGCAAAACCCTCGCGGCGTTTCTCTCCTGCATCGATTCTCTCTTCAAGCAAGCGCTTGCTCGTGAACTCGACGATCATACGCAGGTGTTGTACGTCTCGCCGCTCAAGGCCCTGAGCAACGACATTCAGAAAAATCTTCAAAAACCATTGGCGGAAATCGGGCAGATGGCGTTGCAAGCGGGCCTGCTCATGCCGGAGCTGCGCGTGCTGGTGCGCACCGGCGATACCCCGATGGCGGATCGGCAGCAGATGCTGAAGCGGCCGCCGCATATTCTCGTGACGACTCCGGAGTCGCTGTTCATCCTCCTGACGGCGGACAAGAGTCGTCGCATGTTGCAGACGGTGCGAACGGTGATCGTCGATGAAATTCATGCCCTGGCGCCGAACAAGCGGGGCGCTCACGTGGCCCTGTCGCTGGAGCGGCTGGAAGCGTTGACGCTAGTGAAGCCGCAACGCATCGGCTTGTCGGCCACGCAACGGCCCATCGAATTGGTGGCGGAGTTTCTGGTCGGAGCTCGCCCGCGTCCGACGATCATCGATGTCGGCCATCGCCGCGAGATGGATCTGGCGGTTGAGGTGCCGAAGGATGAGCTGAGCGCCGTGGCCACGAACGCCATCTGGTCCGATGTCTATGACCGTGTGGCTGAACTCGTGCGGCAGCACCGGTCGACACTGGTGTTTGTGAACACCCGACGGCTGGCTGAACGGGTGTCGCACTACCTGGAAGAGCGGCTCCACGATCTGGGCCCTGACGTGGTAGCGGCGCATCACGGCAGTCTGTCGCGGCAGATTCGTCTGTCGGCGGAGGAACGGTTGAAGACCGGCAAGACGCGCGTCGTCATTGCCACGGCCTCGTTGGAACTGGGGATCGATGTCGGCACGGTCGATCTCGTCTGTCAGATCGGTTCGCCGAGAGCGATCGCCACCGGGCTGCAACGGATCGGCCGTGCGGGCCACTGGGTCAAGGCGATTCCCAAAGGCCGTATCTTTGCCATGACGCGGGATGAACTGCTGGAGTGCGCGGCGCTCGTGCGCGCGATCCGCCGGGGGACGCTGGATCAGATCACGATCCCGCCTGCTCCGCTCGACATTCTTTCCCAACAGATGGTCGCCGCCGCGGCCACTCAGACCTGGACGGAAGAAGAGCTGTTCGCTTTGGTCCGTCGCGCCTATTCCTATCGGGATCTGTCGCGGGCCGAATTCGATGGCGTCCTGCATATGCTGGCCGATGGGATCGCCACTCAGCGGGGGCGGGGCCTGGCCTATCTGTTCCATGACCGGATCAACGGGCGGATCAAGGGACGGCGAGGCGCGCGGCTGGCGGCGATCACCTCCGGGGGCGCCATTCCAGATACGGCTAACTACGCGGTGGTGGCGGAGCCCGATGGGACGGTGGTGGGATCGGTCGACGAGGATTTCGCGGTGGAGAGTTTGGCCGGCGACATCATGTTGTTGGGTAATACGTCGTGGCGCATCAAAGGGATCGAGGCGGGGAAGGTCCGTGTGGAAGATGCCCAGGGCGCGCCGCCGAACATTCCGTTCTGGCGTGGCGAGGCTCCGTCGAGGACAGCCGAATTATCGGCGGAAGTAGCTTCATTACGGCACGTGATTGCTGAGCGTGCGCTGTCTGATGATCCGGCTGTCAGTCAGGTGTCAGCCATCGGCTGGCTCAAAAACGAGTGTGCATTGGATCAGCGTGGTGCACAGCAGGCCATCGAGTACGTGCTCACCGGCAAGGCCGTACTGGGGACCGTGCCGACGCAGGACACGATCGTCGCTGAGCGGTTCTTCGACGAAAGCGGCGGGATGCAGCTGGTTTTGCACGCGCCCTTTGGCGGGCGGATCAACCGGGCCTGGGGCCTCGCCCTGCGCAAACGGTTCTGCGTCACGTTCGATTTCGAGCTGCAGGCCGCGGCGACCGACAATGGTTTGGTGATTTCGCTGGGCGAGAAGCACAGTTTCCCGCTGGAATCGGTCTTCGGCTATCTCCACTCGAAGTCGGTCCGTGAAGTATTGATTCAAGCAGTCTTGCTCGCGCCGATGTTCGCGACGCGTTGGCGGTGGAATGCATCGCGGTCGCTGGCGCTGCTCAGATTTTCCAACGGCAAGAAGGTGCCGCCGCAGATTCAGCGGATGAAGTCGGAAGATTTGCTCGCGGCGGTCTTCCCGGATGCGATCGCCTGCCAGGAGAATCTGACCGGCGAGCGGGCAGCCAGGCAGATTCCGGATCATCCCCTCGTGAACGAAACGATCCGAGATTGCCTGACGGAGGCGATGGATCTGGAGGGGCTGACGGCCGTGCTGCAGGCCATCGAAGCCGGCACGATTCGCTGCGTCGCGGTGGATACGCCCGTGCCCTCGGTCTTTTCCCATGAGATTCTGAACGCCAACCCCTACGCGTTTCTCGATGACGCGCCGCTGGAAGAGCGCCGCGCCCGGGCGGTGGAAATGCGGCGGACGCTACCGCCGGAGATGCTCGGGCAGGTCGGCGCACTCGACCCGGCGGCGATTGAGGAGGTCGAGCGGGAGGCGTGGCCGGTGGTGCGAGATGCCGACGAACTGCACGATGCGCTGCTGACACTGGTGTGGGTGCCGGTCAAAGAGGGAGCGGCTTGGATCGTGTGTTTGCCGCGCCTTATCGAAGAAGGGCGGATAGTGGAGTTGTCGTCGAGCGATGGGGGGCGAGCGGTGCAGGGCTGGGTGGCGGCGGAGAATCGAGAGCGGGTTGAACGATTGCTTGCGGCCGGCGACGAAGAAGTGCTTGTCGCGGTGGTGCAGGGGTGGATGGAGAGTATCGGACCGACGACGGTGCAGCATCTGGCCGACCGGCTGCATGTGTCTGTCGATGGTGTCATGGCAGCGATGCTGAAATTAGAAACGCAAGGCCAGGTCCTCCGCGGGCAATTCAGAACACACTCAGGACTCAGTACCCAGGACTCAGCACTCTCCGGCATCTCCGCCTCCGAATGGTGTCACCGCCGACTTCTGGCGCGGATCCATCGATTGACGATCGGCCGGTTGCGCAAGGACATCGAGCCGGTCACTGCCGCCGAGTTCATGCGCTTTCTGCTTCAGTGGCAGCATGTGACGCCGGGCTCTCGGCAGCATGGGGAGGCCGGACTCACGCAGATCATCACGCAATTGGCTGGGTTTGAAGCGGCGGCTTCCGCCTGGGAACCGCAGCTCTTGCGTGTGCGCCTGGCGAAATACGAGCCGGAGTTTCTAGACCGTCTCTGTCTCAGCGGCGCGGTCAGTTGGGGGCGTATTTCGCCGCATCCGCGTTTGGCCTTCTCAGGTGACGCTGATAAGGCGCGGCGCATCGTGCCCACGAGCGTTGCCCCGATCAGTCTGTTTCCGCGTGAGGACGGAGAGTGGTTGATGGCGGCATTCGCAGAGGGTGCGGCGCAAGCCGGACCTGATCCCTATGGCCAGTTGAGTGCCGTGGCCCAGGACCTGCGCCGTGCATTGCACGAGCGAGGCGCGAGCTTCTTTGCCGATCTGGTGCGGCTGACTAATCATCTTCCGGCGGAAGTCGAGGCGGGGCTCTGGGAGTTGGTCGCGGCGGGCCTGGTGACGGCCGACGGGTTCGACAATCTCCGCGCTCTCATGGATCCGCGGCGCCGCCGTGCCGAGGGCCGGGAACGGGCGCGCCGGCCACGGCATACAGCGGGTCGCTGGTCGCTGCTTCGCAACGCGGTCAGCCGTCAGCCATCGGCGCTCAGTTCTGCAGAGCAGACGGCCCGCCAGCTCTTGCGCCGGTACGGGGTGGTCTTTCGGGATCTGTTGGTACGGGAGTCGTTGGTGCAGTCGTGGCGGGACCTGCTCGTGGTGTATCGGAAATTGGAACTGCAAGGGGAGCTGCGCGGCGGTCGCTTTGTGACGGGCTTTGTCGGCGAGCAGTTCGCGCTGCCGGAAGCAGTGGAGGCCCTGCGCGCGCTGCGCAAGTCAGTGGGCAGCGTTACGACGGGACAAGAGATCAAACTGTCCGCGTCCGATCCGTTGAATCTCGCCGGAATCATTCTGCCGGGGCCGAAAATTCCGGCCGTGCCGACGAATTTTCTCATTCTCAAAGACGGGGTGGTCGTGCGTACGGTGCTGCGAAAGCAGTCTGAAGGAATGTCGGGAATGTCGGACGGGCCGGTGAGTGTGGTGCGGAGGATGTCAGACCGGTAGGGCCAGCAGCGGGCAGCGGGCGCCGCGGAGTACACGTTCGGTGGTGCTGCCTCGCATGAGATCCAGTAAGGTATGCTGCTTCGACGTCGTCATGACGATGAGATCGACATCGAAATCTTTCCCCATCGCGAGAATCACCTCCACGACATTTCCCTGGCAGGCCATCGTGTGCCAGAGCCAACCGGTCTTGATCGGGTAGTGGAGCGAGTGCAATGTGCGATCGTCTCCTACTTGCACGACAATCACCGTGAGATTGTCGCAGCCCAGGGCGGCCGCCAACTGCGCGGTCATGTCGATGGCCAGTTGCGGGCTGTATTCCGCGCTCACCGGCACCAGCACCCGGCGGAGTTTCGGTTGTCCTGAATCCTTTGCCACGAATCCTTCGACCTGCGCGGGGACGAACAGCGTGGCCATTTGACTCTCACGGGCGACCGGTTCGGCAACACTCTCATGCTGCCATCGGGCGAGTCCTTCGTGCTGATTCGTGGACATCACCAGCAAATCGGCCGGATGCTTGGCGAGGTAATGGAGAATGGCTTCGGTCCGGTTCTTTGCCACTGTCCGAGTCTTCTTGATCGCGATCCCCAGGTCGGCCACCTGCTCGCGTGGACTGCCGTGAGGAAGGAGCCCCCAGCGTTCAAGTAACGGCCGGACTTTGGGAAAGTCTTCGAAATCCGCCCGGGGAACATCCGGGTCAATGTGCATGATCGACAGCTCGCCGTGAGCGGCCACGGCCAGTTTCACCGCGTGGACCAGTCCGGTGTGGCTGTCCTCTGAAAAATCAGAGGGATGGAGGATTCGTTGAAAAGGGAGTGTCGCGGCGGAGGCTTGAGGTGTGGTCATACGAGATCCGACAGGGGTTAGTGGGATAGCCGATAGGGTTGGGCGGTTTCGTGAAGCTGCGCGAGCCACTGCTCCGGGGCCGCATGGGAGCCTGGCCAATCTTGGGCATAGCGGCGTTGGATCGCGGCGCCGAAGTCTGCGCGCCGGGGCTCCGGCACGCCGAGCAAGGTCCCGACGGCGGTCAGATACTCGCCGGATCCGGCCGCGATGTTCTGCTCCATGTTCTCCCGGCTCGCCGCGATTAAGGCAAGCGCCTTGTAGTCCGGCTTCACCAGCCCATCTTCTGAAACCCAGCTATGAACCGATGATGTGGTGCCGCTGACATTGGAGGTCGTATCCATCGTCTGATCGAGCGTGGCCTTGAATGAACAGCCGCTGGAGAGGGTTAGCGTCAGGAGCGTGAGAGCAAGGCGTACCGAAATTGATGGTGTGCGCATAGGAGCTCCTTCTCCGCGAGGAAGTCGAATAGCCAATATCTAGAGGCACTATACCACAGCACCCCTTAAGTTTAGCTAGGGGGGATCCGATAAGGTCCACAGGAAGGAACAGCAGTTATGCCTATCTCAGCTTTGACCCCGTTCGACCCATCCAAATTCTTCCAGGCTCCGGCGGCGAATGCGGCGGGCGCTCAGCGGTTGGATACGAAAGTGTCCGCCATTTCCGCGTCGACGGACCTGAGCGGACAGTTGAGCGTGACGACGGCCGAAGGCGACAAGATCACGCTGACCGCCGACTTTGAAGCCCGGTATCGGGCAGCGACCTATCAGGCGAAGGCGGAGACGGAACAGGGCTCGGTCGAGGTCAAGGCCACGAGCGTTGAGGCGTCATTGAAGAAGCAGTATGGCGTGACGGTCGAAGGGGATCTGAACGAGCAGGAGTTGCACGATCTCGAAAAGCTGTTCCGTAAGGTAAGCAATATTTTCCGCAAGTATTTCCGCGGCCAGGACGACGAAGCGCTGGCCAAGACGGCCACGCTCGCCGACAAGTTCGGGGGGCTGTCATCACTATCCAGCTTGGACCTCAGTATCAATGTCGAACGATCGGTGACGGTTGTGGCAGCTCAGGTGGCGTCGTCCGTGACCGGACAGCCAGCGTTGCCGGAGAATCAACCGGCTCCGACTCCAACCTCAACCCAGACATCCCGCATTCCCTCAACACCGGTTACCCCGGGTGCGGCGCCTTCGACGGTTGCGGCGATCCCGCAATCGTCAACCGGTACCACGGCGCCCACCCAGCCTTCGACGGATGCAGCGGCTCCGGCAGCGGACGCGACGACTCGCCTCGTCGCTCCGGCGCCGGGTGCCTCGCAGCCGAAGTCGCTGGTTGAGCAAGTCTTAGCCGCGCTTGACGAGGCGAAGGTGGAATCAGAAAAGATCCGGAAGTATCTGCCGGACTTCCTCAAAAAGTTGCGCGAGAATCTTGGCCGGGAATTGAGGGGCGAGCGTGAACGGACTCCGCAGGCGTCCCCCGCCGGACCACCGGAAACTCCAGCCGCCCTTCCTGCGACTCCTGTTGCCGGACAACCGGAGTCCCCAGTGAGCACTCCTTCGACGACGGTCAACGGCGCAGTCTTGGCGTATCGATCGGTCAGCCTGACGTCGGTCTCCCTCTCGATCAGGACATAGCGCAGGATCGTTCTCCTGCTAGCAGGATGCTGAAAAAGTCCGCCAGCGGCGTTCTCGCTTCACGAAGAGGCTCAACGTACCAACTTGTATGCCTCGCCTCTTCGTTCGCTGCGGCCTTGCTGGACGGCCTTTTTGAGCATCCTGTGGTCGTTCTGGCCGCGGCGCCACTCCGAGTATTTGGGCCGTGTTTTCCCATGCACCGAGTTTTTCCGCAGCCTGCAAGAGCAAGAAGCGTCGGCCGCGGGGCTGGCGTCGAGCGAAGACGACGGCGAGGCCTGGTGATACCAGGCCTCGCCGTTGTCGTGTGTGCGCGGTGCTAGTTCGCCCACAACTGCCGATACCACTTCTTCCCCTCGACGGTCGGCACGGCAGCGATGTTCATCGTCTTGCGGATCTCGCCGATATTCCAGCCGGTCAATGTGGCCAGCGTTTGCGCTTCCCGTTCATAGCGTTCCCGCAGTTGCTGGCGATAGGTGGTCGCCGCCGCGCATTCGTCCGTGCCGGTCCAGGGATGGCGTAGGATGTAGCGTGCCTGGAAATTCGACCGATCCGAAGTTTCCTGGAACATCAGGTCTTCGGGGAAGTGCGCCGCGTCATAGCGAACGTGCAGGCGGGTCAGGAATACGTTCTGGGCCATCGGCATGCTCCGGCCTCGTTGTGGGCCGCCGAGGCTGTCCTGCCAGAACACCCCCAGCCCGCGCAGCTCCTCGGCTGAGAGGGGGGTGGCCGCGCAGGGATCGCACCAATTCATGTCCCAGGCATATTCCAGAAACACGCCTCGCTCGCTCTCGCGCTTCACTTGTTGCGTAAAGAGATCGCGATAGAAGTCCCCGAATTTGTCCTTCACATAAAGCGGGATCTCTTGCGCTTCCGGCAAGCGGACTGTGCGGTAGTTCGTGGTCTCGACGCGGCCTTGCTGGGTCAGGAAATAGATGAACAGTTCCTGGGCGCCGTCGGCGTTCACCGTACCCAGGCGAATCGGCAGCATGAACTTCGGCGATTCAAAGGCAATCTGGAGCGGCCGTAGATGCGTGAGGCCCAGCTTGGCTTGTTCGCCCAGATTGACCTTGGCCACAAAGAACTTCAGATTTTGTTTTAGATAGCTATGGAGCACGGCCGAAGCCCCGTGGGGAATCTTGTAGTCGTTTTCCGTCAGCCAGGTTTCCAGGCCGGCGCTTTCCTTCGCCGAGAGGATGAGAATGTCGTATTCGCCGACGAGGTACTGCGCCTCCACCGTCACGCCCAGGACCTGATCGCGTTCGCGTTTGGCTTCGGCGGCGGCCGGGGCCATGCTTTTCATGGTGCCCATCCGGTCCTGCATCATGTCGTAGCGTCGGCAGGGATTCTCGTCGAAGTATTCCACCAGCCGGGGGGCCGAATAGTCGGCCAGATGTTTCAGCACGGCCGGATCGCCGACGTGGATTTGCTCCTTCTCCAGGACCGTCGGCACCGGCACCACCATCGCAAATTCCTTCACGTCGCCTTTGAAATCGTTGGCCATCGTGATGACGGTCTTGTTGTCGTGGCGCGCGATGGCGACTTCCGACGCTTTGTTGAAGAGCTTCGTATCGGCCTTGCCGACATAGAAGCCGCAGAACGCGGAAGCTTCGCTGCTCCAGGTACACAGGCCAAGGAATAATGTGAGCATGGGAATAACGATGCGTCTCATGAGAACCTCCTTTGATGTGAAAGGGACAGGCGACAGGCTGCTGGGCACAGGGGAGAACCGGGCGAAGAACCATTCGATGGGGCTGACCAGCTGTATCGAACGCCTTGAAATAAATAGTCGATGGCCGGGACCAGCGGCGCACAGGCGATCAAGCCCCAGAGCGGGCCGTTGGGTTTGAATAAGCCGAATTGCACATAGAGAGCAGCCAGCGTGACGAGCAGGGCGTAGAAGATCCGGCCGCTTCTGGAATCAGGGGTCGTTTTGGGATCGGAGATCATGAAGAAGGCAAAGATGAGCAGTGCGCCGCTTTCAATCTGATGCAGCGGGATCGTGAGCGGATCGCCAAGCCAGAGCGCTCGTGCGAACAACAGACCGACATAGAAGGCAAGAAAGGCGAGGGTCACATCGGCCCGCGCCGCCCGGGTGACCACGAGGCTGCCGAGGCAGGCGATGAGAAAGCCGAACCAGGCGACCTGCCCCCACTGCCCGGGCGAAATCCAGCCGAGCCCGCCGGCAATCATGACGACCAGCGCCAGATTCGTCGGATTGAAGACGTGCTTGTCTTTCCAGCGGATGACGAACTTACTGCCGATCGCGATGACGGCGGCCAACGCGGCCAGGGTGAGGTCGTCTGTGCGGAGCAGGAGGCAGAGAGAGAGGGCCGAGATCAGCGGGCTCTTGGGGTCAAAGGCAGGTAGATCGTAAATGCGCGTGCCGGCATATTGAGTCAGTAACGCCGCGCCGATCGTGAGGGCGATTTGCCCGGGCGACACCGTGAAGTGCAGCCAGCCGAGGCCATACAGGAGCAGTGTGCTGAGGCTGGCAATCTGGTACAGACGGGGATCGAGCGCTGAAAGATGCGTCTTGAGTCGATGCAGGTTCATCAGGCACCTCGTGAGTAGAGTGGCGTTGCCTTCTACCCACGATATGGCGCGAGGAATGGAATCCTTTCAGGGGAAAGAGGGGGGAGTTTGAGGCTCAGCGTTTGGCGAGTTGCTGGGCAATGGCTTTGGCAAATTGCCGGAAATCGTCGAGGTGGCGGGTGCAGATCTGATAGACGATGTTCCAATCGATGGTCTGATAGCTATGCACGGCGATGTTTCTAAATCCCACGGCTTTCATCATCCGGTCTGCCAAGGCGGGGGGAATGACGTTCACCTCCTGCAGAATGGCGAAATTGTCGGCCATGGTCGAGGGCGCTTTGGAGGAGGTGTCGACGATGACATGCGCGGCAAGGTCGACGCAGAGTTGGACGGCACGCTGAAGATTGAGCGCGATGATGTCTTGGAGATCGGGGTCGTGGGCCAGCGGGTCGGCAGAGGGCGGTGTCTTGTCGGCAATTCGCTCGACGCAACGCCGGAGTGATTCGAGCTTGGCTTGGACTATGTCCCGATCCATGCGTGCCTTCTATCGGACAATATCCGGCGGTAGTAAGGCATCACATCGGCCTCTTCATAGATCATGCGCAGGAGGAGTTCAGCGTAGCGCGTCCGATCGTTGCAGAGAATCATGTGCCCCTGTGTGAAGATCCGGTGCAACAGCGGGCTATGTACCTGGTCGAGGTCGATGAGGTCCACAGGCCGCCCGAATGTCAGCGCAAGGTCTTCAATGAGCGCGATACGAGCCTCGGCCGTGAGCGGCGTGACGGTGGCAATGGCCACGTCGAGGTCGCTGTCCGGCCGCGCATGCCCTGTGGCTGTGGACCCGAAAAGGATCGCAATGGCCACAGCGGTGTGGCGAGCCATGACATGAGCGATTTGTCGCTCAATGCCGGAAAGGGCTTGTGGTACCTGTTGTGCCATGATTCCTGAGTATCACGATTGCCTCAAAGCTGCAAGGATATGGGGTGAGGAGGGGGCAATCCCCGATGGGGGCAGTCTTGGCAATGCCTGCCCGTCAGAAGGAGACAATTGACAGGCCGGAAGCGTGTCGTTAGGGTTCCATGAAATAATGGTGGGTTGATGTGCTGGTCGGCTGAAAAGGGGGAAGACGCATGCCCAATAACTATGCCGTGTTGAATGATGGGAGCGTGGTGGTGGAGCTGTGGACAGGGCAGGTCACTCACGACGAAGTTCTTGCACATGGACGACGGCATTTGAGCGATCCGTTGGTGAAGCCCGGTGCGGCCGTTCTGGTCGACGCCGAGAGGGCTCACTTCAGCACGACCATTGACGAGGTGAAAGAGATCGTGGACCTGTACGGTCAAGTCATCGGTCGACTCAAGGTGGGCCGGATGGCGCTCCTAGTGAACAGGGAAACCTATGAACGAGCCCTGGTGCTCTTGAAAGAAGCGGAAGGCTATGGCGTGAAGGTCATCGTCTTCAACTCTCCCGACATCGCTTGCACCTGGTTAGGCCTCGACGTCAATGTGGCGCGCGCTCAATTGCAGGCTCTTCAGGCGCAATCAGCTCAGGGCGATTTTGCACCACCCATTTCCTGAGCCTGGAGATGAGCTGTGAGTAGGATGCCGGCTGTCGCTGAGTCGCAAGATGGTAAGGAAAAACAAGGGGGATGACCCGTAAATCTGTTTCAGGTACGGCCAGAATTGGAGGACCATGATGATCAGGACGAGGACTCGCGTTGCTGTTGCTGTGGTAGCCACGATGGCGTTGTGGGGAGTGCCCGGTGTCGGGTTGGCCGACTGTGTGGACGGAGTACGTGATGCGACACCGGCCGAGCTCGGATTCGCGGCTCGAGCTGAAGCGGCGCTGGCAGCGGCATTGCCCGCTCCGGTTGCCAATAGCGAGCGGCGCGGTGCTCCGTACGACTTTTCACGCCAGCCGCGCCTGTCCTTCTGCCGTGGTACAGGGGAAGGGGCGTTTTCGTCCAATGCGAGCGGCGGCTATCTGTACAAGTTCCCCAAGGCCGAGGCCGATCGCATGTATGCCGAGCGCAAGAGTCTTGAAAAGCAAATTGAGGAATTAGAAAAGCTCCCGCCGGAGAAAGAGGGGCAGCACAAGCAGTTGCTCGCGCAAATGCGCACGGCGTACGACGCCGCGCCACGGCGGTCGCGAAAAGATCCTCCCTTCACGTCGGAGCAACAGGCGCAAGCGGACCGCGCCAATGCCGAAGGCCGAAAGCTCGAGGAGGCCGCCAATAAGTTCGTCACCGATCACAAGGCCGGCGTCAAACCGCAGGCCGATCTTCTGCGCGCACAGGCCAAGCGGCTTGAGACGTTTCCCCAGGAAATCACGGTGCGTCTCGCGATGAATGTGGAGCGCTTTCCGGAGGCCGCCCCGACCACGGCGACGTTCGGCGTCGCGAGTGCGCGGCGCAGCGAAGGCTTGCGCGTGCACAACGTGATGGTGCTCGTCGAGGGGCCGGAAGGTCCGGCCCGGCAGGCGTTGCTCGACGCAGTGGACAAGGACTATGTGCGGGGACTCGTGGGGCAGCCGCTGCCGGACGTTGCGGCGTCGAAGGCACGGGCTGAACGCGCCCCGTAGACGCCGCCTGCGGTCGCAACTGTGAGAACGAAACCGGGAGGTTCTGTTCTTTCTTTGAATTGGATGCAACCGCCACAACCGACCAGTGACGCCGAGCGCAGGGTCGTTCGCTGGTTTCTGGCCCTGAACACAAAGGGGTCTGGCCATTGAATTCTTAGTTCGCAGTCGCGTCTCCACATCTATTCACGCGCCTGACGGTTCCAAACCTTTGTGTCGGCCCGTAGGGGGCAGGAGTATCTGCAATGCCAAAGACAATACATCTCGTTGCGGGATTACTGGCGGCGCTAACAATCGCCACGTTTTTTCTATCCTCTGTAGCCGTGGAACTCTTTGGGGCTCATGAGGCAGTAGCAACCGTAAAGGCGCTAATCGTCATGCCCGGTCTGTTTATTCTGATTCCAGCCATTGCGGCTACTGGTGGAAGTGGCTTCGTCATCGCGAAGTCTCGCAAGGGGAGGCTCGTTGACGCGAAGAAGAGGCGGATGCCCTTCATTGCTGCGAACGGCTTGCTGGTATTGCTGCCCTGCGCCATTGTTCTTGATCGCTTGGCTTCGGCCGGTGCATTCGACACGACTTTTTACGTGGTTCAGGGTATAGAGCTTCTCGCCGGAGCTGTAAATCTTACGCTCATGGGCATGAATATCCGCGATGGCATAAGAATGAGCGGTCGATTTCAGGCGACTCCAACAGCCGCGCGCTGACACTGCGCTGCAGCGGACAGTGTAGGCGCTGGAAGTGGTTTCAGAAACCAGTGATTGCCGCTATGCATTGATGGAGCGCGGTTTCACGATGTGTGAACAAGTATTCTTATCCAGGGGCAAGGTCGGCACATGCGCTATTTCATAGGGCTCATACTGGTATTCGTGTGGTTGGGGACTGCGAAAGCGCTGACGCCTCTGCCAGATAACTCGCCCGGCTTCTTTTCGGGTGAATGGGCGGGGGCGGGTCATCATGGCGCCTATTGCTATCTGAACCTGAGTGCTGACGGCTGGGGGTGGGTGTTCATCGATGGCGGGACGGGCGACTGGCTGGGCGCCCGCATGCAATGGCGCAATCAGCAACAGTCCCTGCAAGTCGAACAAATCATCCCGCTCATGGCTTCCGCCCAACTGCGCGTCATGCCATTGAAACAATTTGTCCTCAGCAGCGGATTTAATCAATCGTTGAAATTGACGTGGAATGAACCGTCCGGCGGGTGCCACTTACAAAAGATAGATGCAACCGCACGGCATCTTCTTGGGGCACGCCAAACACTGGAGAGCGTGCGGCAGGGAGCAAGCAAGTGATGAAGGACGGAAATGCATTCTGGCGGGCCGTCCGCATCTCCTGGCCGGTGCTCGGGGGGCTATGGGGCGCGTGGATAGGATTTGGGGGGTATCTCGGGATTGCCCCCAATGCCGATAGCTTTGCGATGCTGTTCGCGATGGGGTTTTATGCGATGTTCGCAGTGGCCGGTCTCTTGGCCGGCGTCGCACTAGGTGGGCTGACCGGTGGAATAGCCGAGTGGCTGCTTCGGCGAGTTGGCGTGGGGCTTGCCGGCGCGCTGATCGTGGCGACGGTGGTGAATGCGTTGGTGTTATGGCAAGCCGCCAGTTTCGTTCAGGCAAAGTATCCCGGCTTGAACGCCCCTGCGGCGAAGCCCTCAGTGTCTTTGCAATCAAATCTTTGATAGAGAATCCCTGTGCGTACCTGGAGATCGAACACGGTTCCAGAGCCGTTGCCTGTTCTAGCTGAAGGCAGAGATCGACGTGATGATTGGGGAAAAGTAGAAGGGCGCTGTTTGGTGACACCAGGTGGATTCTTCTTTAGCCAAGCTTTGGGTTGCTTGAGGTGAACGTGGATTGTTCGATCAAAACAAAGGGGCGGATCCCTTAAGACTGACCGGGGAAAGGCAATCATGCCAGTCATCAAGTACTACGGCAGCAATCGGCCAGGCTCCATCAAAGAACATGTCTACTATGAAGATCCAAGACACCCCTGTTTTCAAGGCAGACATGAAGCATGGGTTTCTGTGTGTAGAGCTTGCGAAGATTCGGGGGTGCCTCGCAGTCAATGGAATGCTTGCTATTTGGAGCATATTCTTGAATCACCTTATGAAGGGATGAATTATGTCGGTGGTGTAGGAGTGGTAGATAGCGATCAGGTTTTTCCCTTTGATCGAGCTATTTCTTCGGAAGAGTATGAAGAACTTAAGCGCGTGATTCTTTCAGCTAACGAGGCATACAGCAATCAACTTATTGCTACCCGTAACGCACAGAATGATCCTAATCGACGTGCCGATCCAGAGCATGAGCATAATCGATGGAGGACTCGAATATGGATCGAATCTTACACGGAGCTTACATGCCATGTGGCGTATCGAGTTGACCAATCGTGCCATGCCTATGCCAGGGTGCGCCAATACTTCCCTGATGGAATGACGCGCCACCTGGTAGACCTCTATCATTTACGCGAAAGAAACATCGGTGAGGCAATCTATGATGGTCTTGAAAGAGCTGAGCGACTCGTTGATCTCTTGGCACTTGCAGGCTTTGGGGCGGCATCAGTATGCGAGGTAGTGGGGACATCTCCTTCAACCTGCCGAGAGGGTTTGCCATTTGAAATTGCAACTCTTCAAGCTCGAATTGAGAATACCCCTGTGCCGATAGACCCTGAAGCTTTGGAGAATGCTCGGGTAGGAGAAGCTGATCACCTCCCGCTTCGCCTCTTGCGCGAGGGCCTCAGTGCAAAGCTTCCGACGGCTTCCCTGGCATCGTATTGGAATGCTCTTGAGCGGCAGGCAGATGATCAGGCTAGGGAATCTGGAGCAAGGCGAACGGTGAGCTGCCAGAAGTGTGGTGATATGCGTGAGGTGGGGTGGGATATCAAGAAAAGTTTCGAGGCTATGTATGCTGCTGCCCGTGTTGATGCGGATTTTGATCAACAACGATCGTTGCGGGGCCGGATCCAGCATGGCGATACTTGTCTTAGCTCACTAACTCCATCCGAACTTCTGCTAGAGGTCAGTCGTTTACAAAGGACTGCAATAGTATCCGTAAGCAACCGAATTGGTTTGCTCCCTCAAACGGGCGAATATCTTGTGGCCGGCGTTCCCGTTTCTGTTTTCGAGTGCACTATCGAAGGGGGCCTCTGCACAGTTAATGTGCGCAAATTTGAGGTTGGTGCGGTTCCCAGCCTCCTTCCCATTCGTGCCTCCCATAATGGAAGGCGGGCCTTTCGAGCAGGTTTGGACTTGCCCCCTAAAATCAACCCTCTCGTCTTGCCACCTATGGAACATGAGTAGCAAACAGGGGCACTATGGAACCCTAAACGGGGACATTCTGGACTTCCCAGGCTTTAACGGACACCTTTAAGAGGGTCGTTAGCACAAAGGGAGGTTCAATGGGCAATCGACGCAGAGCGCAGGGCGTCCGAGTGAAGTACGCGTTTATCAAGGCACATCGTAGCGAGTTTGATACGGCC